>PAZF01000001.1 GCA_002715505.1 Candidatus Pelagibacterales bacterium
AAGTCCACAGCCCCGCTTGTCCGCCAGGCCATGTTGGCCAGATGGCAAAGTAGTGTGCTAACCTGCGCGTCGCCTATTTCTGAGTTGAGTTTTTCACCGTTGCGAATGGCATTGATGAAGTTGGCAAAATGCGGCGCATCGCTGGTAGGAAGGCTTTTGCGCTCCATTTCCTTTCCGTCTAGGTCATATAATATGTAGTTGTTTCCAGTATTCATGGAGAGGACACCTCCTTCACCATAGAACGAGACAAATGGCGGTGTCTCACTTCGACGCCGGTTGCAACTGCTCTGGTCCCACATTGTGGTGCATTGATCAAAATCAAACGAAGCCATGCCAGTGTCGGGCGTTTCCTGATCATCGTCAAAGTGGTAGCGGCCACCGCCGTAAATGACACGCTTGGGGAGGTCGACACCCAGTCCCCAGCGGGCGAGGTCGAGCGCGTGAACGCCGTTGTTGGCCATCTCGCCGCCACCGTAGTGCCAGTGCCAGTGCCAGTTGTACGGGATGAGATTGTCTTTGTACGGACGTTCAGGTGCGGGCCCTTGCCACAGGTTATAGTTTAGGTGGTTCGGAACCGGGACTGGCTTTCCCTTACCGATCGAGCCTCGGCTGCTCGTGTAGAACGTACGGCAGGAGAGTACCTTGCCAATGATGCCTTCGCGTAGTCGCTGCATTGCTTCGATGATTAGCGAAAAGCTGCGGCGTTGGTTGCCCATCTGCACTTGGCGTTTGTGCTGACGTGCAGCGGCGACCATCAGTTCTGCCTCGGCAGCATTGTGGCTGCCGGGGTTCTCGACATAGACGTGCTTGGCGGCCTGACAGCCGAGGATGGTTGCCGGTGCTTGCCAGAAATTGGGCGCAGCGATTGAAATAGCGTCAAGGCTTGGATCTTCAAGCATACGTCGCAGGTCGGTGATGCCACGGCAGGCTGCCGCTTGGCTCTTTGTGACGACCGATAGGCCGTTGGCGGTTCGATGGTCATCGACGTCGCACACATAGGTCACTTCGACATTGGAGAGTTTAAGGAAATTTTTTACATGGGCCATGCCTCGGCCTAACCCCATAACGCCGACCCGCAGCCGATTGTTAGCGCGGTTAGCAGCTCGGAGCGAATTGCGATTGATCAGGCCAGCGGCGGCAAGGCCAGCAGCGGAGTGTTGGAGGAATCGGCGGCGATTTAGATTGCCCTTTTTCATTATATTAATTGATAAGAAAACAGGTTGAGCTCTTGGCTTAGATTGTCACAATTATCTTCGTCTGGCCATGGAATTAAAGTGTTTATTTAGGAGTTGACCTGTTTAATAAATCGTTGAGTATCGGCTTACCGAACTGACCAAAACTATGAAAACCCGAAATATCATCTTTAATAGAATCAAGGCCGTTGCCTTAATGGCTTTTTGTTGTAACTTCAACCAATCTCTCATGGCTGAGTTAATAGATGATTTTGAAGATGATAAAGTCAGTAGTTGGGAAAAGTTTGATTTCGGTACTGGCAACGGCTTCCTGAAGGAGGAGAACGGTGAATTGACAATAGGCATGCATAAACCGACTGGCCAACCGTTTTTTGTGGCAGCGACATATGGATCCCGCACTTACACCATAGAGGATGGTGTGACATTGGAATTTAGGATTGATTTAATTGAAGCCAACCAGCCTGAAGCTTATGCAGCGGTAGGTTTTATTCCTACCGAAACCTCAGTAAGCCAGCTGTCAGGTTACTCAGCGGTCAAGGATAATGGAGACGTTATTCTAGCGAAAGGATTGAACAAATTCTTCTATGACATCACGGAAGGTGATTGGACAGAAACATCAGAGAATCTCACATTGAGTATTTCCATGACAGGCAAAGGCGAGAATGTTGTTATGACGGTTAAGGTTCTTGATATACTGAACAACAATGAGGTGTTATTTGAGCAAACGTCTATTGATACACCAGGCGCGGATGATTTTCAAACAGGAACAGATTCTCCTGCCGGTCCCTTCATGGGGAAACCAGGTAATTTTGTCGTATTACTATATCACAATGATACAAGCGGCTCATTGCCAGCGTCTACCGTAACATTGGATAATGCAAAGGTATTTCAATACGAGGCTGCAACAGTGGATGATTTTGATGACAACAATGTTAAAGGCTGGAAAAAATTTGATTTCGGTAGCGGTAATGGTGTTTTGAAAGAAGAAGAAGGTCAGTTATCCATTAGTATGCAACAACCCACGGGTCAGCCGTTTTTTGTGGCAGCAACTTATGAGGCGAAGACCTTTACCATTGAAGATGGCTCTACTGTTGAGTTTTCTGTTGATCTTATTGAAGCAAACCAGCCGGATTCATTCGCTGTGCTTAGTTTTATTCCGAAGGATTATCCAGTAAGCACACTAACGGGATATAGTGTGGCAAAGGATATCAATGATGTTTTACTAGCCAAGGGCTTGAACAAATACTTTTATGATATCACTGAGGGGGAGTGGATTGAGCGTGAAGAAAACATCAGACTTGTTTTAAGCATGACTGGTGTAGGAAAATCTGTGGAAGTGACCACCAAGGTTTTGGATCTCGACAATGATTTTAAGGTTTTATTTGAGGAAACCGTGACTGATACCGATCAGGCGGATGAACTGGATACTGGCAGTGATTCCCCTGCACCGAGTTTTATCGGCAAACAAGGCAATTTTGTGCTCCTACTTTATCACAATGACACCAGCGGCTCATTGCCAGCGTCCAAAGTGACTTTGGATAATGCTCACGCATCTGTTTTCGGTGCTGATAGCAAGAACCAACCACCTAATATCGCATCAGTCTCTCCACCAAATANTAGCATGTTTTTGCCTGCTAACACCAAGATAACTTTTATAGTGAATGACGATATTGGTGTTGAACCAAATGATATTTTAGTTTCTTTGAACGGAACGGAATATACAACAGCCAATGGATTAAGTGTATCAGGAACAGCTTCGGCACGGGAAGTGTCACTCGGAGTTCTTCGGGCCGGGCAAAATTATCATGCGGTGATCAAAGCATCGGATGCAGACGGGGAGACTGATGTTCGAGATTTGTACTTTGACACGTTTAACCTAAATAGTTTTGTAGTTGAAGTTGAGGACTATAATTTCATGGATGAAGATTATGGTGAATTCATCGATGATCCGAAGATTATTCCTGAGTTTGATGAGAATGGAGATGCCAATTGGGTAGAAGATTCCTACTTAGGTCAGGTGGGTGAATTGGAAATTGATTACTTCGATACGGATGAGACGAGGGTGCCGGCAACTCATCGGTATCGCCCTGAAGATGGCGTGGCGACTGCACCGGCTCTTGATTTGGCTAGGCAGAAATTTATTGATGCAGGTGGTGCCCAAAAAGGNATCTATGATTTTGGGGTCGCAGATATTGAGGAAACAGAATGGTTAAATTANACTCGCAATTATCCAGAAGGTGAATATCTCGTTTATTTGCGCCAAGCNCAGTTTGATATAGAAGAGGCAAAGAGTACATTGGANCTCGTGACAAGTGCCAGCAACGATTATGAGCAANCTACAGAAATACTTGGGAGTTTCCTTGGTAGTAATTCNGGAGTCGAATTTCGTAATGTGTTATTNACCNACGAGNCAGGCAAAGAGCCTGTCATTGTGANNTTAGGAGGAAAAGCGACTTTGCGTCTGACACAGCATACCACTGATCCAGAGGATTTATATCTTATCCAAAATTATCTTGTGTTCGTTAAGTACGAGAAGGCCAGATTAGAGTTACAGTCCAGCTTAGCTGTAAATGGCCCCTACAATACCGATACAACGGCCACTATAGATGAGACAAACCGCACAGTTACGCTTGGTCAAGCGGGGCAAGCCAGATTCTATAGGTTAAGTGGTGCGGCGGTAAAAATTAAAAGTATCAAGGTCTCCAGCAATAAGGTTACACTCCGATATGATTGACCTAGGTCAGGCGCTTNGNCCAAAGAACCAAGAATCTCGGGTAAGTGTTCTAGAGCGCCTCGTTACCCTTTTCTTCTGTTCGAATCCGAATTGCCTCATCTACATTGGTGACGAATAGTTTTCCGTCGCCAATCTTCCCGGTGTTGGCAGCCTTTGTGATGGCGCCGAGGCAGGACTCGGCGTTCTCATCTGGAACGACTAGCTCCAGCTTGATCTTTGGTAGGAAGTCGACGGTGTATTCGCTGCCCCGGTAAATCTCGGTGTGGCCCTTTTGCCGGCCGAACCCCTTGACTTCGGATACGGTCATGCCTTCCACGCCGACTTCTGATAGTGCGTCTCGGACTTCTTCCAGCTTAAACGGTTTAATAATGGCTTCGATTTTTTTCATAACAAATAGTCAATAATCTCGGTTTGTGATTGAGCAAGTATTGGCGTCGCCAAAAGCCCTCTGCTAGGTAAAATGGTGCAAGTATTATGCCAAAGATCATAATTGAATTCATAACCTATTTATCTAAAAGGATATATGAATGTTATCTGTAGACATTTGGCTAAGCGGATGATTGGCTTTTGCCACCAAAGAAGAAGATTATTTTGCAGCCTGTTCAAAAACGGGCAGTTCTACAGGTTTGGCCACTCGACTCCGGCTGGCTTTGTCCCTAGCCTGCCGCGCGTTGTCTGAGATGCTAAAATCCTCCGGTGCGATGGCTGGGGCCACGATGCTCAGCCGGCTGCTCGGCATGGTGCGTGTGATGGTGTATGCGCGGTTCATGGGGGATGGTCCGATTGCCAGCGCCTTCGTCTATGCCTTCCAGATTCCAAACCTGTTCCGCCGTCTGCTGGGTGAGGGAGCGCTTACGGCGGCGTTCATCCCTTTGTTCAAGCACAAGGAGAAAACGGAGGGCGAAAAGGCGATGTGGCATATGGCCAATGCGGTTGTCTCAGCACTTGTGGTTGTCTCAGCGTTGGTTGTGGGTTTGGTGATTCTTGGCATATCGCTGACGCTGATGTGGGCGGAACTAAACATTCACACACGGCTTATGCTAGAACTGCTGCGGGTGGTATTCCCTTATATGCTGCTGGTCTGCCTAGCTGCGGTATTGATGGGGATGCTCAATTCGCGTGGCTACTTTTTCATACCTGCCATGGGGGCGACTTTGCTCAATGTGGTGATGATTGCCACGGTGTTACTCGCCGCGCCTCGGTGGGGAGAGGATCTTGGGGAGCAGGTTTTCGCTCTAGCATTTGGTGTCTTGGTGGCTGGTGTGGCGCAGGCCGGATTTCAATTGCCATACCTGATGCGTGAGGGGTATCGACCACGCTGGGTGACACCCTGGCGCAACGATTCCGTGCGAGAGGTGGTGCGTAAGATGATACCGGCGACCATCGGTGTGGCGGCATTTCAATTCAACATTATCATCACGCAGACGCTGGCGTTTTGGATCGAGCGTTCAACTGGCTCCAAAATTGTAGCGTCATTTGAGTATGCGATTCGGTTGATGGAATTGCCGCAAGGAGTGTTCGGAGTGTCCTTGGCGACTTTCCTCNTGCCGACTTTGGCTGGCTTGGCTGCAGAGAAAAAATANCNGGAATTTCGTGAGAACTTACAACGTGGGTTAGGCTATCTGTTTTTCGTGAATGCCATTGCGGCGACGATGTTGATTGTNTTGGCCGAGCCGATGGTGCGGTTGTTGTTCGAGCGCGGTGAGTTTACTGCTGATTCCACTAAGCGCGCTAGTTTTGCGCTGATGTGCCTCGCTCCGGGTCTTTTGACATATTCTGCGGTGAACGTGTTGGCCCGTGCGTTTTATGCGATGGGAGATACTAAGGTTCCGATGCAAATCAGCGCTGTTTGCCTTGGCTTGAATCTGATCTGTGTGTTGCCTTTGATTTTCACATTTCCAAAAGGGAGCCAAGCAGGAGCACTTGGCGTCGCCAATGTGATGAGTTCGATCGTTAATGTGGCGCTGCTTTCGTATGCGCTGAAACGGAAGATGCCCAAGTGGCGATTTGTGCCATTGGTCAAGCCGTTGATTGGCGTGCTGATCGCGGCCGGCGTTGCTGGGGCGATCGCCTGGTTTTTGCATACGGTATGGATGAAAGAAATGGGCAACGAAACGATCTGGCTTAAGATTGGAGAGGTATTTGCTCCGGCTGTGTTGGCAGCTTTGGTTTACTGGGGGATTGCGGCGATCATTGGGGTTCGTGAGGCATACGACTTTGTTGCCTTGGTACGAAATCGTCGATCGNANGANTGAACTTTTGACTGTATTCCNTTTTAATCTTCGTTAAAACCGGTTTTGCCTAATNCAATGAGNCATTATGCGACGATAACTGTCATCGGTCGGGACAAAACCGGTGTTGTGGCNCGAGTCACCAACCTATTGTTTGACTCACGCGCCAACATTGAGGCGATGGAAGAGCAGGTCACACGTGGCCAGTTCAGCATGACCATTCAGGCCAGTTGGAAGAAGACAGCTTCGTTTGATGAAAAGTCGTTTGGGCAAGGGTTGCGTGAACTAGGCCGTGAGCTAGGAATGGAGATTAAGTGTTGGTTTACCGACCCTAAACGTCCGCAGCGTATTGCGTTGATGGTCACGAGGGAACCGCATTGTCTTGATGCCATCCTTTCAGCGAAAAAAACCGGTACACTCAAGGCGGACATAGGCTGCGTTATCGGAAACCACCGTGACTTGGAGGACAAGGCCAAAAAGGCTGGGCTGTCATTCCATCATGTGTCATGGACAAATCGGGCTAAGGCGGAGGAGAAGGTCTTGAAGATTATTGAGAAGGCCGAGGTGGATTTTGTTGTGCTGGCACGTTTCATGAAAATTCTATCGCCGAACTTTGTTTGGCGTTTCAAAAACAAAATTATCAATATTCATCCGTCGCTACTGCCGAGTTTTCCCGGGCCTCAGCCGTATCGGCAGGCTTACGAGCATGGTGTGAAAATCTCCGGCGTCACGGCACACTTTGTAAGCATGCACCTGGACGAGGGGCCTATCATTGTGCAGGAAAGTTTCCGCATAAAACCGGGCATGACACTCAAGCAGATCGTAGCCACCGGCCAACCGCTCGAGGCTAAGGCTTTGGTGAATGCCATCCGGCTCTATCTCACCCGACAGCTCGATGTGCATTGGGGAGTCGTGAAACAGCTATGACCGGGCAGCTTAGTTACTCTCGTCTAGAAAATTGATTTTCAGGCCACTGCCGGATTGCGTTTGCCCTTCATTTAGGCTGTCCTGCAGGGTGGGATTTAGCTTGGCTTGTTCGGCTGGGGTTTCCACTTGAGCGGGTGCCTCGCCCTCGGGCGACAGTGCGGATCGCAATGCCCCCTGCACCAGCTCGGCACAGTGAATCTTCATGGGCGGCAATGGTCCAAGCTCACCGGATAGTTCTTCCGGCTTCAACTCCATCGCTTGATCTGCGGTTTTACCTTTGATCAGCTCAGTGGCTAGGCTCGCGACGGCGATCGCTGTCTCGCATCCGAAGCTTTGGAAGCTGGCCTTGTCGATGATCTTTTCACCATCTCGTTCCTTGTACTTCACCCACATACGCAGCATCTCACCGCATTCCGAGTTGCCGACCGTACCAATTGAATCGGCGTCTGGCATCTCACCGATGTTCTTTGGGTTGCGAATGGCCTGAGCAACTTTTTTCTGAAGTTCGTCGTTCATTTAACTGAGCGTGTATCGGCGAATTGTGGAATCGACCTCAAGTGCCCATGCGTCGATTCCTCCCCTGAGCGCATGGACGTTAGGCATGCCGTGGCCAAGATAATAGGCGGCGGCGTCGAGCCCTTTCTGCCCTTGGTGGTCGATTATCACAAACCGCTGATTATTGTTCCAACTGCCGAGGATCTCCTGCATTAACGACTGTGTGAGCAGAATTGAACCCTCGATATGGACTGCTTCGTATTCCTCGCGCGTGCGGATATCCACAAGGCGCAAATTTTCGCCATTTTTGAGACGCATATTTAATTCAGTCGGCTCAATTAAAATACGAGCGTCTTCTTCGTGACTTTGTTTGATTTGATCAAGGACTTCATCAACCGGTAACTCGCCATTGCGCTTACAAATTCCATCAAGGGTTTCATCCGCTTGAAAGCCGCAACTGTTACAGCCTCCAATGTGATACTTTCGAAACAAAGCCCGTTGTGCCCCTGGATAAACCTGAAGCACTGTCTGCATGGAAGATTTTCCTGAAATAGTATCATTCATGATGCAACGAGTTTGCGGACTTGGTGGATAACTTCGATCAAACGGTCAACTTCTGCTTCAGTGTTGTAAAAATAGAAACTTGCACGAGCAGTGGCTGGGACGCCGAGCTTGGCTAGAAGCGGCTGGGTGCAGTGATGACCGGCACGCAACGCGACGCCCTTTTGGTCGGCCATGGTGGCGAGGTCTAGCGCGTGGGCGTCCGGTAGCACGAAGCTTACTACAGCAGAGCGGCCTTCGCTTGGTCCGAATAGCCTGATGCCGTCGATCTTGCTGAGTTGTTCGCAGGTGAGGTTGGCCAATTGTTGATCGTGTTCAAAAATTGCTTCACGGCCGATGGCGTCGAGATAGTCAAGCGCAGCGTGCAGTCCCACGGCACCAGCGACATTCGGTGTGCCGGCCTCGAACTTATGCGGTACGATATTGAAAGTCGAATCACGGTACTCGACCTTGGTGATCATCTCACCGCCGCTCTGATACGGGGGCATCGCCTCAAGTAGCTTGCGCTGGCCGTATAGCACGCCAATGCCAGTTGGCCCGCAAATCTTGTGGCCGGAGAATGCGAGGAAATCACAGCCGATCTCACTAACATCGATTGGTATGTGGCCTGCGCTCTGGGCGGCATCGACCACGGTTATGACTCCGGAATCCCGGGCTCGGGCACAGATTTCGGTGACCGGATTTACCGAACCAAGTGTGTTGGAAATGTGCGTGAGAGAGAGCAGTCGGGCTCGGGCGAGTTGTTCGTCAAGCCATTTCAGATCGAGCTGACCATCATCGCCGTTGATCTCAATAAAGTCCAATTGTACACCGATGCGCCTTGCCAGTATCTGCCACGGCACGAGGTTGCTGTGGTGCTCCATTTCGGTGAGAAGGATGGTATCTCCTTCGCGGAGATTTTCTAGCGCCCACGTTTGGGCGACGAGGTTTAATCCTTCGGTTGTGCCGCGTGTGAAAACAATTTCGTCACTTGATCCGGCGTTGATGAATTCGGCAACCCGTTGGCGAGCGGCTTCGTACGCCTCGGTTGCTCGGTTGCTCAGTTCGTGGATGCCACGGTGGACATTGGCATTGTCATGTTCGTAATAGCGTCGTATGGCATCGATGACCTGTTGCGGTTTCTGACTGCTGGCAGCGTTGTCGAGATAGACTAGCGGATGGTCGTTTACCTGCTTATTCAGAATCGGAAAATCATCTCGGAGTAGGGCCCAGTCAATTCTGTCGTCGCGTTTGGCCAAGACCGCTGATTCTGCCTTTGTATTCATCACATCATGCCCAATTCAAGTTTGGCTGCTTCGCTCATCATGTCCTGATTCCAGGGCGGATCCCAGACGATCTGCACGTCGGCCTCGTTGACTCCATCGATACAAAGAAGCCGGTTTTGCGCATCCTGTTGCAGCACTGGCCCCATGCCGCAGCCGGGCGCGGTGAGTGTCATCTTCACATCTACTCGCCAGCCGTCGTCGATCTGGCTCGGTGTGCTGTCGTAAACAAGGCCAAGATCGACGATATTCACTGGGATTTCCGGATCGTAAACCGTCTTAAGTTGAGCCTCGATCTGCTGCTGCAAGTCGTCGAGGGTTTCTGGTCGCTTGGCCGCTTCGGCCGGGGTTTTGACCGGTTCTAGGCCCAGCGCGTCGGCGTCGCGGCCCTCGATGCGGAACATGTTGCCGTTGATGATGACTGTAAAGGTGCCTCCGAGAGTCTGTGTGATCTGCGCTGTCTCTCCTTTTTGAAGCGTCACTTTGTCGCCCGACGGGACGATCGAGGCTTCGATTTCACGGCTGAGTGCGATAGGGCCATCAGTGTTCATTTTAAACAGTCTGTGCGGTCGATTCGGCGGCAAGCGCTTGGATACGGTTGACCATCGAGTGAAGCCCGTTGCGGCGCCTGGGGCTGAGATTGTTATCGAGGCCGAGCTGTTCAAACCTCGCTGTGCTGTCGGTATCTAAAATCTGCTCGGCGTTTTTGCCGCTGTAAATCAAGAGCAACACGGCGATCAGCCCCTTGACGATGAAGGCATCTGAGTCGGCGTGAATTTCGAATGTATTGTCTGCCTGAGGGAACATCCGTAGCCAGACGCTGGCTTGGCAGCCGTGGACGCGGTGCTCGTCAGTCATCTCAGCTTTGTCGAGCGGCGGCAGCTTTTTGCCAAGTTCGATCAGGTAGGAAAAGCGTTCCTCCCAGTCGCCGAGGAATTCAAAATTCTCGATCAACTCCTCTATTGTCGTATCTAGAAACGTTGTCACTTCAATCTAGGTGATGTTCGCTTTCAAGGCGGTTCCAAATCAGCTGGTTGAGTTCCTCCCGGATGCTGTCGTGGTGTATTCGGTCCACGATTTCGCCGGCAAAACCATGCATCAGCATCCGCCGGGCAGTCTTGGTGTCGAGCCCACGGGCGCGCAGGTAAAAAATCGCGTCGTCGTCCATCTCCCCGATCGTGGCCCCGTGGGTGCATTTCACGTCGTCCGCATAAATCTCAAGCTGCGGCTTGGTGTTGGCGGTGGCGTTGTCGCTGAGGATCAGGTTTTTGTTCGTCTGCTTGGCGTCGGTTTTTTGTGCGACAGGCTGCACGAGGATTCGCCCGTGAAACACCCCGCGCGACTGGTCGTCGAGGATGCCGTTGAAATACTCGTGGCTGTCGCAGTGCGGCGCGGCATGATCCACGATCATGTGGTGATCAGCAAGTTGGTTGGCACGCGTCATGTACAGCCCGTTAAGCACGCACTCGATGCCCGGCTTGGCCAAGCGCATGCGCAGGTTGTTACGCGAGAGTCGTGCGCCAAGCGCAAACGAATGAAATGCGTAACGGGCGTCATCGCTCAGCTCCGAGTGTAGCGAGGCCAGATGGATTGCGTTGAGCGACTGATCCTGAAATTTGATATGCTCGAGGTTGGCTCCGGCGTTGACGCGCGTCTCGGTGACGACGTTGGTGCTGGCCGCCGCTTGGCCAAGCGACAGATGCGACTCGATGATCGTGCCCTGCGCGTTGGCGCCAGCCTCGATCCAGTTTCGGATGTGTGCCGCTTGGCCGGCTTCGTTCGCTGTGGAAATGAAAACGAGGTGCCCCAGCTTGGCCAAGCGACCGTTGGCCGGGATCCGGATCAACGCGCCGTCTGTGAAAAAGGCGTCGTTCAGTGCTATGAACGGATTCTCGTCATTGGCAGAGAGCGAACCGATTTCGTTTTCCAAACCGTTTAAGCTACTGCTGAGATTCGTGACGGTGACGCCGTCCGGTTGCTCCGAGATCGCCGAGAGATCGCTCGAAAAATGGCCGTCAACGAAAACGAGACGATCAACATCGTGCTGGCCAAACGTAATTTCGGCAATGTCCGCCAAGCCAAGCGCTTGGCCAAGCGGCTCAAGCGTCGGGAGAAAGGGCAGATCGGTCAGCGACTTGAGGCTGGTGAAGCGCCAATCCTCGTCTTTGGTCGTGGGGTATCCCCGTTCCGCAAATCGGGCCAAGCCAGCCTTGCGAAGCGGTAGCAACGGGCCGCCGGCCTGCTCCACTTGNGCAAAGGCCTCGACCGGTGCCGNGGGCGTTTCGTTGGTGGTTGCGCTGCTCATGCGGCGTCCNGNATCANCCAGTCGTAGCCTTTCTCCTCCAACTCNTGCGCAAGCGTCTTGTCGCCGGACTTGATNATGCGGCCNTCGTAAAGCACGTGCACGAAGTCCGGCACGATGTAGTCGAGCAGCCGCTGATAGTGCGTGATNACCACCTGCGCGTTGTCCGTCCCCTTGAGGCGGTTGACGCCGTCAGCCACAATGCGAAGCGCGTCGATGTCCAGCCCCGAGTCGGTCTCGTCGAGCACGGCCAACTTGGGGTTGAGCATCGCCATCTGCAAAATCTCGTTGCGCTTTTTTTCACCACCGGAAAAACCGGCGTTGACCGGGCGCTTGAGGAAATCCTCGCTCAGGCCAAGCTCCTTCATTTTTGCCTTCACCGCCTTGAGAAAATTCATCGCATCGAGTTCCTCTTCGCCGCGATGCTTGCGGATCTCGTTGACGGCGGATCGCAAAAAGTAGGCGCTGTTCACGCCGGGGATTTCCACCGGGTACTGGAATGCGAGAAAAACTCCCTCGCGGGCGCGTTCCTCCGGGGCGAGGTCGAGCAAGTCGTCGTCCTGCAGCAACACTTCACCGCCGGTGACATCGTAGCCGTCGCGCCCGGCGAGCAACGAGGCGAGCGTGCTTTTGCCACTGCCGTTTGGGCCCATGATGGCGTGCACTTCGCCGGCGTTCACCGAGAGGTCGATTCCCTTGAGGATCGGTTTGTCCTCGATCCCGGCCTGTAGGTTTTTAATTTCGAGCATGCGTAAGAAAAATTAGCCGACGCTGCCTTCGAGGCTGACGTCGAGGAGTTTTTGGGCTTCCACGGCGAACTCCATCGGGAGTTCGCGAAAGACCTCCTTGCAGAAACCGTTGACGATCATGTTGACGGCGTCCTGAGGTTCGAGGCCGCGTTGGTTGCAGTAGAAAATCTGATCCTCTCCAATCTTGGAGGTGGTCGCCTCGTGCTCGATGCTGGCGCTGGGGTTCTTCGCCTCGATGTACGGGAAGGTGTGCGCGCCGCACTTGTCGCCGATCAACAGCGAGTCGCACTGCGAAAAGTTGCGGGCGTTAGTCGCCTTTTTGCCGACCTGTACGAGGCCGCGATAGCTGTTCTGCCCCTTGCCGGCAGAGATGCCCTTGGAGACGATGGTGCTGCGGGTGTTTTTCCCGATGTGCACCATCTTTGTTCCGGTGTCGGCCTGCTGCGCCTTGTTTGTGAGGGCCACGGAGTAAAACTCCCCGATCGAGTTGTCGCCCTGCAGGATCACGCTGGGATATTTCCACGTGATCGCCGAGCCGGTCTCGACTTGCGTCCACGAAATCTTGGCTTTGGTTTTACAGATGCCGCGCTTGGTCACGAAATTGTAGATGCCCCCTCGGCCTTCCTCATCACCGGGATACCAGTTTTGTACAGTGGAATACTTGATCTCTGCGTTGTCGAGCGCGACCAGTTCCACCACGGCGGCGTGCAGTTGGTTCTCGTCACGCATCGGGGCGGTGCAGCCCTCGAGGTAGCTGACGTGGCTGCTTTCCTCAGCGACGATCAGTGTGCGCTCAAACTGCCCGCTATTGGCGGCGTTGATGCGAAAGTAGGTGCTGAGTTCCATCGGGCAGCGTGTGCCCTTGGGAATGTAAACGAACGACCCATCGCTAAAGACGGCGGAGTTCAGCGTCGCATAAAAGTTGTCCGTATAAGGCACGACCTTCCCGAGATATTTTTTCACCAGTTCCGGGTGTTCCTGCACCGCCTCGGAGATGGAACAAAAGATCACTCCGGCCTTGGCCAAGTCCTCCTTGAACGTGGTGCCGATCGACTCGCTGTCGAACACCGCATCGACCGCGACGCCGGCCAGACGAGCTCGCTCGTGCAGTGGCACGCCGAGTTTCTCGTATGTCTCAAGCAGCTTGGGATCAACCTCGTCGAGGCTCTTAGGGCCGTCGCCTTTTTTCTTCGGGGCGCTGTAGTAGGAGATGTCCTGAAAATCGACCGGCGGATATTTTACATGCGGCCAGGCCGGGCTCTCCATTTTTTCAAAATGACGCAGCGCCTTCAGCCGCCATTCCAGCAACCACTCCGGCTCGTTCTTTTTTGCAGAGATAAAACGAACAACGTCCTCGTTCAGGCCCGGCTCGAGCGACTCACTCTCAATGCCAGTGACGAAGCCGTACTTGTAGTCGCTTGCGACAAACTCATCAATTGTGTCTGTGTGTGCGCTCATGTGTAGGCCTCCCTTCGTCCACAATACTCGCACATGTGGGTGCAGCGGCCGTGTAGCGCAATATCGATTGATCTCACCTCAAAATCGCCAGGCACATCCACCTCCGGCACTCGGGGTGAGTTTTTCAAATTCACGTCGAACACCTTGCCGCAGTCGTCACAGCAGAAGTGCGCGTGCTCGTTCATGTTGGAGCAATACAGGGTGGCACCACGGTCAACGTTAACCTGCCGCACGACGCCGCATTTCACCAGCGTGTCGAGGGTGTTGTAAACGGTCGCCATGGAGATTTCCGGTTTCGACTGTTTGGCACGCATGAACACCTCCTCAGCGGATGGGTGGTCGCGTTGGCCAAGCAAAACCTCATAGACATGCTTCCGTTGAGAAGTGAATCGAAGGCCCTTCTCGGCAAGTCGTTGATTGAGGGAGTCACCGGACTCAGGAAGTGGGTCCGTCGCCATGTGCAAAATATGCCATTGGCCAAGCGGGTTGTCAATATTTGGAATAATTCTAAATAAGAAAACCAAGCGCTTGGCCAATCGAAAACGATGCTTAGTCGTTGGGCAGCAGTGCTTTCCAGTCGATGGTGGGGTGGCCGCCGGCAATGATGGATGGGTTGCGAGGGCCTTCCTTGCCGTAACCCAAGCGGTAGCCGTCGAGGGTGCAGACAGCGCCTCCGGCTCCCTCGAGGATGCATTGTGCGGCGCCGGTGTCCCACTCCATCGTGGGGACGAATCGGGGGTAAAGGTCGGCCGCACCCTCGGCCACGAGGCAAAACTTGAGCGAGCTGCCCATACTGACGAGTTCGGCGTTGGGCAGCTTCTCGAGCATGGCGGCGACTTTTGGGCCGGCGTGGTCGCGGCTGGCCACGATGCGAAGTTTATCCTTGTCGATTTCGCTGACGTGAATCTTCTCCGGCTCCGCTTGGCCAAGCCGCTTGAACGCGCCGTTGCCCCGGCTGGCGAAGTACTCAAGCCCGGAGGCTGGGGCGAGCACGATGCCGAGGGTAGATTCGCCGTTTTCGATCAGCGCGATGTTGACGGTGAACTGTCCGGTTTTCTTGATGAACTCCTTGGTGCCGTCGAGTGGGTCGACGAGCCAAAAGCGATTCCAACTCATGCGCTCCTCGGTGCTGATGCCTTCCGATTCCTCGGACAGTACAGGGATGTCCGGCGTCAGCTTTGTTAGCGCTGCGACGATGCAGTTGTGTGCGGCGCAGTCGGCCTGTGTAAGTTGCGAGTCGTCTTCTTTTGTTTCCACTTGGGCCGGGCCATCATAGGTTTTCATGATGGCGTCGCCGGCCTCGGCCGCAATGCGTCGTATGTCCTCTATCATTTCAAAATCAAACCCAGCCTACGCCGGGAAACTTGGCCAACAGGTCCTTTCGAATTCGCGGGTATTCCCGCTGCTTGAATGTCTGCCAGTCGTCGCAAAAATCGATCTTCTTGTTTTTCGGGTTCAACAGCTTGAACCGCACTATGTGGTTACCCTCGCAGAGGGTCGGGTGCTCGGCGAGCCGGAAGCACTCGTGCAGTTTCACGTGCAGTTCCACCGGTTGCACGTTGCCGTGTTTGTCGGCGGCAACTTCCGGGTACTGAAGTCGCTTGGCCTGATCGTCGGGCCAATCGATGGTGGCCGGGGCGAACTCGTCGAGCCACTCCCATTGCGCCTCCGGCATGTGCCTGCGAAACGCCGGCTTCACATTGGCTGCCGCCGCCTGCTTGGCCAAGGTCATGCCCTCAAACGCGGTGGCGAGGCAATTCAAAATCGCCGGTTCATCCAGCGGGGGAAACTCGAGATCTGGCCGAGCGGCACAAAGCCAGTTCAGCCGGTTGATCAGCAGCCGGATCGAGTGGTCGAACGACTTTGGTTTGAACCACTCGCGCAGGCAGGCCCGGGCCAGCGCTTGCCCGGCGGCTTTTGCGTCTGGTTCGCAGGCGCGTTCGCGGCCCAGTTCAAGGTCGCGGAAGCGCGTAATCTCAAACGCCTCGACCCGCTTTGGCGCGGGGTCAAATTCGCACTGCGGTCGGGTGGTGAGTTCGTCCGGAAACAGTTCGCGCACCCAGTCCAACTCGATGGCCGAGGCCATACTGAGCAGCGTCTGGGCTCGGTTACCCCGGGCGGAGACCTGCCGTATTTCGGCGACGACGAGCAGCGGCGATTGCTGAACGACGCTCTCGCGAACTAGCGTGCCGCTTCGGCCGTGCGGTAGTGTGCAGTGGAGCGTGCCGGTGTCGCGGCGCACGCAGATTTGATCGGCGAACGCGGAGAGGATGCAGAGCCGCAGCGCGGTGGCTTTCGATCGATCCGGTTCGGCGTTTTCATCGCTGGCTATACCGTAGCGCTTGGCCAAGTGCAGTAGTTGACGAAACGTCGCCTCGGCCTCGCGGCAGGCGCCGGCGTGGATGCCGTGTGCCCGGCAGTCGTCGATGTTGTAGCGGCGCGCGCGCGTAAACTGCCACGCGCGGATCAGCACCTCGAAGTCGGAGCCGGCCCCATCGCGAAACGGTTCTTGCGCGGCCTGCACTTTTTTGTCGTCGCGCGCTGAGCGGACGAGGATGTCGCGTCCGCTCAGGAAGGCGGCACATAGGGCGGCCTCGTTGACGCAGCCCCGGCGGCCCCCCTCGATCATCATCCGGGCAAAGCGCGGGTGCATCGGCAGACGGAGCATCGCTTGGCCAATCTCGGTTAGCCCGCCGCCGCCGATAGCCAAGCGCTTGGCCAAGGCACCGAGTGAGCGCAGTAGATTTTCGGCAGTTTCAACAGCGGCCGGCTCCGGTTTGTCGAGCCAGTCGAAATCCACCGCGCGTTGGATGCCGGCGGAGTGCAGCATGAGCACCGCCAAGGCAAGGTCGGTTCGGTGAATTTCCGGGGTATTGTGCTCGGGCCGGTTGAGGTGACCGCTCTCGGTCCAGAGCCGGTGGCAGGTGCCGGGTGCGGTGCGACCTGCGCGGCCTGCGCGTTGGTCAGCAGAGGCGCGGCTGATCTCCTCAATGAGCAGCGTGCCAAAGCCACGTTCGCTGTCGAACCGGGCCACCCGGGCGAGGCCGCTGTCGATGACGTGGCGGATGCCGTCGATGGTCACGGAAGTCTCGGCGACGTTTGTCGCGACGACGACCTTGCGTCGGTTACATTCGCCGAAAGCGCGGTCCTGATCTACCGGCGGCAGTTCGCCGTGCAGCGGGATCAACTCCACCGGCTCGGCGAGGGCTCGCCGGCTGAGCGCGCCGATTGTGCCTCGGATTTCGCCCATGCCGGGCATGAAAATCAGGATGTCTCCCGGCGAGTCATTTCGCAAAATCAACTCCACCGCGTCGGCCGCCTGCTCGGTGACCGGGTCGCGGTTTCGGTATTGGCCAAAGCGGATCTCGACCGGGAAGGTGCGCCCGTCGGAGGTGAGCACGGGGCAGGGCGCGTCCGGTGCCTGACCAAGGTAGCGGGACACCGAGCCGGTCTTAATGGTGGCCGACATGACGACGATCTTAAGGTCGTCACGGGTCGTACGCTGGAGTTTTTTGACGAGGCCAAGCGCGAGGTCACTCATCAGGTTGCGCTCGTGAAACTCGTCGA
>PAZF01000002.1 GCA_002715505.1 Candidatus Pelagibacterales bacterium
TCGCGCCTGAACCATGGATCGCCAAGCGTGATCGGGCGCTCCTGACCCTGCTCTACGGTGCCGGATTGCGGATCGGTGAGGCGGTGGCGCTCAACCGGTCGGCAATGCCATCCAAGCCGGAGAACGCTGCCATTGTCGTTGATGGTAACTGTTACTCCAGTAGGAAGATTATTTACTGTTGAAGAAGCTAAATCTCTTGAAACAACCCTTGATGTTGTTGAAGGTATGCAGTTTGACAGGGGATATTTATCACCATACTTTGTAACTAATGCTGAAAAAATGATTGCAGAACTAGAGGATCCATTCATACTAATACATGAGCAAAAGCTGACTTCTTTGCAGCCTATGTTACCTATTTTAGAAAAAGTTGTGCAGTCAGGCAAGCCACTTCTAATAATCGCTGAAGACATAGAAGGGGAGGCATTAGCTACGCTAGTTGTAAATAGACTTAGAGGAGGTTTAAAAGTTGCTGCATGTAAAGCGCCAGGGTTTGGTGATAGAAGAAAAGCTATGTTAGCTGACTTAGCTACTTTAACATCTGGTACTGTTATAAGTGAAGAATTAGGGGTTAAACTTGAAGCAATTGATCTTAAAATGTTAGGTACTGCTAAAAAGGTGATTTTAACTAAAGAAGAGACTACTTTAGTTGAAGGAGCTGGAAAAAAGAAGGATATAGAGGGTAGATGCAACCAAATTAGAGCTCAAATTGAAGAAGCTACCTCCGACTATGATAAAGAAAAACTTCAAGAAAGATTAGCTAAATTAGCTGGAGGTGTAGCTGTATTAAATGTAGGTGGTGCTACTGAGGTAGAAGTTAAAGAAAGAAAAGATAGAGTTGAAGATGCTATGAATTCTACTAGAGCAGCGGTAGAAGAGGGAATTGTCCCAGGTGGAGGTACAGCTTTATTATATTCAATGAAGGCACTTAAAAATCTTTCGCCAGCTAATAATGACCAAAAAGTAGGGATAGATATAGTTAAAAGTGCCCTGGAAGCTCCTATCAGACAGATAGCATTTAATGCAGGATATGATGCATCAATTGTTGTTGGTAAAATTAGAGACGCTAAATCTAAAAATTATGGGTTTGATGCTCAAACTGGAAAATATGTTGATATGGTAGCTAAAGGTATTATTGATCCTACTAAGGTAGTTAGAGCTGCATTGCAAGATGCTGCATCAGTTGCAGGATTACTAATTACAACAGAAGCTATGATTGCAGATGCACCAGAGAAAAAAGATGACGCAGCGCCAGCTATGCCTGACATGGGCGGCATGGGCGGCATGGGCGGCATGGGCGGCATGGGCGGCATGGGTGGAATGGGAATGTAATTAAAAACAACCTAAAAACTCATTATAATTTTACAGGAAAGGGTGGTTTTACTGCCCTTTTTTTTTTAATAGCATGAAAAGGCTCTATTTTTTATGGTCTATACCCAAAACTACTAGGCCCAGTTTTTAAAGAAGGATAAGCTATTTTAATCCATTGACATACTTTAGGTCTTGTTTCCCTTGGATCAATAATATCTTCTATTAAGAATTTTTCTGCCGTTCTAAATGGAGATGAGGCAATTTTAATTTTTTTTTCTATATCTTTTCTTAATTGTTCTGGATCATTTGAATTTTTTAAATCTGACTTGTATGCAGCTTCTAAGCCTCCTTCAGATGGCAATGATCCCCAGTCTCCAGATGGCCAAGCCATTCTATATTTGTATTTTACATGATTAATGTTGGCTGCGCCTGCGACTCCAAAAGCTTTTCTAAGAAGAATGGTACACATTGGAACATCTGTTTGGTAAATACTAGCTAATGCTTTAGCACCATATCTTATGGTTGCATTTTTCTCCGCATTTTTTCCAATGACAAATCCCGGGTTATCTACTAAGTGTAAGACTGGGAAATGAAATGTATTTGCAAAATCTAAAATTTTTATTATTTTTTTTGAAGCATTAGATGTCCATCCACCACCGTATATTTGAGGATTATTGGCAATAATAATTAAAGGATAACCGTCTAATCTACCTAGTCCAGTAATTGCAGATAAACCATAGTTTTCTCCAATTTCAAAAAATGATTGCTTATCTAAAATAGACTTTATAATAGGCATAATATCATAACTTTCCCTTTTATTTTTGGGAATAATATTTATTAAAAAGTTATCTGTTCTGTTGACAGGGTCTTTACTTATTTTTTTTTTTGGAATTTCATAAATAGATTTGGGCATATATGATAGAAAAAGCTTAGTTTTATCCATTGCTTCTTTTTCATTATTAGCTAAGTTATCTATGACACCATTTTTGCTGTGAATATTATACCCTCCTAACTCTTCTTTAGTCACCTTTTCTCCAATTTTTTCTACTAGGGGAGGTCCAGCTACAAAAATTTGACTTATTTCTTTTACCATTATACAAAAGTGACTACTTACTAATCTTGCGGCACCTAAGCCTGCAACGGGACCTAATGCTAAGGATACTACAGGTACCTTGCTTAAATTATCAATTACTAAATCCCACCCAGGATTAGCAGGAACGTAAGAATAGCCATCTTTTTCAAGTGTTTTTATTGATCCCCCACCTCCAGTTCCCTCAATCAATCTTATAAGAGGAAGTTCATATTCATTAGCGAGTTTTTCTGCTGCTATCATTTTTTGCCAAATAGCTGCATCTGCTGCGCCTCCCCTAATAGTAAAATCATCTCCATATATTACTACAGGAAAAGTATTTATTGTGCCATGACCTATAACAGAGTTTGCTGGGGTAACTTCTAAAAGGTTGCCGTCTTTATCATACTTTGATTGTCCAGACAACATTCCTATTTCTTGGAAACTATCATCATCCAATAAATATGAAATTCTTTCTCTTACAGTCAGCCTTCCTGCTTCATGCTGTCTATTAATTTTTTTTTCCCCACCTAACTTTAGAGCTAAGGCTCTTCTAAGCTTAATGTGATCTACTTCTTTTTTCCATGACATAATATAAAAAAATTTTTAACAATAAAACATAATTAAATAGAGTGATGGTCTATTATTGTACCCCTTGTTTTAATCTATTCATTACTATAATATGATAACATTTAGTGAGGAGATTAAAACATGAAAGTTTCTTTTATAGGCTTAGGTGTAATGGGCTACCCAATGGCAGGGCATTTATCTAACAATAACAGTAATATAGAATTAAAAGTTTATAATAGAACTACTGAAAAAACAAAAAAATGGCTCAATGAATATAAGGGTACTTTTTCAAAAACTCCAGCAGAGGCTGCAAAAGATTGTGATATTGTTTTTCTGTGTGTAGGAAACGATAATGATGTCAATCAAGTTGTGCAAGGGGAGAATGGGGTTTTAAAAAGTATTCCTAAAAATTCTATAATTGTAGATCATACAACTGCCTCAGCAAAAATTGCTATAAACTTACATCAAATATGTCAAAATCAAAAAAAAGTTAGTTTTTTAGATGCTCCTGTTTCAGGAGGTCAAGCAGGTGCTGAAAATGGAAAATTAACTATTATGATAGGAGGGGATGAAGCCTCTTACAATAAAGTTCTTCCTTTCTTGAATAATTATGCAAAAAATACTTCTTTAATTGGGAAATCAGGTTCTGGACAGTTAGCTAAAATGGTAAACCAAATATGTATAGCTGGATTATTACAAGGTTTGTCAGAGGCTATAAATTTTGCTCAAAAAGTTGATCTAGATGTTGAAAAAGTTATAAGTGTTATAAAAGATGGAGCGGCATCTTCATGGCAAATGGAAAATAGATATAAAACTATGACTAAAGATCAATTTGATTTTGGATTCGCAGTAGAATGGATGAGAAAAGATTTAAAAATTTGTTTAGAGCAAGCTGATAAAGTAGGGGCTAGGTTACCTGTCACTGCTATTATAGATCAATTCTATTCAAATATACTAAATAATGGAGGTAGAAGGTGGGATACTTCTTCACTAATTAAACTACTTAGGTAATTTGTCCTCCTTTTTAGCCCTATTCCATAGTTTTTCTTTATCCTTTAAAGACAATGAGTTTATATCTAGGCCTTCCTTTTTTGCTAGTTCTTTTAATTTTTGAAATCTTTTCTTAAATTTATAATTAGCATTATCTAATATTTCTATAAAGTTATAATTATTCATGTTTGAATAACAATGTAGAGTAAAAATTAAATCTCCTATTTCTTCTTGAATATTAGTATGATTTTTTTTATCTATCGCATTTTTTAGTTCTATAAACTCTTCTTCTATTTTATTTAAGCAACTTTTATTATCAGGCCAAGTAAAACCTATATTTGAGGCTGCAACTATGAGATCTTTACTTGCTAATAATTTATTTTTATCTGTATTTTTATAATCTGTAAATAATTTAAATAATATATATATAATTTCAAAAACATCTTCTTCCTTTAGCTTAATTGATGAAATAAGCTCCTTATATTCTTTTAAATTAAAGTATTCATTTTTTATATAATTATATAAAGCTTTTCGATCTTTACTCTTTTGAAGAAAATTATATGAAGGTACTTTCTCTATATTTTTAAGCAGATGGATAACATTAGTTAAAATATTATAATTAGTTCGCATAACATATATTATGTCAAATTTATGTTTAGTCCATCATAAGCAGGTTCAACATTTTCTGGACATTTAGAAAGCAATTCTTCGTAATCTAACCAGGCGCCTAAATGTGTTAATATGGCTCTTTTAGGTTTAAACTTATCAATCCAATGCAAAGTTTGTTCTAAATGCGAATGACTGTAGTGTGGTTCATATCTTACACAATCTACTATCCATAAATCTAAGTTATATAAATACTTCTCTGATTCTTTAGGAAAAGATTTAACGTCTGTAGAATAAACAAAGTTATTAATTTTAAAACCTAATGTAGTTTCATATCCATGATTTTGCTCAAAAGCATAAACTTTGATACCACATACTTTTATTTCATTGTGTTTTATTATATTCACATCTAATGGTGGTTGAAAATAAGAATTATCTTGGGCAAATATATAATCAAAGCGTGTTTTGAGATCTTTCAATGTTTTTTTAGAGGCAAATACCTGAAGTTTTTCTTTTTTTTTCCACAAAAATTGCCTTAAATCGTCTATGCCATTTGCATGATCTGCATGGGAATGAGTCCACAATACAGCATCTAACTTATCTACATTGTTTTTAATTGATTGCACTCTTAAATCAGGCGATGTATCAAATAAAATATTTTTATTATTAACATTTGCTAAAACCGATACCCTAGTCCTATTGTTTTTAATATTTTTTGGGTCACAATTTCCCCAATAATTTCCTATTAACGGAACTCCACCAGATGAACCTGAGCCTAAAATTGTAACCTTCATTTTAATTTTTTACTTTACTAAAAAGGTTATAAAAATTATTTGTTGTTTGTTTAGCAAGGTCATTAAAAGAAATATTTTTTAATTGTGCTAAAAACTTTGCTGTATCCTTTACAAAGGCCGGTTCATTTCTTTTGCCTCTATTAGGAACAGGAGCTAAATATGGTGCGTCAGTTTCTATTAGTAATCTATTCATAGGTACTTTTTTGATTGTATTTCTTATCATTTCAGCATTCTTAAAAGTAATTATCCCTGATACAGAAATATAAAAGTTTATTTTTAATGCTTCCATTGCTAATTCTTCAGAAGCAGTGAAGCAATGTATAACTCCTTTGAAGGCACCCTTTTCATATTCACTCTTTAAAATACTTATAGTATCCGCATCAGCATCTCTAGTATGAACTATAATAGGTAAATCCAATTTTCTAGAGATTTCTATGTGCTTGATAAAAGAGTCTTTTTGCATTTCAACTTTAGGGTTATCATAAAAATAATCTAATCCTGTTTCTCCAATACCAATAAAACTAGGGTCAGAGGAAAAATGAAAAATTTTATCTAATTCATTAGAATAAAATTTTTTAATATTATTTGGATGAATTCCCCCACTATACCAGATATTTTCATATTTTTTTGACAATTGTTTTAGTTCATGCAATTCACTCAATTCTGTGCAAATTGTAAGAAGACCATTAATATCACACCTGCTTGCGTTAGACAAAACAGTATCTAAATCATTCACAAATTCTGACATGTTTAAGTGACAGTGACTATCTATTAGCATTATTTAACCTTTACTCTATTATTCTTGGGAAAACACCCTCTGGTTTATTAATTTTCATTCCTACTTTTATTTCATTATTAATATAACTAAATTTTTGCTCTTCTTGAACATTTAGTTGCAAAAAAATTTTTTTTGCGGCAATTGGTAGAATTGGTTGAATTAATATATTAATTTTATAAATTAGATTAACTAAAACATTTAATACAGTGCTAAGTTTATTTTTATTTTCTTTAAACAGATTCCATGGAGCCTTTTTATCAACATATGCATTAGCTTTTCTTATAATACTCCATATTATGATAATAGCTTGACTAAACTGAAAAGTTTCCATTAAACTATTGTATTCCCTAAATTTATTTTCTACTATATTCAATAACTCTAAGTCTTCATTATCAATTTCATCTCTTTGTAATATCTCACCATTATTATATTTTATTATCATGCTTAGTACTCTTTGGACTAAATTTCCTAAATCGTTAGTCAAATCACTGTTTAATCTTTTAACTAAAGCTTTTTCAGAAAAGTTTCCGTCATCACCAAAGGATATTTCTCTTAGTAAAAAATATCTTATTTGGTCATTTCCGTATTTATCAATTAGATAAATAGGATCAATTACATTACCTAATGATTTAGACATTTTTTCTCCATTAATAGTCCACCATCCATGTGCAAATATGTTATTAGGTATTTTTAAATTAGCTGACATAAGAAATGCTGGCCAAAAAATAGCATGAAACTTTAATATGTCCTTTCCTACAATATGAGCATCAGCAGGCCAGAAAATTTTAAATTTTTCATTAGTATCTAAAGCACTAATATAATTAAATAATGCATCTAACCAAACATAAATTACATGATCAGATGATCCCGGAACACTTATTCCCCAAGTAAAGCTAGTTCTTGATATAGAAAGATCTTGAAGTCCACCTCTCACAAAACTTTTTACTTCATTGTATCTTGATATTGGCTTTATAAAATCAGGGTTATTTTCATAATATTCCATTAATTTATCTTGCCATTTTGATAGTTTAAAAAAATAACTTGGCTCTTCCAACCACTTTAAAACATCTCCAGAAGGTCCTAATTTTTCATTATTTTCATTTTTAGTAATTTCATTTTCTGCAACAAAACTTTCATCCCTTACTGAATACCATCCTTTATAACTTCCTAAATAAATATCTCCATTAGAAAACAATAATTCCCAAATTTTCCTTACATAATTTTTATGACGTTCTTCAGAGGTTCTAATAAAATCATTATTTGTTAACTTTAATACTTTTGTAAGATTTATAAATTCTTTAGAAACCTTATCTACAAAGCTTTTGGGAGGCATATTTTTTCTTTTGGCTGCCTCCTGAACTTTTTGACCATGCTCATCTGTTCCTGTAATAAAAAAAATTTTTTTTCCTGATAATTTTTTGAATCTAGCTACGGTATCAGCAACTAGGCTAGTATAAGCATGCCCTAAGTGAGGTTTGTCATTTACGTAATAAATAGGTGTAGTTATGTAATATTTATTTTTCATTTACCTTAATTGCTTTTTCTATATCATTTAAAGTTAAATACAAGCTTGAGTATATATCTAGGTTGAAATTAATCATATTTTTTTTTCTTTCATATAAGATATTAATAAGATAATTAATTTGAGCATGATTTAAACTTTCAGATAATTTTTTAACTACTTCTTCCTCTAAATTATCAATATAAAAAACTTTTATATTATGCAGTTTTTTTAAAGCATTCCTTAAAAATCTGAATATCATTAAAAAAGTTATAGTAAAGATATTATTATTATTTTTTTTATTTTGAAAAAGCTTTTGGATATTGTCTACATTATTATTCAAATTATAAATTTCTAAAAAAAAACTACATAATAATTTATGTATCTCTAGAGCGTTATTATCATGAAGTTTAAGTGCTTCTCCTATGCTTCCATTAGATAAAATAGAGTAACTTTCAAAATTTTCACTGCTAATACTTGTTTTTTCTAGTAAATATTTGATTTGTTCGTAAGTTAATTTTTTAAAAATGATTTTTTTACACCTTGATTTTATAGTAGATGGAATCACAGTGTTCATGTGATCAATAATTATAAAACTAGTATTAAAGCTATATTCTTCTAATGACTTTAGTAAAGCATTATGCCCAAAGTGATTAAGCTCATTTATAGCATCAATAAATACAGCTTTAAAACTGCTTTTGATAGCTGTTTTGCTTAAAAAAGTTGATACTTTTCTGACTTCCTCAACAGGGATAAATTTTTTTTTATCATCATCCTTCTTTAATACAAATAAATCAGGGTGTATTAGCAATTGGTTATCTTTTTCTATATTTAGCATACCTTTTATTATATTAAATGCTATTTTTGATTTACCTATACCTTTAGGGCCTCTTAATAACCAAACTCCAGTATTATTTGACTTTTTTATGGAATCTAAAAGAGTAGCCGTTGCATTTTCATTTCCAGTAAAGTTTTTTAAAATATCTTCACTTTTTAAATTCATCTTTTATCTATTTCTTTTGTAATAATTTTGTTTATGTTATCAAACAGCAGGTCTTTGTTTAAGGAAGCATCAAATACTTTAATCCTTTTTTTTTCCCTAGCAAGTTTAAGATAATTTTTTCTAACTGTTTTATAAAAAGATAAGGTCTTTTTATCAAATAAATTTTTTTTATTTCTTTTATTAATTCTTTGAACAGCTAATTTAGGGTTAATATCTAAAAGAATTGTAAGTTTAGGTTCAAAGTTTCTAAATAATGAATAATTTAAATATTTTAGAATATCGTATAATTTTTTATTATTTCCACACTGATAAGCATAAGTTGAGTCCTGAAATCTATCTGATATTACTATACCATTTTCTTTTATTATTGGTAATATAAAACGATTATAGTGCTCAAATCTGGATGCTAGTAAAAGTAAGATCTGCGATTCATTAGTAAAATTAATATTACTATCGTTTAATAATAATTTTCTAACTTTATTTCCAAATTCACTTCCACCAGGCTCTCTAGTAAAGTAAATATTTTTTATTTTTTTTTTTTTAAATAAATTTTGAAGTTTTTTAATTTGTGTAGATTTTCCTGATCCATCAATGCCTTCAAATGTTATAAGAAAACCTCCTTTATTTAATTTATTTCTATTCAGCATATCCTCCAAAAATTAAGTAGCTTATTGCAGTTGTAATTTTTTTAAAGAATCCTGCTTTAGAAATATTTTCTCTAGAATATAAAGGGTATTCAATTATACCTTTTACAGTGTTGTCTATAACTAATTTACCATAAACTTTATCGGTTTTTACCGGAGCAACTATAGGGTTGCTAAAAACTACTTTTGCTTTAAATTTATCCTTATTATTTTTACTGACAGTAAATAGTATATCATCATTACTAAAGAGATCAGTAACTGCTTTTTTTCCTATCCACACATCAACTTGCTGTACAACATCTTCTTTTTTGTAAAGTTTTATATTAGTAAAATTCCTATATGCCCATTCAAGCAGTCTTTTTGATTCCTCTTTCCTTTCTTTTTCACTTTTTAGACCACTTACTATTAGTATTAATCTTCTATTATTTTTTATTGCGGTAGCGGCCAGTGAAAACCCTGATTCTTCAGTGTAACCTGTTTTGAGACCGTCAGCAAAATTATAAGAAAATAAAAGTGGATTTCTATTATTTTGAGAAATATTATTGTAACTATAAGTTTTTTCTTTAAAAAGGTGAAAAAACTGAGGGAAATCTTTAATAATTCTTGATGAAAGTATAGCAAGATCAGATGCAGTCATATAATGATTTTCATCAGGCCAACCAGTAGAATTAGTAAAATTACTATTTTTTAATCCTAATTCCAGAGCTTTTTCATTCATTAATTCAGCAAAGCTATCTTCTTCACCTGATATATTTTCTGCTACCACTATACATGCATCATTTCCTGATTGTATTATAATACCTTTTAAAATATCTTTTACGGACACTTGTTTTCCTGACTCTAAAAACATTTTAGAGCCACCTTTACGCCAAGCTTTTTTACTAACATTTAGCTTTGTATCTAAGGAAAATGTTCCTTTTTCAATTTCTTCAAATAAAATATAAAGTGTCATTAGTTTACTCATAGATGCCGGATATACTTTTTTATCAGCATTTTTTTTATAAAGAATTGCTCCAGTTTGATAATCAACTATAATGGCAAAATCAGCCTTAGATGAAAAATTTGATGCGAATAGTGAGTTAGCATAAATCAGCATTATTAAAATTATCAGTTTTTTAAAAATTAAGTTCACTTTAGTTTTCCTTGTTTGTTACTATTAAACTATTATATCCAAGTTCTAAAAGATTATCAGCTACATTTTTAGCATTTTCTATATTTAAGAATGGACCTAAAAGAACTTTAAATAAAATTTTTTCATCTGCATATTTTTTTATAAAAACTTTTATTTTGCTATTTTTGTATTTGAGATTAAATTTTTTTTTATACTCTATTGCATTTTCTTCAAGTGAAAAAACTCCTAATTGCAAAAAATTTACCATTTTAATTTCTTTAGATTGTTTTGACTTTGAAGACTCCAAATTTCTTGCATATTTTTCTAGATATTGTTGATTAATAAAAATTTTTTCTAATAGATGCGGACCACTTTCTATTAATTTAACATTTACACTTTCTATTCCTTTAGAAAATATATTTAACTCCATTGCAGCCTTTTTAGAAAGGTCTATGATTCTATTATTAACGAATGGGCCTCTATCATTAACTCTAATATAGATAAACTTTTGGTTATTAAGATTTGTAACCTTGACAATACTGGGTAATGGCAAAGTTTTATGTGCAGCTGAAATTTTATCTTGGTCAAATATTTCTCCATTAGCCGTAGGTTTTTTATTAAATTTAGGACCATACCAAGAGGCAATTCCATTTTCATTATAATAAGATACTAACTTTGGGATATATGTAATATTATTTATTTTATATGGGTTCCCGACTTTATAGTGTCCACGAACATAACTGTTATCTTCTTTTTCTTTTTTTTCACTTTCTGGTTGCTCTTTAGTTTTATTGATAACTGTTTTGACGCCCTCAACAACAACTCTAGTATTTGAGCAACTATATGTAATTAATATTAAAAATAAAAAGCATATATAATTTAAAATATTCATTACTTAATGGATTTTATTTGCTAGTTTTCCAACTGTTAAGGCATAAAAGTCTGAATTATTATATTTTTTTATAACAGAAAAATTTTCAAATATTATAAAAAAATCATCTCCATTTTTACTATTTATAACTTTTAATCTGACAAATGTATTTTTGTCGGAAATATAGTCTTTTTTATTAAGAATCTTAAGTTCATCTAATTCTTTCAAGGTATATAACTTTTTAGTATCTAATTTTAAATTACTGTTGCTTTTTAACTGAAAACTCCAAGGTTGATTTTTTTTCCAACCATGCTTATACAAGTAATTGGCTATAGATGCAAATACATCTCCTTCACTATTCCAAATATCAATTTTATTATCTTGATTGTAATCAACAGCATAATTTAAGTAACTTGAAGGCATAAACTGGCTCTGTCCCATTGCTCCTGCCCATGATCCTTTTAAAGACTTAGAATTTATTAATTTCTTATCTAAAATAATTAAAGCATTGAAGAGTTCTTTTTTGAAAAAAGACTTTCTTCTGCTTTGAAAAGATAGTGTAGCTAGGGAGTCTATAATATTAAATGACCCTGTATAATATCCAAAATTACTTTCTAATGCCCATATTGAAACTATAATTTGAGATGGGACACCATAAGTATTAGATATCTTATCAAGTAAGCCTTTATATTTTTTTTCTAATTCCTTTCCTTTATCTATTCGTTTTTTAGTAATATTTCTATTTTTATAATCTTTAAAAGAAATTTTAAATTCAGGTTGATTGTTGTACAGTTTTAATACTTTTTTATTTATTTTATCTATTTTTCCTATATTCTCAGTTACTACTTCTTTAGATATTCCCATATCTATAGCTTGGGATATTATTCCATTCTTCCATGTTTTAAAATTGTTAGAAAAAACAGGGCTTATAACTATAAAAAAAAATAGTTTTAAAATTAAAATAAAATTTAAAATAAAAATTACCATCTAATTGGCGTTTTTAAATTCTACAAAATAATTTTTAATTTTTTCAAATTCTATTTTCTCTAAAAAGCTTATATGGGTAGCTTCTATATAAATATTTGGAGCAACATTATAACTGAATGCTTCTAACCATCTGTCAGCACAAAGGCACCAAGCATCCCCTTCTTTTAATCCTAAAAATTGATATTCTGGTCTTGGTGTAATTAAATCATTGCCTAGTTCTTTGGAAAACATTAAAAACTTTGTTGTTAACTTAGCACAAACAGTATGCTGCCCAGGATCATTATCAAAAGATTTGCAATAACCATCTCTATAAAATCCTGTTATAGGGTCAAGTGAACAAGGAACTAACTCTGTTCCTATAATATTCTTATCTCCTTTTTTATAACACATATATTTTTGTTTATTTAAATAATACTATTATATTAGAATTTATGAACAAAAAATATACTACTAAAATTCCTTATTCAATAACAACAGAAACTTTAACTAAAATTAATTTTTTATTTGAATTATCTAAAGATACTAGGTCACCTTTAACAGTTCATCAACTATTAGATTTAATTCTTCTTAGAATAAGTCAAGAAACTAAAATTAGTGAAATCACCAATGGTGACGTATTACAGGCTTTATCAATGGCACTGGCAGTAAGAATGAAAATGGTTTCAGCAGATACTGCTATAGTTGAAAAGATTGTCTTAGAAAGCGTATTAAAAGCTTTAAACGCAGCTAAAAAAGCAGAAAGTATTACTATTTCTCCTGGAAATGCATGATTTGTAAATTATCTTTTTTTTTACAACTAATAATATTTTCTACTATTAAATCGAGTTTATTTAAGAATTTATAAGAATTATTTATACAAGTCTTTAAATTTTCAGAGTTTTCTGCATTATCTAGAACTAAGTTAACATTTATTTCTTTATTGAAGCAATTACATTTTTTATTTTTAATAAAATAAACAAATTCTCTACTTAAATTTAAAGCATAATATTTACATTCAGATAAGTTTTTACTGTTAGTAGCATTGACCGCTATTTTTTTTAATTTTGATGCAGTAATTAAGTTTTTAGAACACAAATACTCACTAGAAAAAAGAGCATTATTGCAGTACAAAAAACACAATAATGCTCCTAAAAATTTAAGCTTATTATTTAGAAATATCTAAATACTACCTATCATGGAAGCTAATTTCTTTTTACCTCTTCCAATCATTTTTGTTCCTGCAATTGCATCTTTATTGCTGGTGTCATTTCCAACAATTACTAAACCTATCATTCCCATTACTTTATGAGGGGTGCAGATATAAAGGTATACGCCTGCTTTTTCAAAAGTCATAGAAACATCCTTATTTAAACCAGACTTTGGAGGCAAGGACGCACCATCTGGGCCTGCAATAAATTCTACGTTGTGCCCTTTATTAGTTGCTACCCATTTTATAGTATCACCCACGTCAACTTTCACTACGTCTTCACTAAATACCATTTTTTGTCCATCATCTCTCTTATTTAGCATTTCTACGACAATTTCCTTACTAAAACTCGTAAAAGTCATAAAAAAAGATGTTAACCCAATTATTAAAATTCTCATATTTACCTCTCTTTTAAAAATTATATAGTGACAATTGAAAAATTTCCAGCTTATACACCTTATAATAAAATACAATAACTATTTAATTTAACTTTGCTTTTTGATGCAAACGCATTTCATGCAAAATAGGCTCGGTATAACCTGAAGGCTGATAACTTCCTTCTAAAACTAGCCTGCAAGCTGCTTTGAAGGCAGTGCCATCATAGTTTTTAGACATTGGAATATACTTTGGATCATTACTATTTTGTTCATCAACTTTTATTGCCATGTTTTTCATGGTGTTAATTAAATTATCTTCTTCTATAATACCATGTTTTAACCAATTTGCTAAAATTTGAGATGAAATTCTGCATGTTGCTCTATCTTCCATTAAACCTATATCGTTAATATCTGGAACTTTAGAACATCCTACGCCTTGATCAACCCATCTCACCACATACCCTAGTATACTCTGACAATTATTATTGATTTCATTTTGTATATCTTCATCAGACCAATTTTGTCCCTTTGATAATGGAATAGCTAAGAGATCCTCTAAAGTATCATCATCAGTGCTATTTATGAGTTTTTCCTGCACCTTGCTAACAGAAATTTCATGATAGTGCATGGCATGAATAGTAGCTGCTGTAGGACTTGGCACCCAAGCACAATTCGCGCCAGCTTTAGGGTGTATTATTTTATTATTTAACATATCCTTCATTAAGTCTGGCATTGCCCACATTCCCTTTCCTATTTGTGCTTTTCCTTTTAAACCACATTTTAAACCTATTTTAACATTTCTATTTTCATAAGAATTAATCCATTTTGTACTTTTCATTTCTCCTTTTTTTAGAAATGGACCAGCTTCCATTGAAGTATGAATTTCATCACCGGTTCTATCTAAAAATCCAGTATTTATAAATGCTACTCTATTTTTTGCAGACCTTATGCATTCAGACAAATTAGCACTTGTTCTTCTTTCTTCATCCATAATTCCAAGTTTTACTGTGTACTCCGGTAAATTTAAAATTTGTTCTATTTGGTTAAATGTTTCATTAGCAAATGCTACTTCTTCAGGCCCATGCATTTTTGGCTTGACTACATATATAGAGTCATAATTAGAATTTTTATTATTACTTTTGAAATTAATCATACCTATTAAAGTAGTAAACATGGCATCCATTAACCCTTCAAATATTTCCTCATTATTTTCTGTTAATATGGCAGGGTTAGTCATCAAATGGCCAACATTTCTTATTAACATTAGGGATCTTCCCTTTAGTATTCCATTTTCTCCATTTTTTTTTGTGTATGGAAGGTCTTCTGATAACTTTCTTTCTATTTCTTGATTATCTTTTATAAACTTAGTGCTAAGATTTCCTTTCATTAGGCCTAGCCAGTTTTTATATGCTAAAACCTTATCTTCACCATCTACAGTAGCCACACTATCTTCACAATCCATAATAGTCGAGATTGCTGACTCAAAATAAATATCCGCTATATTTGCTTTGTCTGTTTTTCCAATTTTATTCTCAGGATTTATAAATATTCTAATGTGCAAGTTATTTTTTTTTAAAATTATTTCAAGCTTTTGATCACCTAGAATTCTATATCCTGCGTATTGCTCTTCATCTAAAAGCTTTGTATTATTTTTATTTACTTCTATATTAAGCTTATTATTTTCTATGTTTAGTTTATTTACGCTTTCCCAACTCTCTCCGTCGAGTGGAAAGGTTTTATTTAAGTAACTTCTAGCATATTCTATTACTTGTTCTCCCCTCTCTTTATCATAATCAGAAGAGCTAGGAACATCTCCTAATACATCAGTTCCATAAATAGCATCATAAAAACTACCCCACCTAGCATTTGCTGCATTTAAAGCATACCTAGCATTAGTTATAGGAACTACTAGTTGAGGACCACAAATGTAAGATATTTCAGGATCAGTATTAGCAGTTTCTATAGTAAAAGGTTCTCCTTCAGGAACTAAATATTCAATTTCTTCAAGATATTTCTTATATTCGATATAATCTATATTTTCTTTTCTTTCTTTATGCCAAATATCTAACTTTTCTTTAATTTTTTTTCTTTTATCAAGTAATTCTTTATTTTTAAGGGATAATTTTGTTATAAAACTATTAAAGTTTTTCCAGAAATCTCCATTATCTAAGCCTATTTCCTTTAAAACTTCATTATCTATAAAATTTGCTAACTTTACATCAACCTTTAAGCCAAATTTATTTACTCTATCAACCATAGAAACCCTTTCAAAATTTTTATATATTTATAATATTATAACAAATGCATTTTAATAATGTAAGAATTTAACATTTAAAAGTATAGCTTTATGAATAAAAAAAGTTTAATAGCGCAAATAGGAGAACCAATCCTTAGAAAGAAAACCAAAGATGTCGATCCTTGTGATATTAAAACCCATAAAATCAAAAGAATAATTAAACAATTAATAAAAATTATGAGACTTTGCAATGGAGCAGGACTAGCAGCTAATCAAATATACTATAATTATAGAATGTGTGTTTTAGAAATAGAAAATAATAAAAGATATAAGCATCTTCCTAAATTACCATTAAAAATATTAATTAATCCAAGAATAAAAATTATAGATAAAAAAAATACCTTTGATTCTTATGAAGGATGTTTGAGTGTTCCTAATTTAAGAGGAAAGGTTAAAAGAAATTGCAAAATTAAGGTAGATTACTTTGATGAGAATGCAAAATTTAAGTCTGAAGTAATTGAAGGTTATTTGGCGGTAGTATTTCAACATGAAATAGATCATTTGGATGGTGTAATTTTTACAGATAAAGTAATTGATAATAAGTCTCTAGTTACTTATGAAAATTATAAAAAATTTTATGAAAAAAAATATTTACTAGAATTAAAAAATAGATTTAATAGATAATTTATTTATAAATTTAGGGTTTTATAAACTTTAAGGTCATTCGATCACTCTCGCCTATTTCTAGATATTTCTTTTTATCTTGTTTTCCCAATTTCAATGTAGGAGGCAATGTCCATACACCCTTAGGATGGATTTTTGTATCTAATTTATTAGCATTTATTTCTGATTTTTCTAATAAAACAAATCCGACTTGTTCAGCCATTTTTATAGTTAAACTTTCTGTGACATATCCAGTTGTTTTCATTTTAGATAAATCAAAAGATTCAGGAGCTCTGTGTTCTACAACACCAAACACTCCACCATGCTTTAGTGAATTAAATGATACTTCTAGAACTTCTTTTAAATAACCACTTTTTAGCCAATTATGGAGGTTTCTAAAGGTTAACACCATATCAATAGTATTGTCTTCTGTTAATTGTTGTGGAGGCATTGACAATACTGTCATTTTGATTTTACTAAAGTTTATTTCATACTTTATTCTTTCTTCATAACTTCTTCTCATTTTAGCTCTCCATTCAGATTCACGAGGATTAAAATGGGCAGCTATTAGCAAGCCATTTTCTTTTAGATATGGTGCAAGTATTTCTGTATACCAACCTCCTGGGGAATTTCCGCCACTAGGCTGAAGCTCAATTATTTTCATGTTTCTTTTTATACCAAAAAAGTCTAAAGTTTCTTTAGGATTTCTATACTTATCTCTTAAAACATATTCAGGTGTCCTACTTTTACTATTAATTACCTCATTTAAAAAATCATCTGAAATCAATGAGTTACTATTAAAAATAAGAATATTTAAAACAATTGATAGACAAAAGAAGCGCATATATCAAAATACTTCTAAAATTTTAAATTAGCAATAAAGATTTTATTTTTTAAAATATTAAATGACTTTTAAAATTTTTTCATTAAGTAAAACATAAGTTTTATATTTGTTGTTAAATATATTTTTAAAAATTTTATCTTTAGCATCTATACCCCCAGTAAAAGCTCCATATGCTGGCAAAATAATTTTTGATTCTCCAACTAAAAAACAAGGCTTAGAAATTTTAATTTTAAAAAGCTTAATTGTCGCTTTAGGATGATAATGCCCACTTAATTCATAATCATTATTTTTTAATGATCTATGGTTAAAACTAATATTGTCAATTTGATATTCACTTAAATATCTTGCTTGTTTGGGTCTAATATGACCATCATGATTTCCTACTAACCATATTACTTCAAAGCTTCTACATAAATTATTTAAATAAAGTCTTAATTTTTTGCTAAGTCTATTTATACCTTCTTTATCATGAAAGATATCACCTAATAGAATGATCTTTTTTACTTCTAAAGCACGTAATGTCAGTTCAAGTCTAGAAATAGTTTCAATGCTATCGTATGGAGGCAAAAAATTTCCCAATTTTGCAAAATATGATGATTTTTCTAAGTGTAAATCTCCTAATATTAAAGATTTTTTTTCAGGCCAATATATAGATCCATCAAATTGCAAAAATAATTCTTTATTAGCAAATAAAATTTTATTCGACATTGTATGCTTCTTTTATTAATTCTTGCTCGATATTGTCTGTTTCATACCTTATAATTTTATCATGTGATATTTTCTCGCTATAAAACTCCATGACTATAGGTATTGCAAAAGGTGAAATCTTTCTAAGCTCATTATGACGTATTTTATGTTGAATTTTTTTAATAAATGCTTTTAATTTATCAAATTTAATCATATCATTTAATGCTTCATCTCTAGTAGCTTTTATAAGTATATGATTTCTTTCATATTTTTCTAAAACATCATAGATTAGATTTGAACTAAAATTTACTTGTTTGTGTGTTTTTAATTTACCGGGTAATTTTTTGTCTATTAATCCTGATATTACTGCAACACTTTTAAAGTGTTTTTTTAATATAGATGTATTTTTAAGCCAGTTATTAAAGTTATTTTTTAATAAGTCACTGTTAAATAGTTTTTTAATATTTTTGAATTTTTTTACCGACCAAACAGCCAAAGCATAATCAGATGCTACAAAAGCTAATGGTTGACAGTTATATTCTTCAAGTTTTTGCATAATTAAAACACCAAGAGTTTGATTGGCATTTCTCCCCTGAAAAGTATATGAGACTATATAATTATTTCTATTCCTTTTAAAAGTTTCAATTAATAAACCATCTACAGGTGGCAATGAGGATTCTCTCTTCTGAATTGATAGCCAATCTAAAATTTGATCTGGTAAATTAAACTTATTATAATTTTTTATCAAGCTTATAACACTTTTAGCAAGAAAAGAGCTTAAAGGGAGGTTGCCTCCAGCATAAGAGGGAATCTTGGGATGTTTTCCATTAGATTTTATTACTTCTACTCCCTTTTGGGATATTTTCTGAAAATTTAATATTAAGCCTGCAAATAAAAAAGTATCATCCTTCTGTAATTGATTAATAAAATACTCTTCTATGTAACCAAGCTTTTTATTCTTTAAGAATACAGGAATTATTTCAGCTTCTACTATAGTCCCAAGATTCATTCTATATCTTTTTATAAAATTATTGTTTGATATAGAAAAAATATTTTTATTCTTCTTTAATCTAGAAAATAATTTGTAATTTTTTAGCACGTAACCTCCATTATGAACAAAACTTAGTACTGAGTTAAAACTCACTCTAGTTAAGTTTCTATATGGCCAGGTCTTTTTAACTTGCTTAAATAAATCCGATGCATCAAAGGGCTGACTACATGCTACTCCGTTAATATGTTGAGCTAAAACATCTAAACTTCCAATTTTTTCTGGAATTTCTTCAATTTTATTTTTCTTTATAGCTTCTTTTGCAGCTAAACATTCTAGATATTCAAATCTATTTGTAGGAACTAAAATAGCTTTTGAGGCTTTATTAATGTTATGATTGCTTCTTCCAATCCTTTGAATTATTCTTATTATTCCCTTAGGTGCCCCTACTTGTATTACTAGATCTACGTTTCCCCAGTCTAAACCAAGTTCTAAGGAGCTGGTGGCAACAATGCAATTAATTTCCCCTTTAAACATTTTTTTTTCAATTTTTAATCTTAATTCCTTATCTAAACTTCCATGATGAATTGCTATATTGAGATTAAATTTATTTATTTTCCATAAACTTTGGAATATAAATTCTGATTGTGCTCTAGTATTTACAAAAATAATTGTACTAGCATGATTTTTTATAATTGAGTAAATATCCTCAATTGCGTAAGAAGCCATATGACCAGACCATGGAATTGATTTAGCAGAATTGATAATACTAATTGAAATATCTTTGTTAATATTAGGATTTATACAAATTTTATTTTTTGAGTTTGAAAAATAATCCAAAGTTTTTTGTGCATTACTTACAGTTGCTGACAATCCTATTTTTACTGCTTTTTTAGAAAATGTTGATAGTCTAGCTAAATTTAATGCTAACAAGTCTCCTCTTTTTGTATGCATAATATTATGTAATTCGTCAATAATTATATATTTTATACCTAAAAAGTATTGATTTGAGTTTTTATATGACATTAATAATGCAAAAGACTCTGGGGTAGTAATTAAAAAATTTGGTGGATGTTTTAGTTGTTTTTTTTTGTGATAACTGGAGGTATCTCCAGTCCTAGACTCTATTTTTATGTTAAGTTTTGCTTCTTGAATTGGTGTTTCTAAATTTCTTTTAATATCATATATTAATGATTTTATAGGAGATATATATAATGTAGTAAAGAAGCCTGTCTTAACATCATCCTTAAAGTTAATAATTGGCGTGATAAAAGCAGCAAGAGTTTTCCCAGTCCCTGTAGGAGCATTAATTAATATGTCCTTTTTTGCACAAACAGATTTATAAGATTGAATTTGATAATCATAATAATAATTTTTTTTTTTTTTAAGCCAATCTGTAAGAGGATGGGATTGGATTTTATCATTTAAGGTGCTATTTAATTTAAAATGAGTATAGTTTCCCATAATTTATTTATCCAATCAATAAATGCTTATATAGACCCTATTAAGCCTGTAGACAAGGCTATAATTACACATGCACATGCTGATCACGCTAGACCTAATCATAAAACCGTCTTAGCTACTGAGGATACAATCAATATTATGAAAATTAGGTATGGAAATGAATGCGCAAAAAATTTTCAAATTATTAAATATGGGGAAAAACTAGTAATTAATGACATCATAGTTTCTTTTTATCCTTCAGGACATATTCTTGGTAGTGCACAAATTCTCATAGAAAATAAAAACAATAAAATCTTAATTACTGGGGATTATAAAACTATTCCAGATGATACTACTGAAAGTTTTAAATTAGTAAAAACCGATACACTTATAACTGAAGCTACCTTTGGACTTCCAATTTTCAAACATCCAGATCCTGATAAAGAAATATTAAAACTTTTAGAATCAGTAAAAAATTTTTCAGAAAAACCACATATTGTAGGAGCATACGCTCTGGGCAAGGCTCAAAGAATAATAAGGCTCCTTAGAAAAGCAGGATATGATGAGATGATTTATATGCATGGTGCTATTGAAAAAATAAGTAATTATTATATTCAAAAAGGAATAATGTTAGGAAAATTAAAAAAAGTAGAAAAGGAGGACATTAAAAGTTTAAAGGGAAAAATTATAATTGCTCCTCCATCGGCTCTTAAAGACAGATGGATAAGAAAATTTGATAATGTAAGAACATGTTTGGCTTCAGGATGGATGATGATCAAACAAAGAGCTAAGCAAAGCAAAGTAGATTTACCTTTAGTCATTTCTGACCATGCAGATTGGAATGAATTAACTAATACAATAATTAATTGCCAAACTCAAAAGGTATGGATAACTCATGGTCGAGAAGATGCATTAAAATATTGGTGTGAAAAAAATAATATATATGCTCAAGCGCTTTCACTTAAAGGAAAAGAAGAACATTGATAAAATTTTCAAAGTTATTAGTACAGCTGATATACTGTAGTTCAAATAATGAAAAGGTAAAAATTATTATAAATTATCTTAATAAAGCAGATATTCAAGAAGCTGGCTTTGCTATTGCCGCCTTAACTAATAATTTAAAATTTAAAAATGTTAAAAATAAAACAGTTAAAGAAATAATAAATAAAAAAATTGATAAAACTTTATTTGATTTATCATACGACTACACAGGAGATCTTGCAGATACTATTTCTTTAATATGGGATAAAACTAAAAGTAACTCAGCATCTAGTAAGAGTATTGTTGATGTAGTTAAACAATTAAATAGCAATAATACAGATTTAGAAAAATATATTACAGACTTTTTAGATAGCAATTATGTTGACGTGAGATGGGCTTTTATAAAACTCCTTTTAGGGGGGTTTAGAGTTGGTGTATCAGCAAACTTGATTAAAAAAACACTTGCTGTTTATGGTAATAAAAATAAAGATGATATAGAAAAAATTTGGAATGGTTTATCCCCACCCTATTTAAATTTGATTAAATGGCTTAGAAATGAAGGAGAATATCCACAAATTAAAATGAGTGAAACATTCCATTCTATGATGTTAGCCAATTCTATTGACCTAAAAAAAGATCTTAATAAAATAAACTTAAATGAATATTTAGCTGAATATAAGTGGGATGGAATTAGAGTTCAAATAGTATGCAAAGAAAGTAAAACAAAAATTTACACTAGAACAGGAGAAGATATTACATATTCCTTTCCAGAAATAATATTAGATTTTAAGGAACTTGTAGTTTTAGATGGAGAATTGTTAGCAGGTAAAAATTTTACTCCTACTTCTTTTGGAGAGTTACAAAAAAGATTAAATAAAAAAAACCCATCAAAAAAATTATTATTTAATACGCCAGTTTTCGTAAGACTTTATGACATTTTATTCTATAAAGAAAAAGATATAAGAAATAAAAATCTTCTTTGTAGAAAAAAAAGTCTATACCAATGTTATGCTGATATAAAAAATAATATTAATTTTGACTTATCAGAAATGGTCAAATTTTGTGATTATAATTCCTTAAACAAAATATACGAAAATACTAAAACATCAAAATTTATTGAAGGACTTATGATAAAGAAAAAGACAAGCCTTTATGTGCCTGGCAGAAGAAAAAATTTGTGGTTAAAATGGAAAAGATCCCCTAGGTACATTGATGTAATAATTATGTATGCTCAAAGAGGCCATGGCAAAAGAAGTTCTTTTTATTCTGACTTTACATTAGGGATTTTTAATAATAATAATATTGTACCTATAGCAAAGGCCTATTCTGGCTACACTGACAAAGAATTAAAACTTTTAGATAAATTTGTTAGAAATAATACCATAAAGAAGTTTGGACCAGTCAGAGAAGTAAAAAAAATATTAGTTGTAGAATTAGCATTTGATTCTATGCAAGAAAGCAATAGGCATAAATCTGGGATTTCACTAAGATTTCCAAGATTTCATAGAATTAGATGGGATAAACCTAGTGATGAAATTCTATCTTTAGATCAAATTAAGTTAGAGTTTATGAATTAATTATTTTTTTTCTAATATAATACACACCTAGGTACACTAAAGGTGTATCAATCGCTGCAAATAATATTTTTATAATGTAATTACATATAATTATTTGAATAATTGTATTTTTATCTAGGTTCATGCCTAAACCTAGGAATATTGAGTTGACTATTACAGTGTCTACTAACTGCGAAAACATAGTAGATAAGTTATTTCTTAACCATAAAAATTTAGAATTAGTTAACTTTTTTATGAGGTGAAAAATTCTTATATCAATTAGTTGTGCTACAAGATAGGCTGTCATAGAGGCAAATATTAATATTCCTGGTAGTGCAAATACTGAATTAAAAGCTTGACTCATTTCGTCTAGAGTATTATAAGGAGAGCCACTTAACCAAGCATCAGAGGGCTTAAGGTTTATTACTATAGTAATAACTATAAGAGAAAGTAGACTACAAAAGAAACCACTGAGCACTAAAAGATTTGCCTTTTTTTTTCCAAAAATTTCACTTGTTATATCAGTTACTAAAAATGTAATTGGGTAAGTTATTATGCCTGCTGTAAAGGCTAGAGGAAAACCAAATAGGCCATTAGGCAATGACTGATCAAAAAGGACAAAAATTTTAGTTCCTATAATATTAGTTAAAACTAACATTACAACAAAAATTGTCATTAAAAGAGAATAAGTCTTTGCACTATTTTCATTCATTTCTTAATATAAATACATTATTTAATACATTTTTAAAATATGATTTGGAAAAAAAATACAAACTTAGAAAATATAAATACCTCACTGAAGAATACCATGGCTGATTTTCTTAATATCAAAATTATTGAAATATCAGAAAACACGATAGTTGCTACCATGCCTGTTTTCGAAAAAACTATTCAACCATTTGGTATTTTACATGGAGGAGCGTCTGTTGTACTTGCAGAAACAATTGGCAGTCTAGCATCAAATTTATGTCTTGAAGAAAATAACTTCTCAGTAGGTTTAGATATAAACGCAAACCACATTAAATCTGTAAATAACGGATATGTTACAGGTATAACAAAACCATTACACTTAGGAAAAAGCACCCATGTTTGGGAAATAAAAATAGCACAAGAAGATAAGATGACTTGTATTTCTAGGTTAACTACAGCAATATTAAGAAAAAAATAGTGCTAAGTTGTTGTATTACGATGAGGGAGAAGTGAATAGAATTCAACTTAGCACTAAATTATATTCGAAAAATAAACTGTTTTAGATCAATAATATTGAAAAATGTTAAAAAAAGAAAATAAATATATATATAACAGTACTATAAGATCAGTTTTTAATAAAATATATAAGAAATATCCTGATAATATTTTTTTAGCAAGTGAAAGCTGTAGTTTTAATAATATTTCTAGAGAGTATTCATTTAAGGATGTAAAAAAACATATAAAAAATAATATATTTTTTTTTAAAAAATGTGAATTATCTACAGGAGATAGAATAGCAGTAGTAGTAGGAAATAATCCAGAATACTTTATATTAAAGCTATCTTTAAATTATTTTGGTCTATCCTGTATACCTATTAACAATGAACTTAGTGCCAAAGAAATTTATTTTATAATAAAAAATGCTGATCCAAAATATATAATTTTTTCATTAAACAACAAAAAGCTTATTAAAAATGCGATCACTGTAAAAGAAAAGTTAACTGTAGGTTTTATTAGCTTTAATTCTAATAAATTGAGTTTAGTGAAAAAAAATATAAATAGAAAAAAAAAGATTATTAAAAATTTTAATTCTAAACTCGAGTCAAGTATATTATATACATCTGGTACCACTGGAGAGCCTAAGGGATGTATTTTGACTAATGAATATGAGATTAATGCAGGATATTCTTATGCTAAAAAAAAAGGTCTTATTTCCTTTAAATTAGGCAAGGAACGCCTATTTAATTGTCTTCCAGTGCATCATGTTAATTCTGGAGTTTTATCACTATTTGCAATGCTGATGACAGCAAATTGTCAAATACAAGCTGAAAGGTTTAGTGTAAAAAATTTTTGGAAGGAAATAAACTCAAGCAAAGCTACTATTTTTCATTATCTAGGTGTAATGGTTCCTTTATTACTTAAAACTAAAAAAAGCTTTTATGAAAAAAATACAATTTTGAGACTTGGAGTAGGAGCAGGCATAGAACCAGATTTACATCAAAGCTTTGAGGAAAGATTTAAGGTAACAATGATAGAGCTTTGGGGTATGACAGAAATGGTTAGATGTATTTTTGATTATAAAAAAAATCGTAAAATAGGAAAAAGATGTTTTGGTAAAATCTCTTATGGATTAGAAAGCAAAGTAGTAGACACAAAGGGTAACGAAATAATTAATTCAGAAGGATTATTACTAATAAGATTTAACAAAAAAAATCCAAAAACAGGATTTTTCACTGAATATAATAAGAATAAATTAGCAACAAAAAAAGTTTGGAAAAATAATTGGTTTAATACAGGAGATATAGTTAAGAAGGATGAAAAAGGATATCATTATTTTGTAGATAGAGCTAAAAATATAATTAGGAGATCCGGAGAAAACATTTCTTCAGCTGAAGTTGAACAGTCTTTGCTGAGACTGAATTATATTAGAAACTGCGCAGTAATACAAAAAAAGCATGATATCTATGAAGAAGAAGTTTTTGCTTTTATAGTTACAATGAAAGAAGTGAAAGAAAATCTTAGCCTTGGAAAAAGAATTCTAAAAGATTTAAAGACAGACTTAGCTTATTTTAAATTACCCTGCTACATAAAATTTATAAAAACCCTGCCCATTACTTCTTCTCAAAAAACAAATAGAGGAAAATTAAAAGAGAAAGTTTTATCTTATAAAAAAAATGAATATTTAAATTTAGAAAATTATAAAAGAAGCTTGAAAAATATATTTAATTAACTGTAACTTTTATTACATGCTTTTCGTCAGTATAGCCCTCAAAATAGTATTTAAATGTATTCTTAGTTAATGGAAACAATTTACCTACTGAGCCTAAGCTTATTCTATCACCTTTTTTCAAAGCTATTCCCTTAGTATTGAATTCTTCAATTAACCATTTTAAAACATTTAGAGGATTACCCATTAAATTACTGGTATTAGCATTTTGAATAATATTATTGTCTTTATCCAAAAAAATAGTATTTAAGTTAGAAAGTTTTTCTACTCCCTCTTTGTCATTTGAAAATTTTATGCCCTCAGCCATTATCATTTTAGTTGCCAACATATTTGCTGCTATAAGCATGTTTCCGTTAATTTTTGTTCCTTCTTTAAATCTTAAAGCAGGAATTTCTATAAATGGATGGATGCTAGAAATATTCTTAATAATTTCCAGTTTGGTAGTTGCTTTCATGATTTTTGAGTCTTTTACAATAACCAAAATATCAGGCTCGATAAAAGTTCTATAGCCGAAATCTCTTGCTATGGTACTATTATTAGGCAAAAACATATGCTTATAAAGAACTCCTGTGGCTGGTGTGTTAATTTTAAATCTGTCTTGAAGAGCTTTGCCGGTAAACCCTACTTTGTATCCTATTTTGTCATTATGTTTTTTTTTAATTAAATAGTTTAACTTTTCTTGTGCACAGTAAGCTTCATCCAAAGCAATATTCTCTTTAATTATCTTAATTGGTTCTGTAGGAAATCCAGCTAAGAATTGCTTAGCTTGAGAAAAAGATATGCAGTCATGGGCGTTTACGCCAACTAGAAATAAAAAATATAATAAAAAAAATTTAAAATAATAAGTAGATATCATTTTTTTGATTTAGTTTTTACAGTAACTAATTTCATTTTTATAATTTTATCAGGTTCACCAACAATTTCACCATTTCCTCCTTCACCTTTTTTAATCATATCCACAAATTTCATGCCTTTTATTACTTGCCCCCATATCGTGTATTGGCCATCCAACCATGATGACTCTTGAAAACAAATAAAAAATTGACTATCTGCACTGTTCGGATCCATAGCTCTTGCCATTGAAACAGTTCCTCTTACATGTTTTTCTGAAGAAAATTCTGCATCTATATTTTGCCCGGAACCTCCAGTTCCATTACCTGATGGATCTCCACCTTGAGCCATAAATCCATCTATGACTCTATGAAAAACCAAACCATCGTAAAATCCTGAATTTACTAATTCGCTTATTCTTTTTACATGATTAGGAGCTAAATCAGGTCTAAGTTTAATGATTACATTCCCGTCCTTTAATTTCATTTGTATATGATCTTTGGCAGACATCAAATTAGAGTACAGTAATAAGCATCCAAGTAAAAGAAATAATTTTTTTAGATATACTCTTAAAATCATATATTATAATATACTATTAATATTAATTTTTAAAAGATTTAAATGTCAGATTCTAAAATATTTAATAAAAACCTTCAAGTTCTTAGAAATAGGGTTAAACAAAGAAGAAAACAAGAATTATATGACATGATGAATGAAGAAAATAATTCTATTCAAGATAAAATAGCTTTAATTAAAATGTCATTTTCAGAGTTAGATCAAAAAGAACTAACAGATAGTTTTAAGACTCTTATTAAAAGCGACAATCAAACTAAAGAGGAATGAAGTTTTTAAGATAAGACAAGAATGGCAATACTTTCTGTATTATCAACATAGGATTAATGCCTAATCTAGGCAAAACCCAAAACAATAACAATAATAAAATTAAGAAAATTAAAAAGAAAGAAGACTTCGGAATTGTAATTTTTCTATTTAAATCTTTTTTTTTGCTAAAGAAGAGGTTAGAAATCAACCAGACAAAAAACAAAATAATAATGATAAGTAATAATAATCTAATCATTTTATATAATAACTCTTTTTAACCAATTTAAATAGCTATTATCAACATTGTCTACTTTTATCGTAAGTATTTCTGGAGTTTCATAATTGTGATTTTTTTTAATAAAATTATAGATTTTTTTCTCATTACTTTTTTTGGATTTTATAAAAGCTATATATTCTTTATTTTTTTGTATTCTAGTTTCCCAAATAAAATATGAATTACAATTTGATAATATGTTAATACAGCCTGCCAATTCTTTTTTTAATAGTGCTTCACTGATTTTTTCGAGAGTTTTTAAATTATCTGAAGTTGTTTTAATAATTATCATCATTCATTATCTCTTTATTGTTTATTAAATAAGCTTAATTAGTTTCTTCTAACCCTGTTAATTGTATCTGCATCAATTTTACATTTAGTTTTTATAAATAGAGTATCATCAAGATATTTTGTTGAAAAAATACATTTAGAACCTATAAAATATTTATATATTCCTGTTCCATCTATATATGTAGATCTTCCAGCTCCTGCATCCATACTTGTATCAGATCTCGTAAATTCTGACCAAGATTTATCTCCATTCTGATCAATTGCCTCACATATCAAATTAAATTCTATGGCAATATCTTTTTTAACTTTTATTCTTCCAAAACAAAATGATTTTCCATAGTTACCTAAGCTATCAGTCCAACCTAAATTATTTTCATATAATAAATAATAGCTATTATCGCTTAGTACCATTTTTTTAGTTTTTGCCAATCCTATTGAATCTATTTCAAAATTATAGTTAGAATAAGCTGCTTGGGTAGAAAAGGTAATGAAAAAAAATATTGAAAAAAATAATCTCATATGGAATATAATTATAAATTATTTTTTTCTAATTGAAAGCAATTACTAGATATTTTAAGATAAATATTATAATTTATGATTATGGTGAGGTGGCTGAGTGGTCGAAAGCTCCGGTCTTGAAAACCGGCGAACGTGCAAGCGTTCCGTGGGTTCGAATCCCACCCTCACCGCCATTTCTGTGGATACTTGCTTTACATTGAATAGGTTTTTTGGACCAATTTAAAAACCAGACAGGTATTTGATGGCAGCTATAGAGTAAGTTTATTTTGTTAATAAACTATTTCTTTTTAATTAAGATGCTTTTCTATATCGTGAATTTTTTTAGTTTTAAATTCAAGACTATTTTCGTTATTTTCACTACATCCATATAAAAGAAATATTACTAATAATTTTATATAAAAAATTTTAATTTTTTTTCTTCTTTCTTTTTTTAAAAGACTTTATTTTTATTACATTTTTTTTTTTCTTATTTTTAATAACTTTTAAAAAAGTTTTCTTTGGATTTTCTTTAATAAAAGTTTCATTTTTTAAATTATTTTTTAAATCAGTCTTTTCAACTTCAAATTTTTTCCCTATTAATTTTTCAATACTTCTTAATTTTTTTAGTTCAGAGTTATCAAATAATGAAATAGCAATACCTTCTTTGCCAGCTCGTGCAGTTCTTCCTATTCTGTGTACATAAATTTCTGGTTGTGTGGGTAAATCGTAGTTTATAACAAACATAATATCATGTATATCTAGACCCCTAGCAGCAACATCCGTGGCTATTAAAAAATTTAATTTACTATTTTTAAAATCATTTAAAATTCTAATTCTTTGTGATTGTCTTTTATCACCGTGTATAGCCATAGCTTTAAATTTACTTTTACATAGATTTTTAGCTAAATTATCAGCTCTTTTTTTAGTTCTAGTAAAAATGATGGCATTAAATATTTTCTCTCTATCAATAATTGATTTTAAATTTACTAGTTTATCTGAGTTTGTAACTCTAATGGTTTTTTGTCTTATTTTCGAAACTGGCAATGCTTTAGGGCTTAGGTTAATTTCTTCATAATCATGTAAGAATTTTAAAGCTAAATCTTTTACATTGGCTAACATAGTTGCAGTTATTAAAATTGTTTGCCTTTTTTTCGGTAAATTATGTGCAATTTTTTTAATAACAGGTAGAAACCCCAAATCCATTAATTGGTCAGCTTCATCTAATATTATTGTATTGGTATGACTGATTATAAGACCTTTAGTGTTCATATGGTCCATAATCCTTCCAGGAGTGCCTACCAATACATCAACACCCTTTAATAAGGATTTTAACTGTGGTCCAGGTTTAACACCTCCAACAATTAAGCATGTTCGTAAAGATAGAAATTTAGAAAATATTTTCAAGTTATCGTAAACTTGAATTGCTAACTCTCTAGTTGGAACAATTACTAAAGATTTACATGATTTCTTATTATATTCAGTACTATGTTTTGTTATGTTATGTAATATTGGCAATAAGTATGCTGCAGTTTTTCCTGTGCCAGTTTGCGCTACTCCTAATACATCAGATTTTCTAATAATTAATGGTATTATTTTATTTTGTATTGGTGTGGGATTGATGATTTTAGCATAGTCCAATGCTTTAATTATTTGCTTATTTAAAGCAAAACTATCAAATTTATTCATTATGTCCTAAGAATTTAAATTTAAAGATAACTAGTGATACATTAATTAAAGTAAAATAGATACATGTATTTTATATTTTTTTATTTATTGCTAAACAGATACCTTTTTTTAAATCTAAGATAGTTATCAATTCATTTAGTGTTTATTGGGGAAGAACTGTGAAGTCTGCTGAGTGGTTGATAGCTCCAGGTCATAAAATACAGGGATCGTACAAGTGTTCGGTTGGTTGGTTTCCAAACCTCACAGTTATTGTTCAGACATTCTAAATATAATATTATTAAAGTATGGATAATGGAAATAGTATAGAATTTATGTCATTATTTGGTATAGCATTTGGTGCCTTTCTACTTTTTTGGGTTTCAAATCATTCAAATCAAAACGAAACAGACAAAAAGCATGAAAGAATTTTTCCTTGGTGATTAATAGTTTTTTCAATTTTTGTACTTTTAAATTAACTTAAATTTAAAATACTTTTAATATCATGTTAAGATAAGTAGAATAATACAAATTATACTAACCAGGAAGTTAATGAAATTCTTTATATTCTTTATCGCTATCATCTATATTAGCATTTCAATTGCAGAAGATAAAAACCTTTATTTGGAAACTACTGCGTCAGGATCTTATGTAACATTTAAAAGCATGAATATGAAAAATGGAACTAATGTAATTCATTACGAAAATGATATGGCTTGGACTGATAACTTTGGAAATTATGGTAGTGCGTTTTGTTATGGATCTTTTATTTCTAAAAATAAAGTTTACACTAAATTTGATCTTTATTGCGAAAATAAAAATCAAAACGGACACATTCTTTGGAGTTATTATACAAGACCTAATACGGAATATGATGCGGGGACAGGGGAAGCTTTTTTTGTTGATGGTAACGGAGATTATGAAAATTTAGTAGGTTTAAAATGTATATTTTCAACTAAATATTTTGAAAAAAAAATATTTTCTAAAACTAAATGCAAAATTTCTGCTAAACAAAAAGAGTTTTTAAGTAGAATGTCTAAATAGGATCCTCTTATATTATTTAAATAATACAAGATTTCCTTTCTTACAGAATGATTCATATTAGCGTTTTAAAAGTCGTGGGATTCATGTAAATCAATTTTAGGAACATTGCACCAAATAAGCTTTAACTACTCTGTATGATTCTTATATGGAGTCTATTTATTATATCAATAATAGATTGTTTTTTATAAAATTTGATTTCTGTAAATCTGCTAACTTAAAAATGGTAGTCAGCTTTTATGAACAAATAATTGATAGGATTAGTTAATTAAGTTACAATAACTTTCTGTAATCCTTTAAATTATCATTTATTAATAAAGGAGATATATATGTTTTTTGGTTGGCTAAAAGGAATTTTAGCAAATATTTTAATTGGAATTGGATTAATATCAGTTGTTATGGGTCTTATTGCAACTAGTAATGAAATGAGTGGTACATTTTATTATGTTTTAGGAGCAGTTTTTGGTGCTATTGGTTCTTACCTAAAATACGTTTCCAAACAGACTGTTAAATCAGTTAAAAAATAATAAATCTTAATGATAGTTCTACTCTCAATAATCGACAATTAGCCTATCCAGCATCTTAATATTTTTAAAGAAGTAGCCCCTACTTCTCCATACTCACTATCGTATATTTCCTGTGGCACTTTAAACAGCTTCTCTATCTCTCCTAGTTTATGTATAGCTTTCAAGTACTCTATTGCGTCTGCTTCATTATAAACACTACAGTTTGTCTCTCCATTAAAGTAAGACAAACCATTATCTACTTTTATTATATCTTCAATTTCTTTATTAAAGGTGTGAAAGAACAATTTATACCTAACTACATATTGCATGTTTTGTGTTCGTAATTAAGAAAGAAAAGGTTTATGAAAAAAAATTAAAAATAAACTACCCTATGTGATTCTTAAGATTCTTATATTGAGCTATAAATTAATCATTAAATTAAAATATTTTAAAAAAAAGAATCTATTAAATTAAATTAAACTCAATAAAACTGGCTTTTTAAAAGCTAAATTTAAGATAGAAATTTTAATTTTTTCTTTCTTGCTTTGCTACTTTAAATATCATATGTTTTTTAGTTTATTATCAAAAATTAATTATTAATGGCTTGGTGGTATTATATAATAATTTGGTTCATTAGCTTTGGTATACCAATTTCTTGTTTTCAGTGGTTTTTATCAGATAGATACAACCTTAATGGGGAAACACTAGATTCCAATCAAATGCTTAGATTTCTATCTATTTACATAGCTACAATGATATTTGCGACTTTAGTATGTATTTTGATAGCAATATTGTTTGGTATTCCATCTTAAATCACATAATTTTGAGATTTAGTAATTAAGTGAAGTTTTTATAGCAGTCAAAAATACAGGCTTGAAAACTAACAAACCCTTACACTAGACAGAAAAAATAATTCATATAGGTGTTTTTAAGATCAATAGAATTCACGTAAATACATTTTAGGTTTGTATAACCTAACAAATAAACTTATACAACTCATATGACCTTGTATGGAATATATTTAATATCTCTATAATAGTCTTTGTTTTGTTTTTTTTCAGATAGCTTCTATGTCAGATAATTGATAGTGTTAGTAAATTAAGTTGAGGAATCTTAACAGTGAGTTATAGTGAACTGTGAAAATTTTTTATATATTAATAATATTTTTTTTGAATATAAGTAATTCATATTCTAAAAGTTACGAGTTGGAATGGACAGGAGATATGGAATTTACAAAAAGCATAACATATCAAGATAAAAGTATTTTTAAAATTGTTCATCCAAAAGGTTATTGGAAAGATAGTGATGGTAATTTTGGAAATTTTAGCTGTCTAGGATGGGTTAAAAATATAAAAGATAAAGAGATTTTAGAGGTAAATTGTGAGGCACTAGATAATGAAAACGATAAATTTTGGGTTATATTAAATAGAAATTCTGAAATAGGCGCAGGTGTAGGCGTTTCAACTTATATTGATGCTACTGGTAAATATAAAAAATTAATTAATAAAAAGTGCAAATATGCAATAAACTATTTCCAAACTGGATTTTTTTACAAACAAGTATGCTAAATATATTTATAGATAAAAACTTACCAATCTAAGATCTCAATATCTTAAGGTTAGTAGCACCTACCTCCCCATTCTCAATATCACATATTTCCTCTGGTACTTTGAAAAGCTTTTCTATGTCGCTGAGTTTATGTACAGTTTTCTTTCACTCTAATACATCTGCTAACTTAAAAATGCAGTCAACTTCTATGAACATATAATTGATAGGATCCGTTAATTAAGTTATAATTTAAAAATATAATAATGAGTATAAAAAATTTTATAAAAATTATAACTGTGCTTAATTTATTTTTAATTAGCTGTAGTGATGAAAATCATAATAAAAGTAATTATAAAAAAAAAACTAGTATACCTATAACAGGTCAATCAATAGATAAAAAAGTTAACCCTAGTAAAAAAGTAAGTGACTTTTATTAATTATTAATAAGCGATAAGGAAATAAAAATTAACATAGAAATCTACTTTTATGAAGCGGTGATTGATTGGATTTATTAATTAAGATATTATTTTTTTATGAAAAATCTATTAATTATATTTTTTGTTTTATTTTTATCCTCACTATCGTCCGATGATTATAAAATAGATATACATGGTAAAATTGTTAACAGTTTAAAACATAAATATTCTAATAATAGTTATTATAGTATTTTAAAATTAGATGGAACATTTACTGATAATTTTAGTAATTACGGAAATTTTAACGCATTAGTAAGTTTAGAAATAGATAATAGTGAACTTAAACAACATTTTTTTTCTGCTGAACTAACATATCAGGACGGGTCCATTTTTTATGGACAAGGTTCAAGAACTAGTAGAGAATTTGAACAAGGTATTGGTAAACTATTAATTACAAGTGCAAATAAAAGATTGACAGAATTAGTAGGAGTAAAATGTGTTTATGCAATAAATTTTTTTAGAAGTACTTCTTTTACTCTTACAAAATGCAAAATTACTAATAGCCAAAAAGAAGCACTTAGTAATATTTCTTCAAACAAAGAATAATATTAATTTTTCTGAAATAGAATTAAAAATTTGAGTTAATAGAAATAGTTTATATTTAGCCAATAGAGGAATTTATAATGATCATAGAGAAATTATCAGCCTTTTAATGTCTGCCTAGGACTATAAATAGCCCTATGCAGTTAATTACTTTCAAGATAGAATACATATATAAATAAAATTGTAAAAAATGAAGCCATTATCAGAAAAAATAATAAGACCAATCAATGAAGCAAATGTTGATAAAGGTCGAATAAACAGAAAAGTTATACAAAATATTTTTTTTATAGATATAGATAGACCAAAAAAAATGAATGGTTTCACACCTTATATGTTCAAAGAAATGGCAAAAGCTTTTACAGAATTCGAAAATGAAGACAATGCCTTATGTGCAATAGTATATACAAGTGGAGATAATTTTTGTGCTGGAATGGATCTTAATAAGATGAAAAAATTACTTAAAAAAGGTGATCATAGCTATATTAAGAATAAAAATTTTATAGATCCTCTAGGATTAAATAAACCTGTAAGAAGCAAACCATTAATTGTTGCTGTAAAAGGTATTACTTTTACTTATGGCCTAGAACTAATGTTATCAGCTGATATTGCTTTAGCAGCAAAAAATACTACATTTGCAATGCTAGAAGTTAAAAGAGGATTACTTATGACCGGAGGAGCAACTTTAAGATTTGTAGAAAGGTCGGGCTGGAGTAATGCAATGAAATATTTATTAACAGGTATAAAATTTGATAGTCAAGAAGCCTATAGAATGAATCTTGTGCAAGAAGTAGTTGATGAAAATTATTTATTTACGAGAGCTGTAGAATTAGCTGGCCATATTTGTCAGTCCTCTCCATTGGCAATAAAAGAAGTAATAAAAAACTCTAGATTGGCCCAAATAGATTCTATAAAAGCAATTGAAAAATTTAATAAAGTACAAAATAAACTTATTAAAAGTAAGGATTTTGCTGAAGGTTTGAAATCTTTTGAGCAGAAACGAGATCCAAGTTTCAAAAATTAAAACTTAAGACATATATATTGTATAACGTATAAAATTAAAGATTAAGAAATTTTAAGAAAGTTATGGATAAACATATCTTAAATAACTATTTTATAGTTCACCTGGATATCTAGCTTAAACAAGTACAGTTAAGTATAATAAGTGGGAATTAAAGCCAGTTGCTAGGAAGCAAGGCTACCTAGCACTAACTCCTTTTATAATTACTTTATTGTTATGGTTCTTGGTTTCTTGCGTTCAGGAATAATCCTCTCTAAAGAAACAATCAATAAGCCATTTTTCAATTCAGCACCATTTACTTTGACATCATCTGCTATTGTAAAATGTCTTTCAAAAAACCTCTTTGCAATACCTCTGTGAAGAATTTCAACTTTATCATCATCATCTTTTTTTACAGACTTAATTGTAAGTGTGTTTTCTTTTACTTCTACAATAATATCTTCCTTACTATATCCAGCTAAAGCTACTTGAATATCATATTTCGTATCACTTTGTTTTATAATGTCATAAGGTGGATAATTGTTTTGTAGCCCTGAACTCTCGAACATGTCATTGAAATGATCAAAGATGTTATCATAACCAATAGTATGAGGTCGGAGTTGATTAAAAATAGTTAATGCGTTTGTCATTTAAACCTCCTTGTTTAGCAAAGTTATTAACAGGCCCATTGTGGCGCCTTAGATAATATATGGGTATTAAATTAGTAATTACAAGATTAAATACACTTTTTCTAGAAATCTAGATAAATTATACTCAACTTATTAATGGAGGATAATATGAAAAAAATAATATTAATATTCACAATCATATTTGTGTCATGTACAAGCGTAAATTCTAAAGAATATATTTTTGAAGCGTATGGTAAATCAAACCAAGATACTATAAATATTTCTGATGACTTTAAGTTTTCTAGTTATACGTCTGAAGGCATGTGGGACGACAATAATGGAGACTATGGAAATGAGATATGTTCAGGTTATGTTAAACAAATGAACAAAAAAGTAGAACTGGAAGTTTTTTGTGAAACTATAAATCAAAATAATGAAAAATTTTGGAACTCTAGAGTTAGAAAATCAGATAAAGGTGGAGGAGTAGGACAAATTACTATTTTAAATGGTACTGGAAAGTATAAATCTTTAATAGGTCTGTCTTGTCCTTATGGAATAAATTATAAAAATAATTACGCATGGTTTAGAGCAAAATGTAAAATAGAAAATAAACGTTAAATAATTTTTGATATTAAATTAACTATTATAATAAAACATCTATAATTCATTATATAGAATCTATAAATAATGGAAATCTATTGTTTATTAAGCACGCTAAATTTAAAAATTGATTAAACTACCATCATAGTTAAAAAATTTTCCAGTACTAGAAAATGTTAAGTTCTCAAAACTTTTAATTAATGATGAAGCACTTTCATTAGGAGAAAGTGGTGCATTGGGGCCTCCCATATCTGTTCTAACCCACCCGGGATGGAAAGAAGATACAATTATTTTTTTTGACTTAAACTCTTCTGAGATAGACACCATAATATTATTAACAGCCGCTTTTGAAGCTCTATAAATTGTTGCATTTGAACCATTATGTTCTTGAACACCCATAATTGAAGAAATTAGAATTATTTTTGAATTTGTATAAAGATGCCTACTAAAATTCCTAATAGTTAAAATACATCCTAAAACATTAACATCTAAAACTTTTAACATATTTTTATGACTATGATCTTCATCAAAAAATGTTCCATAGCCATTATTTATACCGGCATTACATATCAAGTAATCAAGAGGATATTCTATCTTATTAGATACATTAAGAATTGATTTTTCATCAATTACGTTCATCTCAAAAAAATTAACATTTTTGGATTTAATTTGTAAAAGTTCTTTAGATTTTTTTTTATTTCTGAAAGTACCAATAACAGAAAAGTTTTTAGAAATACTTTCTTTGACTAATTCAAGCCCTATTCCTCTATTTGCTCCTGTAATTAATATAGTCTTAAATTTTGACATTATTTAATATAAAATAATTAAAAGAAAATTAGAACTAATCTTTAAAAATTATTTAATAAATAAAGTAAATTAAAAAAAACTACAATTTTATTTCGTATACTGCTTATATTACTCTTTTGTAGTATATTTTATGACGCCTTGCTACCACACAATATGATGTTGAGGAGCTCATTAGCAATTTGTTAATCTCACCTGTTATTAATATTCTTTACATTATTAATATCGGAAAGGATTAAACCAAAATCATAAAAATAACTATGCATAAAACAGGTTCAATTTTTCATAATGCTTCCGTTAAATATTTTTATTAAGCTAAAGCTTGAAGTTTTACTTAAAGAGTTATTACCTGATCTGGAGGATTTGAACCAAGAGCAGTATAAAGTTGAGGAAAGCAACCAGCTTTAACACCGTCTACTAACCCCTTTGCTGTGACTTCTCCAGACTAATTATATAAATAAATTATAAAATGTAGTTAAATATCATTATATTGCTATTATGTTGTTATGTTATCTACTAAACAGCTAATTTTAAACTTAGATTTTGAATATAAAGAAATTACTATAAGTAAAAATACTGAGTTTAATTTTAAAGATAGAAATAAAGCTTACATTCTATTATCTGGTAAAATAATTTCTTATGGAGAAAGAGATTATACTCAATTGTTAAAAAAAAATGATCCAATCGGCTTTGCAGAGTCTATTTTAGCTAAGGAAAAAGTATTAAAATACAAAAGATTAACTGATATTATTCTTTTAGAGTTTAGTGCTAAAAAAATTAGACAAGCCGTAAATGAGTCAAATATTGCTGTGAAAGCACTTATAAAATATAGTTTAGCGAGAATTTTTAAATCTACAAATGTACCTCGTAAAAGCCATTACTTATTTGAAGACGAATTTGTTCATAAGAATTGGAAATTATTAGACACAAAAACTTATAATGAAGAAGCAATAATATTTGCTCACGGTAATTCTGCAAAAAATATGTATTTTATAGAAAAAGGAAAAGTTAAATTGATTAGTAAAGAAAATAAATTAATTAAAGTTCTAAATGCAGGAGAAAGTTTCGGAGAAATTGCCTTATTAAGAGGAAGAAAGAGATATAACTCAGCAATTTCAATAGGACATACTACACTTAAAATTATTAAAGGCATAATGATTTCTAAACTAGTAATTAACGAAAACCCCTTAGTACAATTAGCTTTGATATCATTGGCTAAAAAACTAGAAATAATCAATGGAATACGAAGCATTGATCACCACAATAAATTAAAACAAGAGGGATTAATTATCTAATTTAAATTCTTAGTTTAGTTTTGCTAAAATTATTTGAAATATTCACGCGTTATCTTGACTTAATAAACTCAATGGTTTAACAATATTCAATAGATTTTAAAATAAGGAGAAAACATGAAAGCATTAATTTATATTATTTTCATAATATTTAATTTCAATGTAGTAGCAAAAGAATGTACTTTTACTAGAACTAATTCAGCAGGAGAGTCTAAATATACAGAGCAATATTCAATAAAAACTAATATACCTGGACATAGTTTAAGAATTTTTACAGTTGAGGTAACTCCAAAGAAACCTACTAAAAATTGTGAAGGATTAACTATTACTAAATCTAAATTTTGGGGAATGAGTAATTATCAATATAAAAATGGTAATGTTTCTGGTAACTGGGAAACTACATATAATGATGGAAGTACAATGTTCGGTACTTTTACAGCTAATTCACAAAGTTCTAAAGATATTAATAAAAACTCAATTAGTATAGGGAGCAATCAAATTACGGGCGGTACTAAAACATATAAAAACGTCCAAGGATATGGCATAACAAAGACAGAATTTAATCCGGAAAAAAAATATATTTCTGGTGAGAGTACAATTTACTATTCTTTAAATTAAAAAATTTTTAAATGATTATAAAACTAGGTAGATCAAATTTAAATTTCTATTTAGTTTTTTAATCATTATTCTTTTTTTATAGCAATATAAAATTATTATTGATAATTAAATACAAGTATTGCTATAGAGTATTTAATTAAATAAAGACATAAACACGGTTTATAAGAACTTTATTAAATGACTATATATTATATCTAATGATTACATTAATAAAATCTTCTATATCGTTGTTTTTACTATTAATATTTAATCGCAACCAATTTTATTAAGATGATAACTTAAATATTTTAATAAATTTAATCCTTTTTTTGATTGCTTGTCTTTTCTTACAGTAAAACCTAAATTATTCTTTTTATAATTTTTAGTAAACTCATTTTGGTATAATTTTTCTAACTCGTTACAATTATTATCAATAATTATATTCTTAATATTAGATTCTGATATATCAGGATACAAAGACCAAATTACATTAGGTTCTGATTTTTCAATATAATAAACTATAGAAAAAATTGTTATAAAAGTTATAAAATAATATTTAATTAACCAATGTATTTTCATATTATTAATATAATATTTTTAAAGAAAAATTCTAGGCATTTTGATTAAAAGCTTTTTTTTGTTCAAGAAAACTAGTCTTCCATTATTAACATAAAAATACTTTATTAATTCCTTAAAATGGTCAAGTATTTAATCTAATAGGAAAATTTAAATCTAAAGATCTATAAGTGAAAGAGTATTTAAAAAGAATCATTTAGCTATTATAGTAATAATTTTATTGTTATACATAATTTTAAAAAATTTTGGGCATAGTTTGTATGTTAGATAATTGCTTTACATATAAAAATGCAAGGAATAATTGATACTAAATATACTTAAAAGTGTCCTTTTACACCAAGAATTTTCTTTGACTTACTAATTACATAAGCAGATTTTTTATTTTTGCCGAATATTTTTATATTAAGTTTTTTACTATTTTCAAATTTATTAAAATATTTAATATAAATTATTTTAAGCTCTGAAATTTTTTTACACTCAAAAGTGTAATTACTTATAAACTCTGAGTGTTTTCCCTCATTTACAACATTAGCATTACTTTTAACTTCCTCACATTCAGCTGATCCAGATGGCATAATCATATTCTTATAATCTGATAAAATACTTAAAGCATTTTCTACCTTATCAATATCATTTTTTTCCTTAGCTTCATATTCAAAGCCTACTATATCAAAGCCTGGAATTTCAAATTCGAACAATAAGGTGTTACCTTCTTGAGATATGTTAAGGACTCCTACGCCATGTTCATGAGCTTTTAAAGATTTTTTCTTGTTGCTATGTGAATACAACAAAGGCAATGAAATAAAATATATTAATATTGTGAGTCTAATAAACATTTTATATTTATTAATATACAATAATGCTTATTATTGTCAACTTGCAATAATGTTGCATAAATTATATTTATTTTTTACATTTTAGCATGCTTAAATTAGCTTTATTTATTATATAAAAGTCATTAGAGTTTATCGTAAATAACATAATATACTTTTATTTTTTGACAAACAAACATATTAAGTTAAATTTTTATAATGAGTGATATTTTAAATAAAAAATTTAAGAATATAATAGAAGTTAAAACAACCTACATAGCCACTGAAGCTGGTCATCCTAGAGTATATTACAAAATCAATCCAGATATTGGATACATAGTTTGCAACTACAGCAATACTTGTTTTAAACTAAGTAAAGACGCAGATTTAAATACTAAGGAGCTTTATATTTATAAAGGTGAAATTTGACCAATTTATCTACAGATGAGATTAATAAAAAAATTTTTGATATTCAAGAAAAATGGTCTGATGCCATAGTGCAAATAGGAAAAGCGTTTTTAAATAAAGAAGATTATGTGAATTTAACTAACAAATTCCTAGATAATCTATATTGTTTTAAGCAAGGAAAAGTCTTATTTAAGCCTACCAAAGCTAGCAACCTACAATTTAGAAAAAGTAAAAATGAATTTATATCCTATTTTATAGGTCATAATAAAATATCAGCTGAGGATAAAGGATTTGCTTTAGAACCATGGAAAAGAATATTTTTTGAAAATTTTGACTTTATTATTTTGGATAATGTATTACTCTCAATGGGAAATTATTTCTTCTTTGATTATCAAGATAAACAATTAAAAGTAGAATATACTTTTGGTTATAAGCTAGATATAAATAATAATTTTAAAATTATTCATCACCACTCTTCCCTGCCCTATAAAAATCAGTCCTCTTAAATAAAACTAATAAAAGGATAACTGGTATAATTGCTGTCCAAAAACTCATAAAGGATATTTTATTAAAAGCCATTATAAAACTTTCTCTATCACTCAAAAGTAAGAGTTTATTTGAAAATTGATTATTCATATTTTCTTTTGCTATTTCTTTTAAGAAATAGGTTTCATTAGTATAATTTTCTGTAATTTTTGAAAAAAAGTCTTTTTGAAATTTTATAAAATAGTTGCTGGAAACTGCAATTGATACTGCTGCAGTCAGTCTCATGATTAAGTTGTACATCGCTGAAGCATTATTAATCATTTTAGTATTAAGCGATGAAAAACAAATAAATTGACTTCCCATAAATAAAAACTGCGCTCCTATACCTTTTAGTAGTTGTGAAGGAAATAAATCAAGAAAAATAAAATCTGCCGTTATAAAGGATTGCATGTAAGCAGCAACGCCCGTTATAAAACTTCCTAGCACTATAATTATTTTTTCACCATAAAACTTTAAAATATGTCCTGCAAATGGGCCTGCTATCATCATACCTATACCCATAGTAGAAACTATTAAACCTATATCAATAGGATCAATATGATGCATTTTGGTAAGAATTAGAGGAATTAAAAAAATTGGAATATAAATATTTATTGCAAATACGCAGCATATTATAGATCCAATGAAAAATTTTTGATTAGAAAAAATTTTTATATCTATGACTGGACTTTTAGTAAAAAGCTCTCTTCTTATAAAAAGAAACATAGAAATAACAAAAATAACAAAACACATAAAAATAAAATCAGAAAAAAACCAGTCTCTCCTTTCACCTTCTTCTAAAAAAATTAATAGTGCAATAAGACTTATTGCTAAATAGATAATTCCTTGATAATCAATTTTTTTCATTAAAGACTTGTCTCTATTTTTTAAATCTATAAACAAATAACCCAGAATAAATACTAAAATTCCTAAAGGAATATTATATAAAAACATCCAACGCCAATTTAAGTATTCTGTTAGCATCCCTCCCAAAACTGGTCCTAAAGCTATTGATGATACTCCAATAGTTGCTGCAATTGACAATATTATTGGGACCTCTTTAGGGTTAAAAAGAATATAAGTATTAGAAACCATAATTGGTATCATTGCTCCACCAAAAAAGCCTTGTAATCCTCGAAAAACAGTCATTGAAATAAAAGATTCGGATACTGCACATCCAATACTAGAAAATATGAAGCCCGATAAACTTATAAGAAATAATACCCTAGTTGATAATAACCTTGCTAACCATCCTGTAAAAGGAATTACAATTACCTCTGCAATTAACGAAGCAGACATAACATAAGAAATTTGTTCAATGCTGGCATTTAATTCACCTTGCAAGTATTTTAAGGATGACCCAACTATTTGAACACTTAGCATATTCATAACAAAGCCACTAAGTAATATAAAAAAAATAAATAAGTTTTTTTTATTCATTACTATATTTTATTATTTTATTTTTATTATTGGCATCCATACACTAATAATATTTTTGATATAATTTATAAACTTTTTATCCGAAAAAAATATTGGTTATTTATCTATAAAAATACAATTATATAAATATTTTTCACCTGTAGGAAATAGCATTGAAGCAGTCATTTTTTTCAAATTTATCAATCTATTCCAGTTAGTTTTCTTATTATGTAATGTAATTATATTTTTATTAAAATTTACTATCCAATCTTTAGCAGCTCCTTTTTTAGAATAGCCTATCTCGTGCCATTTTCCTTTATAGTACCACTCAAAATAAGGGTTATGAATTCTAAAAATGTCGCTTCTTCCAGTACCTGTAGTTTCTTCACATTTTATTATTAAACTTTTACTTAAGTCTTGCTTGGCATTCAACTTAGACCAGTAAAAGCATACTAAAAAGCTTAAAATATATTTCATTTTAAGTATTATAACATACCTTAAGTGAACTTTTGAATACAACTATAAATAAAAAAATTATTTAATGATTTTACATTTATTTATTAATTAAAAATATTTACAAATTTTGACCAAATCTAAACTATGAGTTATAGTAATAATGTTTTACATCATTTAAATATGTATATAAGGTTTGTAACATTTAAGTTTCCCTCAAAATCTAAAGCAGAAGCATTTATTTCTATGATGAGTACTCCAATATGGCAGGAAAAGTTTGATAGAGATACAAAATGTATAGATCAAATTATTATTAGAAGCGGCGAAGGTAAATTAGCTGGGATGGGTATCTACAAAACAAAAGAAGACTTTCTTAAATCTTCAAAAATGTTAAAAGAAATGTTTGTGGATTTAGTGAAGTCATTTGAAGGAATTTTAGAATGGCATGATGGAAATGTTGTGTTTCATTATAAAAGAAAGAAAAAATAGATTAGATAATATCTGCAAGGTAATATACTATTTTTTTTTATGCTTTTTTTTAAATTTAATTTCTAACCATTTGCTTAAAATACCTAAAGTAAAACCTATAAATATGGCGAGTCCTATAACAATTATAATGTGTAAAAAAGTAGATATATTAGTCTCCTAGCAACTATTTTTTAAAATTTTTTAATTCTTGCAATAAGGATTTCTTAATATTGCATTTACTAATATGAAAGTTTCTTCCTTCCATATATCTCGCTACATAGGGGCATTTAAGCCCTATTAGTTTTTTATATCTTCCAGTTCCGTCAATATATTCAAGGGTACCTCCTCCTCCTACAGTTATATCTCTTTTATTTCTTTTAGCAATAAACCAAAACTTTTCATTTGTCTCACTTTTTCCATATCCTACAGCCTCTATATCAGGAATTTCATCAAGCTTATCAACTTTTCCATTAGCTTCAAAAATTCCAATTTGGCCAACATTATCTTTCCACATGCCTTCTAAAGAAATAGTTTTATAACTGCTATTATTATCTAAAATTATATTACCTGTAACATTCATTTTAAAAAACCCCTCCATTATATAATCTTCTGATATTAAATGATAAGACCAAAAAAATAAAAGTAGAGGAAAAAAATATAATTTCATAATCTCTTATTATAATTAACAAAGTTAATACCACAATCAATAGTTTTGTAATAGTCTCCTTATTTTGGTAAAGTAAAATAAAAATATTTATAACTAAATTGGATAAAATAAAAAGAAAGCTGTCTACTATTCTAGCCGCAGATTGCGTTGGGTTCAGTAGTTATATGGACAAAAACGAAGAACTCACTCTTGCGTCTTTAAAATCTTGTAGAGCTATTATTGATAAAATTATTGATAAATATGGAGGTAGAATATTTTATACTGCTGGTGACTCTGTAATTGCAGAATTCTCAAGTCCTGTTAATTCAATAAAAGCTGCTATAGAATTTCAAAAGTTAATTTTACAAAGAAATAGATCACTTAAAAATAATTTCAAGTTAATGTGGAGAGTTGGTTTGCATTTAGATGATGTAATAATAGAAGGTGATAATATATTTGGTACAGGAGTTAATATAGCAGCTAGATTAGAGGCATGCTGCACTCCAGGGCAAATATTAATTTCAACTATGGTAAAAGAACAAGTATTTAATAAAATTGAAGAAATAATTGTCGATGCAGGAACTAAAATTTTAAAAAATATTTCTGACTCTTATCAAACATTTGGGATAGCTCCTTCAGGTGATAAAGTAATAAAAACAGATGCACTTAAAAATACAGCAAATCAAAAAAAAGCTAAAGCTTATAAACCGAAATTAGCTGTAATGCCATTTTCAAATATTAATAATGATAATGAAGGTGGTTATTTAGTTGATGGCATAGTAGAAGATTTGATAACAGAGTTTTCTATGATTAAGGAATTAGATATAATTTCTCGACAATCATGCTTTGATTTTAAGGATAGTAAGACAGATATAAATGACTTTAAAAAGAGATTTTCATTAGATTACTTAGTTACAGGAAATATAAGATCTTCAGGAAAGAGGGTTAGGGTTTCAGTAGAACTTTCAGAAGCAAAAAATAGCAGCATCTTATGGAATAATAAGTATGATAGAGTTTTAAAAGATATATTTGAAGTTCAAGATGAAATAGTTAGAAAAATATCTTTAGCACTTTTAGGAGAAATAGAAATTTCTAGTTTAGAAAGAGCTAAACGAAAACCTACTGAAAGCCTAACATCTTATGAACTTCTACTCAAAGGTAAGGTATTACATCATAAATTTGAAAAAGAAGCTTTAATTGAAGCAATAGAAACATTTGATAAAGCAATAGAAGCAGATAAAAATAATGGCCAAGCTTATGCATGGAAAGCTTGTGCTATAGGACAAGGCCTAGGAAGAGGATATTTAAAAGGGGATTTTAATAAAATTTGGAGCCAAGCAGAAATATGCTTAAAGAAAGCAAGAGAACTTGATGACAACGATTTTGAGGTGCATAGATTATTAGCAGAGATAAAATTGAGTCAGAAAGACTTTAAGCTGGCAGAGAAACATGCAAGAAAATGCTATAAACTTGTTCCAAACGATCCTAGAGTATTATCAGTATATGGTGAAATACTAATAAGAACAGGCCAATCTGACAAAGGCATAGAAGCTTTAGAAAGAGCTTACGAATTAGATCCTATAGCACCAGGAAAAGAAAATGAGGATCATAGAGTTTCGTCTTTATTATTAGGATATTTTTTAGTAAGAAATAAAAAATCCTGTTTGGAACTCATTTCCAAATTAGAAAATATTGACAAAAGATCCTGGCTTTTAACTGCAAAACTTTGCCATGATGAGGAATATAATTATTACAATGAACATTGGTATTTATATGGTAAAAAAAAATTTTTCAATGCAGATTGGAATACAGAAATTAAGGGGTTCAAACTAAATAATGACAGTACTTCAAGTTCATTAACAAAATTTGTAAATAATTTATTTGAAGAAAACTAAATTATATATTTTTTTTTTTACAATTTTTAATTATCTAAATTAATTATAAGAAATCATTTTTTTAGTTCAATCTCAACAAAAATTAAGACTTTACTGCTTTTATTTATGACATTATGTTCAACTCCTGCTCTTCTGAAGTATGACTCTGAAGCTATAAGTATAGCATCATTTTTATTTTCTTTTGCATCTATTAAAAGTATATTGCCTCCAATTATAGGTGTTATAACATAATCATATTCATGTTTATGCATTCCAGTTTCATCATCTGGCTGAAATATATATTTAGTAATTCTTACCTGTTGATTATCAACTTGAACTTCTGATTTTGCCTTGTTTCTTTGCATAAAAATAATTTATCAAAAAATTATGCTAAAGCTTCCTTTATAATTTTTATTTATCAAGCCAGCTAGCGTCTGGAGATATAGCTTCTGATTTTATCTTTTTTTGTTTATTTAAAGTAAATACTATATTTTTATTATTATAATTATCTTTTAAATCTATCTTATAATTAGGTTTAATGTTAGTTTTCCTACCTAATATGAAAGCCAATATTATAAAAATTAAAAATATAGTTATTCCCATTATTGGATGGTAACTCATTTAATAACCTTCATTATATTCGCAATAGCATTAATAATAGAAGCTACTCTTGCAGCGGTTTGTATAACCTGTGTTGAAATATTATTTTCCCTTAAAACTATTTCGTGTGCATTTATACATTTGCCACACCCTATAATTACAGCAACAGCTAAACAAAGCAATTCAAAGTCAGGTTTATTCATTTTGTGTTTTGAGAGATATTGCATTCTTAAATTAGCTGGCATTGAAGAATAATTATGTTCTGTTGCTAAATGTGTAAATCTATAATAAATAGCATTCATCGACATAATTGAATATGCTCCATAGACATCTTCCATAACAACTGGATCAATATGTTCTTTTACTTCTTTCAAAGCAGCTTCTTTTAAAACTTCATCTTTTGTTGCTAAACACGAAATTAATATTATTGAGTATAATTGCTGTTTATCTAATATATTTTCATTAAGAACTTTAGAATAGTTTAATTTGATATCTTTAGCATACTCAGGAAAAGTTGTTAATATTTCTGAAACATTCATATTAAATATTATTAAATAGTATCCCCACCAACAGGTCTGTTACATGGACATAATTCATCTGTTTGTAGTGCATCAAGTATTCTCAAAGTCTCAGTGGGGTTTCTTCCTACATTTAAATTATTTACGGTCACATGTTGAATAATATTATGTGGATCAACAATAAAAGTAGCTCTTAAAGCAACACCCTCTTCCGACCTGATTCCCAATGCATCTACTAGTGTTCCTTCAGTATCCGCAAAAGACCATTGATTAAGTTTATTTAAATCTTTATGATCTCTTCTCCAGGCTAATTTACAGTGCTCATTATCTGTGCTACCTCCCAATACTACACAATCTCTATCTAAAAAATCTTGGTTTAATTTTGCATACTCTACTATTTCTGTAGGACAAACAAATGTAAAATCCTTAGGATAAAAATAAATAACTTTCCATTTATCTGGAAATGATTTTTCATCGATATTTTCAAAAGCACTTTCTCCATTTTCTTCATGCTCATGGAATAAAGGCTTAACGCCCACAACATTAAAATCATCAATTTTTTCTCCTACGCCTTTCATTTTTCCTCCTAATGTAAAGTATTATTAAGTTCATACAACTGACCTTCATGTAAAAAAGATTTGCTATGTAGATCAATATTAGTATTAAGATTAGCATTTTTAAAGGCAATAGCCAAACTTTTAGCACTATTTGTAAAATGCTCTTCAACATTATCTAAACACCACATTTTAATAAAATATTCATTATTTATTTTTTCTTTCATGTGCTCATTTATACAATAAATAAGATTAAGCTCTATTTGAGTTAAGCACTGTGAACAGATAGGTTGCAAATTTAATATTTTCATTTTTTTAAGAAAAAATAAAAAATTATTTAATAATATACTCCCCTTTTCAATGCCTACTTTTTCATAAGCTAGATTAATTAGATCATATTTATTAGGGTTTGTTCTACAACTTCCATTTATAGATAATCTAGATGTCCATAATAAGAGCTGTGCACCGAAAGGTAAATCGTGATATTTTATTTGCATAGTTATAATATATATATAAATTATATTTTTGCAAATGATAATCATTATTAATGAGAATAGTTACCATTTTTTATAATAAATAATAATAAAATTAAATCAAAATATTACAAAAAACTTATAATCTTAATTTAAACTATTGTATCAATTACTTTTTTTATATCCTTTGCAGAAAAGAATATATTGAATTTATATTTTAGTGCATAAGTACATTTGGAGCCTATTATACTTTCTATTTACCTGTACCTTTAATTATTGTCATTTTTCATACTTCTGCCTCCATATCAGATAATCTGATATCTTTTTCATATAATTTATCATTATACTGATCCGTATATTCGCAAAAATATTACATATTACTATATTTTGTTCAACGACCAGTATTCCTTGACAAGTTCTCCCCCATAATTACCTAGACTATCTTCCCAAATTCCATAATTGCTGAAATTAACCGCTTTAATATCAATATTAAAATTTATGTTATTTGCTATTAGTAAATCCTGAGTATTTAAAGCTCCAATCTTTTGGTAAAGCACGTTTTGAATAATCAAAAATACTAATATCAAAACTATCAAGAGACTTATGTATTTATAATAAACTTATTCAAGCTATCTATACATACCTAAAATAATCTGGAAAAACCTTTAAATCAAAAGCAAATTAAATTTTTAAAAATCTTAAATACAATTACAAGTTACTTAATAATGCTTTTAACTTTCTACTTCCTTTGCCTCCTATATCGACACCAGAAATAGAATTTTTATTTGATATATCATCTCCTACAACTACTAAACCTATCATTCCCATAATACTATGAGGTGAACAAACATATAAATATATACCAGGAATATCGAACTTTATAGCAACCTCTTTATTGATGTAAGATTTAGGAGGTAATTCAAAGCCAGATGGACCAGCAATAAATTCAACATTATGCCCTCCATCTTTTGGTACCCATTTTATTGTATCTCCAACAGCAATATTTGCAACATCCTTACTATAAACCATCCTCTGACCGTCGTCTCTCTTATTAAGCATATCAATAACTATTTCAGCTGAAAATCCAGCAAGTGTAAACATAAAAGACATAAAACTAATGATAACGTATTTCATAAATATTCCTTTCCATTATAATATAGTATTAAATTCTATAAAAAAAATAAATTTAAATCATTAATTTTAATTTTTTTTTAAGAATTATTTTTAAGAATTATTTGTTTAAGAAAAAAAAGCACTATCATTTGCATTTTTAATTTGTTAACTTATTATGAAAATAATAATAAATTCTTTTACTTTAATGCAATTAATATAAATTAATCTATTATAATTTGATAACTTTACACAAGGAATAATATTATGTTTACTGGAAAAGTAAAATGGTTTAACAGTCAAAAAGGATATGGATTTATTTCACCAGATAATGGAACTAAAGATGTATTTGTTCACATATCAGCATTACAGACTGCTGGAATTACTTCACTAAAAGAAAATGATGCAGTTAGTTATGATGAAACTAGAAATAACGGAAGAGTATCTGCTGGGAATCTTAAGCTCATTGAAAGTTAATTATACATAGCAATAATTATTTTTAAGTTAACTCTCTTTTCACTTTAAATATTAATTAATTTTATTGAAACTGAAACTCTGTCTATATTTTGGTTATTCAATTTATATTTTAATTATTTTGAAACATATGCTGTAAATTTAAGCCTATGATAGTAACTTTGCATAGTTACAATAGCTTAGATAAATACTATTTATAAATAGTATAGTATTTATTATAGTAAAAAAATTTAAAATAAGTTTTCCAATCAATTTAGAAATTGAAAAAAAAGTTAATAAAAATAAATAATTAATTTTTATTTATCTTACTACTCTAAGACTTTTAAGCTTGTTTATTTTAAATTTGTTACAGAACAGGTCCAAAATATGTAACTTCTGTGATGGTATTCCCTATTTTCTATTCTTAAAACTCTATTATTATTGGAATCAAATATGTCAGAGGCATCTACCAAGTCTTCTTTTAATGAATCAAGTTGTTGATGGCATTCTTCTAGATTCTTATAATATGCAGGAATAGTAATATCAGGAGCCTTACTAAGACTCCCCATATAGACAACAGATATAACTAATGCAACTTTTACCATTATATAATTTAAATTTTATTCATATTGTATTTATATGATATTAAATTTCAGTTTAGTTATTTGCTATTGATTATTCAATAGTAAAAATAAAATTGCTGGTTTCATTGATCTTGTAACAAGGGTATATAAAAAATTCTAAAGAATTACTACTGTAATAGCAGAAATTTATTTTGTTATCCCATTTTTAAATAATTTATTTAACGCTATATGTATTAAATAAAGTTGATTATTCGATAATTATCACACCTTTCATTCCCATTTTGGCATGAGTTATATTATTTTTTTTGTCTTTTACTTTACAGTTTAAATCATCAAAGTAACCCGTTTTTACAGGCACAAACCACCATTCTATTTCATGGTTTGGCCATACTTCAACTTCATTAATCAAGCCTTTAATCTCTGCTAATTTTTTATTATTAATATTTATTTGAATTTTTCTTGTAAAAATTGCTTTTGAAAAAGAGTCTGATGAAAAATAATGCTTTGAGTCACTTGTATTTTTTATGATTAGTTTATAAAGATTTCCGGTAAAGAATTTAATCTCTCTTGGTTCAAAAAAATGATGTTTTCCAGAAACTCCTTTCAAAATTATAGTTTTTACAATTGGGTTTTGTCTGGTTAGGTCTTTAGAGTTTGTATAACTAACCAAACAATAAAAATTTAGTATAAAAAGTAATAGTAAATGCTTCATAGTTTAATAGCTAATAACTCTGGTATCTGCCAGAGAGCAGGCTTTATGAAAATCATTCATACCTCCAAAAATAACTTTTTCCAGGCAATCTTTTTCGAAAATATTTCTAATTTCAGCACACGGCTTACAAATAAGCAGACTTGCATTATTATCGTTTATAAATTCTTCAAACCTATTAGGAGGTCCGACTGGAATTATATTTTTGGCAAAACCTTTTAAAGCTAAATGTACAGCGTCATGAAATAACATAATAGTAACTTTATCTTTTACTTGAAGAGCTGATGCAGCAAAAATAAAAGGTAACATAGCTTTAGTAGGATCTGTAGGACCATAGCTTGCAGAAATAGCAAAATGCATAATTTTCTCCATTTTAAAATATTATAAATTAATATATTTATATACATATATTATAATTTAATTTAATTTAAGTTAATTATGAAAATTTTTGTAAATTTTGTTTTTTTTTTAATTTTAAGCAATGTTTCAGCAGAAGACTATATAATAGAGTTTCAAGCAAAAGTTAAAAACCTAAAAGAATTTAATATTTCAAAATCAGAAAAATTTAGAAGTTATGATTTAGAGGGTACATTTACAGATAATTTTGGTAATTATGGAAAATCAAATACTGTTATTGTTTCTGATATTATAAATGGAAAAATTTTGAGACTTGAAGGTACTAACGAAACTATATTTTCAGATAATGAAAGAATTTATGGAAAGGCTATCAGAGAAAAAAGTGATATAGATGCGGGTATTGCTGATATTAAAATTATTGGGGCTTCTAAAAAGCTTAAGCCATTAATAGGAATTTCGTGTATAATAAGTGTAAGATATTTTGAAGATGCTATATTTGGTATTCAAAAATGTAAACTTCCTGGTGATTTAACTAGTCTATTAAAAAATTAATTAGTCTATAGTTATTTTACATTAAATGTTCAATAGTTTAGATGCAAAGACGTCCTCCAGATAGAATATATCTTGCAGAGGGTTTATAAAAATTTCTAAATGATGCCCTTTTTATTTCTTTTAGACTATAAACACTGCCACCTTTTAGGGTAAAATAGTTATTTTTAAACCAAGGCAATGAATATTCCTTATAAGGATAAGGTTTGAAGCCCTTATATCCAAAAAATTGATTAGAACTCCATTCCCAAACTTTATATTTATTCTTAATTTTTTTATATGAAGCCTCCCATTCAAATTCATGAGGCAATCTACATTCGTAGTAGTTAGCAAATGCTTCCAATTCAAATTTACTTATATTTGAAACTGGCATATTTTTTTTTACTTTATCAAACCCTTTATAAGTAGAAATTAAAAATCTTTTTTTATCTATAAAGATCCAATTTAAAGGATGAGAAATTTGATTTTTAATTTTCCAATTCCATCCCTCTTTAGTCCAAAGGTATTTTTTTTTATACCCTCCTTCGTCTATAAAACCTAGCCATTCAGGAATAGTAATTAGATTATTAGAGATTTTAAAGCTATTTAAATGAGCTCTATGATTAGGTGTTTCATTATCATAAAAAAATTTTTTCTTGTTAGGGCCAATGAGATAATAGCCATCATTGATATTCAATCCTTTAAATTTATAAACAGCTGGATTAATATGAGAGTCGACACTTAATCTTTTTTTATTATATTTAATATTTATTAAATTTAAAATATTTTTTATATTCTCAATATGTTGAGAATGGTGGCTATTTAAAAAATCAATTAAGTAAGATAAATTTGACTTAGTAATATTTTTATTATTAAAAATCTCTAATAATAGAATAATATTACTACTAAATAATTTTTTCGAAAAACTAATTATTTTTTTTGCATTTGGAAGACCAATATGCCTTTTATTAAGAGGTAATTTTGTAGCATCAGCAATTTTTTTTAATTTATTTTCATAATAGCAATCATTGAGTAGCTTGCTTCTTATCCAAATTACCTCAATAAAAAGACAGTGTATAATGTGCCATCCTATAGGGCTTAATTCAGAATGAATTTTTAAATTAATTTTATCTAAAGATATTTTAGATGCTAAATCTAAAATAATTTGTTGTTTTACCTCTAATTCTTTAGTTTTCTTAATTAAGCTTGAAGTCATTATAGGTTAGTAATTTTAAATGAATTCATTTTACATTCTAATAAAGAATAATCTTTAACCTTTAACCAATCTTTTTCATCTAGTTTTTCAGAAGATATATATATATTGTTACTACTATCTTTTAGAAGATATAATGAAGGACAACGAGCTTCTAAAGAAAATTTTGTTGCATACAACTTAATATTATTTCCCCGAGTACATATCAAAAAGTTTAACATTGCTTCCTGGCAAATATCTCTCAAAATATCAATGGTTTTATAAATAGCTTTAGATATATTTTTCTCTTGATTATAACAATGAATAAACAAGAAAAATATATATTCAGAATCAGTGTTTCCCTTTATTTCAGAAAGTAATTTATTATCTATTAGATCAATTATTTTTTCCTTTACTGAATCATGAAAGTTTTTAATGTATCCATTATGTGAAAATAAAAGATCTTTATATATAAAAGGATGAGTATTACTATAACTTAAATCTTTTGATATTGTAGCACTTCGTACATTAGCAAGCACTATGTCTGAGGATAAATTTTTTGTAACTGCATCTAGATTAGGATCGTTCCATATTGGAAGAACGCTTTTATATAAATAGAAGTTACTGTTTGAATTCCAAGCAATTCCAAAACCATCTGCATTTAATTTTGCATTTTCCATTTCTTTAGGATTAAAAGCCATATTAACTAAGGAATGCTTTTTTTTAAAAAGAATATTATATAATAATTCTTTTTCTCCTATATAACCTAAATGTCTACACATAACTAAAATTAATAAATAAAAATAGTATTATGTCATAAAATTATACAAATACTGATATTTATTACTTGCCTGGTTTATTAATTATTAATTTTTTTGTTATGAGCCACTATGTCTTCAGGCCAAATTCTCTTCCACTTTTCTGTAAAGTAATTACCAAAAGAATTATGAGTTATAGCAAAAGAATTTAAATCTTCAGAAATACCTATGCTTGATGCTCCCCAGTTGACATCTCCATTGAAAAAATATACCGCATTTTCACCCTCATATTTATTTTCAGTTATTTTTTTTTGTTTTCCTGTAACTTTTCCCATTACAAAACACGAGTCTATATGAACTTGGTAATAAAAATCATTTTCATCTTTGTAAAACATAGTTACACAACCAGCTGGTCCTTCATTTGCAATAGTTTTGGTCCAAATTCCTTCTATGGTATCTAATTTTTTATTCAAAAAAAATTTATTTATAACATCCGTATATTCAGAAGAAGAAAGACGTATTGTAGGAAGAAACATTAAAATAGCTAATAAAACACAATTTAATTTTTTTAAAAAGGAAAACATCCTATTACTATAGTACTTAATATCTTAAATTCAAGGCAGTGAGTTCAGTTTTATCGGACATTAAACTAATATTAGGATAGGCTAAGTAATATGCTTAAAAAATATTTCAATAAAAATATATTATCTTTAGTTTATTTAATTATCATAGGAGAATTAGTTTTTTCATTACCCTTTCATATTAGTAGATTCTTTAGACCATCATTGTTAGATGATTATAATTATTCCAATACTATGCTAGGAATTGCTTTTAGTGTTTATGGTATAACTGCCCTTTTAAGCTATTTACCTGGAGGATATATTGCAGATAAGGTGTCTCCAAAATATTTATTATTCTTATCTCTGTTATTAACCTCCATGGGGGGGTTATTTTTACTTTTAAATCCTAGTTTTTTTTGGTTATGCGTTATTTATGGGTATTGGGGATTAACAACTATATTATTTTTTTGGGCAGCTCTTATAAAAGCAACTAGAAATATAGCTGGAGAAAGACAAGGCCTTTCATTTGGTGCACTTGAAGCAGGAAGAGGCTTAGTAGCCTCATTATGCGCTTCTTTGGCAGTAGTTATATATTCCTCTAATATAATAACTAACTTTTATTTTAAGCTATTTTCAAAAGATATATCTTCATTGACAGTAGTAATATTTTATTACTCATTCATGACATTTCTGTCATCAATAATGATTTTATTTCTTTTTAAGAATGACCTCAAACAAAAAACTAATAAAATAAAAGTGAGATTTGATTATGTATATAGTCATTACAAACCTATTATTTGTATTTCTATAGTTGTTTTAGCAGCATATGCTGGATATAAAGGAATAGACTACTATGCTCTTTATTTTTATGAAGTTTTTGGCTACAGCAAAGAAAAGTCTGCTCTCATTGTAGCTAATTTATCTTATCTAAGACCTATATCAGCATTGTCAGCAGGAATAATTGCAGACAGAGTAACTTCTAAGCTTTCTAGTTTATTTCTATTCATACTTTTATTACTATCCTATTCATTTCTAGTTTTTATTGAGATTAATAATCATATGTTATATTTTCTATATTTTAATTTTATTACTACTATGATTGCAATATTTTCATTGAGGGGTATTTTTTATAGTTTGTTACAAGAAATGAAATTACCTCTTGGTATAACAGGGATAGCAGTTGGAATAGTATCCTTTATTGGATATATGCCTGATATATTTATAGGACCGATATTTGGGTACTTTTTAGATAATTATGATAATTTAAAACCTTTTCAACTTTGTTTTCTGACTCTTCTTGCATTAAGTATTTTTGGATTTGCTTCTTCTTTTTACTTAAGAAAAATAAAAATCTAACTTCAGGAAAGCCCTTTATATAATCTAATAGGTGTATTTGTTTAAAAGATAGAGAGAAAAGTAATTATTTATATCACTATAAGTTTTTAAAATGTTCAGAGAAGATTTATTAAAAATTTCATTAATAGCATTTTCAGAAAACTTTCTACTAATTTCAGTAAGTATTTTATCTCCTTTTTTAAAAAAAATCTCTTTACCGTCAGGAATAATAATTTTTTGATCTTTTTTTAGCTTTAGGTACATCTCAATTTGTGATTTATTTTTATTAAAAATTGCAGTGTGTAAAAAGTTTTCTTTCTTAAAGTTTAAATTGTATTTTTTATTAATTACATTCAGAATATTTTTATTAAATTCCCCTGTGATTCCGTTGTCATCGTTATAAGCTGCTTCTAAAACATTGTTATCTTTAATTTTATCTACTCCTATCAATATAGTATCATTTTTATTCATAACTTTAGATACTGAAGTAAGAAAATTAATAGCCGTGTCATTATCAAAATTACCAATGGTGCTTCCTAAAAATAAAAACATTCTATTTTTAGTACTTTTTTTCAGAACGTTAAGTTCTTTAAAAAAGTCACCTTGTATAAGTTCTATCTTTAAATCATTGCTGATATTTTTTAATTCATTATGGCACATTTGAAGTGCTTTATTTGATATGTCAAAGGAAATATATTTGAAGTTCTTAACTTTATCAACAGCATCTAATATAAGCACCTTAGTTTTCTTGGATGATCCACTTCCTAGTTCAAGAAACTCATCGGCCATAGATACATCTAATATACTGATAGAATTTTCTTCTAATATTTTTTTTTCTGTCCTAGTTAAGTAATATTCATTTGTATCACAAATTTTTTCAAAAAGCTTACTACCAATGTCATCATACAAGTATTTTGTAGGAATTCTTTTTTGCTCTAAAGATTTAATTAAATCAATTAAATCATTTGAAAAATCTGATACAGGTTTTTGCTTGATATTTAGCATGGCTCTTAAAATTTAAAATAATATACAAACATTTATTTATTAATTAGTAAAGAATAATATGATTTATATATATTTTAAATTACAAGATTAATTCTAATAGAATTTATTTATACATTCTTTCAAGGAATCTTTATTAAAATTTACCAACCCACGAAATGTGGATTCATTTAAAAATTGAAACACCCAATTCAAAAGTATCAGTTCATTTGTATTGCAAAGAGACTATTTTTTCTGGCAGAGATAACTGATTCCCCCTACAATTTTAGATGTCAGTAAATTATGCGCTAACTGATAAAAGTTTAGTACATTCTTAGAAGCAGTGTGCCCAAAAAGATCAACATTTTTGTTAAATTCTTTCTTATATTTTATAAGTCTTTTTTTTGTAAAATTGGACCAATTAGCACTCATGTCTTTATGAGAGATAATAATAAATTTATGAGATTTTAACTCTTCTAAATATTCATCATATTTAACTAAATGATTAGCATGAAATATTCTAGAAAGATTCAATCTTTCTTTTTTATTTAGTTTATCTACCAAAAAAAAATCTTCAGAGTAAAAATACCCTTTAGATTTAAGCAAAGAAAAAATTTGTTTAAATAGTTTATTTCTATTAGGTATATGATAAAGAGCTAACCAACTTACTATGCTATCAAATGTCTTATTTTTTATAGCAAATTGAAGAATATCTTTTTCTATATGTCTTACTTTATTATCAAGTTTATATTCATTTGTTAGAATTTTTGCAATATTACTTAATTCTTTCTGAATTTCTACAGCATAAACATTAGCTCTGGTTTTACTTGCTATATATCTTGCAGGCCCTCCTATACCAGATCCAATGTCTAATACATTACTGCTAGCTTTAATTTTAGTTTCTTTAATAGCTAACTCAACAGCATCTACACCATTGTAATGCAAATGGTCTATTACTGAAAATTCATTAATAGTAGGTAATCTTTTTAAGTTATTTTTTAGTTGCTTATAGCTTTTTAAAAATCTGTCTGTAGATTTATATAGATTCATTTCTTTGATATTGTAATTAATCATAATTTTTACTTTCTTAGACCTATTTAGTGTAATTTAAATTAAGTTTTTTAATACTAATTTTTTTTTTTTTCGTATACTAATTTTATGAAGTCTTTTATTAATAAAATTCCTAGTTTTAATTTTTCTCATTGGTTGCTTAGAATTCCCCTTTCTATCGTTTTTATTCAACAAGGTCTTTCAAAATTCCCAGTCTCTTTAGAAGATGCAGAGTCTTATGATTTACCTTATCTTGTTTGGTGGGTGGTAGCCTATGGCGAATTAGGGGCTGGGTTTGGGCTGATAGCAGGAGGTTTATTTTCTAATCTTTTTCAAAACTATAGTTGGGTTGGTGATTTAGTAACTCGTTTTAGCGGTTTTACAATAGGATGTATTACCACTGGGGTTATCTGGATCGCAAAACCTGAATCTATAGTAGATGTTTTATTATATGATAACCTTCATGTAATGCTATGGGTTGGAGGATTATTTTTTGCTTTAAAAGGAAGCAATAACTAAACTAAGTTACATTATTACAAATTTAAAGTTGTAGATTTTACTAGCAATTATATAATATGATAATGAAAAAAAGCAGAAGAAAAGTTTTATTTGGATCTTTAGCGGTTATATCAGCATCAGCTGCTTTAAAAGCTTGTAAAGGAGGAACACCGGAAAATCCCTCAAAATCAACCTCATTAATTAAAAATAAAATTAAATGGAAAATGGCAACCGCATTTCCTAAAAACTTCCCTGGATCAGATTTAAATGCGCAAAAGATAAAAAATAAAATAGAACTAGCCTCAGATGGCCAACTTCTTATAGAACATTATGGAGCTGGAGAAATAGTTCCTGCATTTGAAATTTTTGATGCTATTAGAAACGGTACAATTGATTGTGGAGTTTCTGCTCCTTATTATTGGATATCAAAACATAAGGCTATACCTTTTTTCTGCACTGTCCCTGGAGGAATGACAGCAATAGAAAAATTTGCCTGGGTAACCTACGGAGGAGGTCAGATATTATGGGATAAACTTTATTCTCAATTTGGAGTCAAATCAATTCTAGCCGGAAATACTGGTGTTCAAATGGGAGGTTGGTTTAGATCAGAAATTAAGTCTATAGATGATTTTAAAGGAATTAAAATGAGAATTCCAGGAATAGGCGCTGAAATTATAAATAAACTGGGAGGAACTGCTGTAAATATGCCCGCAGGAGAAATAATGCCAGCACTCCAACAAGGTGTTATTGATGCAGCAGAATGGGTTGGTCCTTGGGTAGACAAAATCTCTGGATTTCATAAAATTACCAAATATTATTATGGGCCTGGAGTTCATGAGCCAGGTACAGCAAATGAATTTATTATGGATTTATCTAAGTGGTTAAATCTGCCTAAATACCTAAAGGAAATAATAGTGAATGTATGTAATTCAGTTTACTTAGAAAGTTTGGGAGAATACATGTACCAAAATTCTCTATCCCTTAATGAACTAGAAAGCAAATATGGTGTAATCATTAATCATTTTCCAAATGAAGTCACTAAAGAAATGTTTAAAATATCTAGGGAAGTGGTAGAAGGCTTTTCTAATTTAGGAGAAATTCACAAAGAAATATTTAACAGCTGGGAAGTAATATTAAAGCAATTTAATAGATATCAAAATTTTGGAGATTATGGCTACATCAAAGAAAGAATTCAAACTTAAAAAAATTAATCGAAGAAGTTTTTTTTCCATAATAAGTTATTTTTCAATTCATTTGTTAAATGCTTCCAATTATTGCAATATAACTCCAATGCAACCTGTGGGTCCTTTTTTTAAAAATAAACATATCAATTATTCTAAAGATATGACAAACAACAAAAAAGCCAAAGGAGAGATAATTCAAGTTAAAGGTAAAGTATTAGATAAAAATTGTAATCCATATTCTTTTACTACTGTTTATATTTGGCAAGCAAATACTTATGGAAAGTACAATCATAAACATGATATTTCTAAAAACAAGATAGATTATAATTTTAATGGTTATACAAAAATAAAGACTGATAAATACGGATTTTACAAATTTATAACAATAATGCCTGGAGGTTACAAAGTATCAAATGATATTATTAGACCGCCCCATATACATTTATTTATAACTACTAAAAATAATAAAAAATTATCTACACAGCTATATGTAAAAGATCACCCTTTAAATAAAAAAGACTTTTTATTTAACACTATCAAAAAAAGTTCCTTATTAGAATTAGACTTTAAAAAAGCATCCTCTGATATTAAAAAAGCTTATTTAGATATAATAATATAAAAAATAACTTTTTAAATTTTATTCACTTCTGAGCAATTACTAATGATATTTTTGCCTTATAATCTTTTTTTTTTCTATAAATAGATTTAATAAGTAAATTTTTTAGTTCATCTTTAATTTTATTTTTTTCCAAATAATTTAATTTAAGGTCTCTAATCATTCTAGCGCCAATACCTATATTAATTAATATCTCAATATCATTATTAATATCATTTGCAGGTAAAAAAGTTTTTATTTCAACTATTTTTATATTTCTGAAATTATTATTGTTCAAAATTTTATAAATATACTTGTCATTATTAAAAGAAAATGGGCCTGCTTTTTTATTTATATGAGGTCTCTTAACACCTATTACATTAGTGACTGCAAGTGCCGGCAAAGAAAAGAATTGATTATAATTAATATCTTTCCAGCAAACAAAAGTTAAAAAACCTGATTTTTTTAAGGACTTATATATATTATGAAAAGCTAAAGTTGGGTTATCAAAAAACATAAGGCCAAATCTAGAAATAACATGATCAAACTTTTTTTTTTTAAATGAATGATTTTGAATATCTACTTGCTTGCTTTTAATATTTTTAATACCTTTGTTAGTCTTTTTAAATAAATCTAACATAGGTAGAGATATATCTATTCCTAACACTTCTCCATTAATCCCTACTTTATTAGAACATATTTTACTTGTATGGCCTGAGCCACATCCTACATCTAAGACTTTATGATTTTTTTTTATATCAATATACTCAAATAATTTTTCTGTTATTATGGAAAACTTTTTATTTAATTCATTATCATAAGATATCCAATATGAAACTGTTTTATTATTCCAATATTTATATTGATCTATTGAACCGATCTGATTAAGTTTCAATGTATCTCCTAATATATTTTAAAATTATACTGTCACCTACTTAATTTCTAAAATATTACTAATATCATTATTATGAGGGTTATTTACCTTAACATCAACCTCATGATAATAAATTAAATCATTAGAAATATCACTGGAGTCATAATTACTTTTCAACCAATTTTTTAAACTTAGTTTTTTTAATAATAATGGCTGCCTATTATGTATATGAGAAATTTCTTTATTACTTTCTTTTGTTACGATGCAACATTCTAAATTACTGTTGTAAATACCTGCAAAGAACATTAGATCTGATTTATAATAATGATAAAAGGGTTTTTTAATATTTTTTATCCTTTTCCATTCAAAATAACCATCAGCAATAAAAATGCATCTCAATGAATTTTTAAATACCGCCTTGCTAGATAATGTTTCAATTCTTGCATTTATAATGTTAAAAGAACTTTTCCCCCATAATGGCTTAAAATGCCACTTCATAAATTTTGGAGTAGCCTCTTTATCTAATACAAGCACAGTATTACTAGGGCATAAATTATAATTAGGCTTTATAAATATATTAAACTTTTTTTTTATTTTATTTTTAGAAAATAACGCATACCTTCCACACATAAATTTATAACTTTCTATAAATTAGAATTAGTATTAATAAGATTAAAATTAGTAGAATTTCTGTAAAAGCTATAAATATAAAATATACGGTAATAAGGAATAAAAATAAAAACAATAAAACTTCAAGAAAATCAATTACTTTATCAGAGAAGTTTTTTCTAAGATTAAAAACCAATAGTTTTTTAATTTTTTCTAAATTTTTAAGTAACCTTTTAAAAAGCATATTAATTCATAAAAAATTTTTGAATTGCTACCATGACTTCTTTCGGTTTTTCTTCTGGCAAAAAATGCCCACAATTAATACTATATCCTGTTACATCTGAGGCCCATTTTTTCCATATTCTTATCGGATTGTATAATTTTTCTATTGTGCCTTTCTTTCCCCAAAGAATCAAAACTGGGCAAGTAATTTTTTTTTCTTTATCTTGCTTATGGTGCATTATATCTATAGAAGCTGCAGCTCTGTAGTCTTCGCAACTGGCATGAATTGTTGTTTTTTTTGCAAAGCATCTTAAATATTCTTTCATGGCCTTTGGTTCTATAAAACTTTTAGTATTTCCCCACATTTTAAGTTTGGTCTTTAAATAAAATTCTGAGTTAGCCTCTATAAGTTTTTCTGGTAATGGATATTTTTGTATTAAAAAAAACCAATGATAATATTTTCTAGCTAACTCTTGGTTAGCTAATTCAAATACTGTATTTGTTGGTATTATATCTAAAAAAATAACTTTAATTATATTTTTAAAATTAATAGACATTCTATGAGCCACTCTGCCTCCCCTATCATGCCCTACAAGAAAATACTTCTTAAACCCAAGTTTAAGCATCAACTTATGTTGATCTGAGGCCATTTTCTCTTTTGAATAGGTAGAGTGGGTATCGTCTGATTTAGGTTTATCACTATCTCCATAGCCTCTTAAATCTGAACATATTACGGTAAAATGATTGGTAAGTTGGTTCGCAATTTTTCTCCACATAATATGAGTTTGCGGATAACCATGCAATAAAAGGATTGCTGGCCCATTTCCTCCAATTCTATAATTAATTTTTATACCATTAACTTTAATTTTATTTAATTTAAAATTTTTAAACATAGTTGATTATAGTTTAAATAATATATTTTTAATTTTATTTTCCAATCTATAGAAGATACTCTAAAGTCTTATTAATTAGGATACTTTTTAAATATTAGTTATTAGTATTTTAATTATTTTCTATTAAGATAGTCTTACCTAACTTGCTCTTAGTTCTTCCAATTTTTTGCTTTTTAATTTTTCTAATATACCTTCTTACTCTTTTACTAACTAGTGTTACTGCAATGTCTAATGCCTTATTTGCATGCTTAGATCTACCGATTGTTTCAAAATGAATCTTATTTACTAAATTAACTTTTAATTTAACCTTATAAATATAGTTTCTTTTTTCTAAAGTAGTTTTAAAACTTATTACTCGAGCCGAATATTTTAAAAAAACACCTGAAATTTTATTTTCACTATATTTTTTAAACGCTCTACCTAAATCTATATTTTTTCCTACAGTATATTCTGTTATTACCATTAAATATTCCTTACAAAAAAATTACTAACTACTAATGTATTCTTTCAGATGCTTTGTTTCCTCCTCATAATTAAATATTATTCTATTAACCACATCACCTATAGAAACTATCCCAAGCAATATACCTTTGTCTATAATAGGAAGATGTCTTATTTTGTTATCTGTCATTTTTTTCATAAGCTCATTTGAAGTGGCAGACAAATCACAGCTAATTATATTAGTAGTCATAATATTTTTAACCAGCATTACTTCTCTATTAATAATTTCTCTAAAGAATTTTACCAAATCTCTCTCTGAAACAATACCTATTGGCTTTTTAGAAGAATCTTCTAAAACAACCAAACATCCTATATTATATTTTTTGAGTAAATATGCTAAGTCAGAAATCTGCTCATTTTCTGTGATTGTTAAGCAAGACCTCTTTGAAAGAGTTTCAACTAATCTTACCATTTTGTGATTATATCATACAAAATAATAAAAAAAAAGTTTTAATGATTTAATCTATACTAATATTGCACTTTTGCTCTAATAAAAAGCTTGTTTTATCAAACCATGATACAGCATATTTACATTCTTTATTTAAAAGTTTTTCATACTTTTTTGAGGTTTTTATATATTTTTGTGAACCAATACCTGTATTTAATTCAGAAGATTTTCTATATATTTTAGTCCAAAATTTCTCACCTTCATAATCTAGAAATTCACATAAAAAACTTAATTCAATTTTTTCTAAAAAAGAATTTATACTTCCTAAACAAAAACCTTTTCCAAAATTTGCATCTGAGTCAGTCCATTTAAATAAAGTTTCTGCTAAAACTAATTTTTCGTTTTCTACAGATAGTTCTTTTATACTATTATCACCTAATATTTTCAAACTGTATTCTTCTGTAAAAGCTTTAAAAGGTAAAATCGCAATAAACATAACAATTATAAATCGTTTAAGCATTTGTTTTTTTAAAAAAACCATGTCTTTTAATCTGTATTTTATTAAAATAATATTTTTGTATTTTTAAAATTAAATTATTTAATATATATTAGCGAAATTATAAATTTAAGAAAGGCATAATAATGACAAACTTTTTAAAAGTAAAAGAATTTATGAAAACCTTTGGACAAGAGGTTTTAAATAAACCAAGCTTTCCAGATCATAAAACTGTAAATTTAAGATTAGAGCTAATTAAAGAGGAATTAAATGAATTAGAGGAAGCTATTGAAAAGAAAGATTTAGTAGAAGTTGCGGACGCATTAACAGATATACTTTATGTTACTTATGGTGCCGGACATGCTTTTGGCATAGATTTAGACTCATGTTTTAATGAAGTACAAAGCTCAAATATGAGTAAGTTAGATAACAATGGCAAACCAATATATAATGAATATGGCAAAGTATTAAAAGGTCCAAATTATTTTGAGCCAAACCTTAAGAAATTTATAGATTAATTTAATACAAAAGCATTCAAAAAAGAATTTAATAATCATTAGAGGGATTAAAGTTTATATTTTTTTCAAGAATTCCTTTATTAGGAACATAATTTACTTCAATTCTAATTTTATCTGGATCTTCAAATAGTATATAAAAATAACCTGGAGCCCAGGTTCCGTTAACAGGCCCTCTTACTATGTTAGCTTTAATACTTTTGAGTTTTTTTTCTAATAAATATATATGTTTTTTTTCTCTAGCCCTAAAGCAAAAATGATGAAGACCTATATTGTTTTGTGAGAACATTGATAATATTTTTTTTTTTTCTATTTCCTGTATCAAAATACCTGTTTTACTGCCAATAAAATAAATACTTTTATTACTTTCGTGCACAATATTCAATCCCAAAAATGGCATTAATTCCATATAAAATACTTTAGAGATTTTTAAACATTTTACTGACAGAGCAATATGAGCAATACCATTGATAGCAATATTGTTAATTTTTACCATTTAAAAAAATTTACAATATATTAACATGCATTAAAATAATAATATTTTTTATATTTTTATATTCTTTTTTTACATATTATAATTTTTTGAGTTAAAAGCAGAAATCAAAGTTAATAAGTTAGAAAAATTAAACAATCCAAGGGGTATTACATTTATAGAAAACAATAAGTTACTTATAACAGAAAAAATGAAAGAATTTATTTAGTTAGTGATAAATACTTATAAATGATAGAAAAAAAGCACAGATTAGGAACTTAACCATCCTCCATCAACATCTATTGTGGTACCTGTAATAAAGTCATTTTGAATAGCAAATATTATGGCCTGTGTAACTTCCTCTGCTTTACCTGGTCTTGGTATGAGATTTTCTTTAGTAACATTTCTATAAAAATCATCTCTTTCTTTTCCTTCTAATTGAATCATAGGAGTGTCAATAATCCCTGGAGAAACTATATTAATTCTAATAGGTTTAATTTCAGCGGCTAATGATCTGGAAAAAGCCTCAACCGCTCCACCAACAGAAGCTAAGGCTATTTGACCTGCTTTACATTTTCTTGCAGGAGATCCACTAACTAAAACTATACAACCATTTTTATTTAATTGCTTCAAACCTAATCTAACAGTATTTGTGTATCCCCAAAGTTTTTTAAAAGAGTTTCTATATCCCACAAGATCCATATTCATAAAAGGGCCTATAGCTCTTTCACCTCCTGTGGCAGCATTAATTAATACATCATATTTTCCTATTTTCTTAAAAAAAGCTAACAAGTCATTTTCATTTAACACATCTGTTTTAACCAACTCTACGTTAGTATAACTTAAATTTGATTTTTCAGGATTTCTACTAATCGCATAAATTTTTTTTGCTCCCATTTTACTTAGCATTATTGTTGTTGATAGCCCTATGCCAGAAGTTCCACCAAATAAAATAATTTTTTTATTTTCAATATTCATAACTAACTTATAACAAATAAATTAAAATTATTAAAATCTTTCTTTTTTTAGAAAAAAAGTTCTTAAAAACTCATTACTTTCAGAATTTTTATCTTTAATTAAAGGTTCAGTAATCACATTAACCAATTCATATCCATCTTTGCCAAAATCACTTAAAATTTCCTCTACCTCATAATTCTGCTTGCTTCTTTCTTGTATTTTATTCTTTTCTAAATTATACGTATATTGTTTAATTCTATATTCCCAAAGCCTCATAACCTTCTCTACTATCTATTGATTAATTAATTTAATTTAATCATACTACACTTATTTTAGATCAATTTTAAAAGGATTTTACTTTAACATGTTTTCTAATTTTTTTATTAAAGGTTTTAGAGATGCCTGTGGTATTCCCTTAATTGGGCTTGGCCTTAGCATGTTTACATTTGGAGTATATCTTAAAAGCTCTGAATTCAATTTAATTCAGAGTTTTCTGTCAACTTTTTTTGCATTTGCTCTTCCAGGACAATTTATAATGGTAGAGTCTTTAATTTCAGGGGCAAATTTACTAAATATATTCTTTGCAGTCTTATTTACTAATGCAAGGTTGTTACCGATGACAATGAATATCATACCAACTTTTAAAGATAAAAAAATTAATAAAATTAGTTATTATATAATTTGTCATTTTATAGCAGTTACTGCATGGGTAAATTATTTAGCTATTTATAAAAAAGTATCAATTAATAATAGATATTATTACTTTGTCGGGTTGAGTGCAACTTTATGGATAGGCTCTGTTTTATTTACTATTTTAGGATTCCTTTTATCTTCATTATTTAGCCACGAGATTCTAATAGGATTAGTTTTTTTTAATCCAATGTATTTTTTATTAATGACTATAAGAAACTTAATAAATCTAAAATTAAAAATGGTATTTTTTTTATCAATTCTTTTAACTCCTTTATTATATATGATTTTAAATGATTGGGGAATTATTATTTCTGGTTTAGTTTCCGGTAGTATAAGTTATTTTATTTTTAGGAAAAAAAAGTATGAATGAAAATATTTATATTGCAATTTTGCTTTCATCAATAGCTACATATTTATGTAGAGTTACTGGTGTAATTTTTTCAAAAAAACTAAGTGTTGACTCTAATTTTTTTAATTGGATTGAATGCATATCAATGGGAATTATTATATCCGTAATTTCAAAAATAATATTTTTCCCAGAAGGCATTCTTTTAGAAAGCACAATAAATTCTAGAGTTACAACTATTTTAGTTTTACTAATTATTTTTTTTATAAGTAAAAAGAATATATTATTTTCATTAATATTAAGTACTATATTTTTTATTCTTGTTAATAAACTTGATACTAACCTACTTTATTTTTGAAAACTCCGCTGGTTGCATTAGTTGATTCTTCATATCAATAATTAGATTTTTTACTTTACTAATATAGCTTTTAAACTCAGGTGTTTTACTCAACACACTTCGTCTTTTTTGTCTATCTTCAAAGCTTTTATACCCATATAAATGAACAACTTCATTAAGATTACCTATTTCAGTGTAAAAAAAGCCTATTTGATTTCCCAAAGTTTCTATGTGAATTTTTCTTATTTCTTTATCATAAATATTTAAAAAGTTATTCAGTTCTCCAGGCTTTATTGTGTATGTTCTCATTTCTATAATCACAGTTTCTCCTTTAATTAAAAGTTTAATTCATCTTTTTTTTAAGTTTTTTAATATCCGCTTTTAAAGTTTCAAGTTCTTTTTTATTTTTTCCAAGTGTCCTTTCAAAAATTTTACTTGCTATTTTAAAATTTCCTTCTGCTTCTTTAAAGTTTCCTTGCTTAATAAGCAACTGTCCTTTTGTATGGTAAGCTCTTGCTCTATAAAGAGCTGAACGTCTGCTTAATTCAGATATTTGGCCAGGATTATTTGCAATGATATTGCTCATAATCTTTAAAACTTTATTATGTTCTATAATAGCTTCATTTAATTTATTTTGTTTTCTCAAAGACAATGCTAGATAATTGTAAGCTTCAGCAATATCTGGGTTATAATCTTTGATTAATTCTTCTCTTATCTCCACTACTTTTCTTAATTCTATTTCAGCTAAAGAATAATTAGTTAATTCTAGAAGCAGCCTACCCTTATTTTCATACAACGTAGCAGTAGTAAGATGATTTTTCCCAAATTCTTTTACAGCTAGCGCTAAAGCTTTCTCATTGCTACTTAAAGCTTTAATATAATTTCTTTCTTTAAAATATTTATTAGCAAGCCTATATTCTTTTTTTAATTCTAAACTTTGTGAAAAGGCATTAGATATATTTAATGAAAAAAGTAATATTAATATATATTTCATTTTTTATGATCTTTAAAAGTTAATTTATAAAATATTAATATGAAAATATTTTTTTTTCTATTAATAAAATTATTTATAATTAATAATACAACCGCTAATGGTGATTATATAATTTCAAATTTTCTAGTAAAGTTACTAAATCAATAAAAACGTAAAATTGATATATATTCTAAATTTCATAGTTTTAAGAGATTGACAAATAGAAATAGGAAATACAGTAAATCTATAATAATTTTTTATATAGAAAAATATAAAAAAGAACTACTATTAAAGATCTTGGAGAATTATCTGATCAAGCAAATATTAAAAAATGATTTTTAGCAAAATGAGAAACTACACAAAATGTAGGAGTAGATAACATTAAAGCATTAATCAAATAATAAATAAAATTTTTAAAAGTAAAAGCATGTTTATGAAATAAATAATCTATATGATAGAAGTTTCTTAAAGTTAAGTACAACTAGAAAGTTATAATTTTATTTTTAAAAAGTTGTGTGATTGAATTTAAATTATTATATTTAAAATATGGATGAGTTGTTTATTACAGGAGCCGGAGTCAGTGCAGAAAGTGGTATTCCTACATTTAGAGGAAGAGATGGATTCTGGACCATAGGTAGTAAAAATTATACACCCCAAGAAATGGCAACCAGGTATATGTATGAAAATAATCCTAAAGAATTTTTGGTATGGTATTATAAGCGATTTGCTAAATATAGAAATATACTTCCCAATCAAGTACATAGGTGGTTGTCAAAGAAAAATCTTATAACGCAGAATATTGATGGCCTGGACGGCAAGGCTGGAAATAATGACTATATTGCAATTCATGGAAGACTTGATAAAGTAACCCTTTTTCATGAACAGGGATTACAGGTTGAGGTATTTGATGCACCTTGGAATATTATTGCAAATGAGTGTCCTGATGAAGAAGATAAAAAAAAACTAGAACACACTTTACTAGATTATTTTAAGATATCAAAGGTAACATTAAAGCCTGAAAAGATGAAATCTTTGAAACCATTTGTTTTATTATTTGATGAGTTTTATACAAACATATATAGAATGCGAGAAGCGGAGGAATGGATGCAAAAATCAAAAAAAATTACATTTTTAGGAACTTCCTTTAGTGTAAATATAACTACTATAGCATTGAATATAGCTAATATAAATAATGCTGACATTGAAATTGTAGATCCAAATCCAATAGACCTAAATATAAATAAAGCAAAATATCACAAGATGACAGCTAGACAATATATAAACAATCTAAGTAAATAACTAGAAATAATTCTTATTGCTTACAAATATTTTTAAAAACATATGATAGTCTTTCTATCTCATTAAGATAATGATTCTGGCATGCTTTCAATTCTTCAGCAGTATATTTATCACCAGCATTAGAGAATAAACATTTGTTATATGCTCCTGTATTCAGATCTAGTGCTCTTATTAAATTTTGACAACTCTTATTTAAATTATTATTTGCTATAAGTTTATTATCAGATAGAAGTAGTATCAAAAATAAAAAATATATATAAAAATATTTCATATCTTATTATACTTATTAAACATTATGTTAAAAGTAGAATTTAAAAAAATAGGTATACCAGAAAAACAATTATACCTTACTGAGACCACTACAGATGAAAAACTAAAATTTAATGAAGTATTAATAGAGGTTCTTTTTTTTCCTATAAACCCTGCAGATTTACTATTAGTAGAGGGTAAATATGGAACAGCCTCCCCTACTCTACCTTCTTTAATTGGGGCAGAATGCATAGCAAAAGTTTTAAAAGTAGGAAAAAAAGTAAAAAAAGTACAGCCTGATGATATAGTTATGCCTTTAACTAGAGATAATTGGGCTGAAAAACTTAAAGTAACCGAAGAAAATTTAATAAGAGTTAATAGGAGTATAAATTTAGTACAAGCTAGTATGTTAAAAGTTAATCCTGCTACTGCATATTTAATTTTAAACAATTATATAAAATTAAACCAAGGAGATAAGATTTTGCAAAATGCTGCTAATTCAGGAGTTGGAACTTACATAATACAATTGGCTAAATACTATAAAATAAAAACTATTAATATAGTTAGACGTAAGGAAACCTTAAAAGAACTAAAAAAGTTGGGAGCCAATAAAATAATTTTAAATAACTTAAAAAATAATAAGATAATTACAAATAAAGTGAAACTTTTTATTGATGCCATTGGAGGGCCAGAAGTAGATAAGTGGGCATCTTATTTAGAGGATAATGGAACTATAATTAACTATGGTTTATTATCAGGAAAAAATATAGAAATTAATACTAATAAAGTTATTTTTAAAAACATAAGTTTAAAAGGATTTTGGCTGTCATTATGGTTACAAAAAATGTCTTATAGTCAAAAATTTAATTTATACTCACATCTATCAGAATTAATTATGAAAAATGTTTTACATACGAAAATTGATCAAATTTATCATGTAAAAGATATTAAAAAAGCAGTTTTAAAAGCGAGAAAATATAAAAGAAATGGAAAAATTATTGTAGCTTTCAAAAAAGAAAACATTAAAAAATATATATAATACATATATTTATAAAAAATACTTAAGTTTATACTAGACTAGCGAGTACTTTCTGGGCACTAGAAACATCAAAGACACCTGGCTTTTCAACAAATAATTTTTCAACTTTTAAGCCATCCAATACCATGGCAAAACGCTGTGACCTTTCTCCCAAAGAATACATAGATCCATCAAATGTCAATCCAATTGATTTTGATAAAGTTGCGTTACCATCTGCTATAAATATAATGTCATTTCCAGCCTTATTAGCATCACACCAAGCTTTCATAACAAAAGGATCATTTACTGATAAACATACTATATCATCTATTTTTTTTTCTTTAAATGCACTAGCATAAGTTAAAAAACCAGGAAGGTGTTTAGCTGAACAAGTAGGAGTAAATGCTCCTGGAACTGAAAATAAAACTATTTTCTTATTTTTAGGATGCATAAGACTATGATCTGCAAATAATAAACTTAGTTTTATATCTTTTATTTCATCTTTTACAATAGCTTTGACCGCTACGTCAGGTAAACTGTCTCCAGCTTTAATAATTTCAACCATATTTTACTCCTATAAAATATCTATTATAGTAATTTTTTTTTATTTTTTGTTAATATATCATATGCATAAAAAACAAAACAATATAATTAAAAAAGATTTAGTCCTATTGGGAGCTGGCCATTCTAATATTGAAGTAATCAGATATTTCGGAAAATTAAAATTAGAAGGACTTAGAATTACACTAATATCTAAACACACACATACTACTTATTCAGGCATGGTACCTGGATATATTGAGGGAGAGTACCAATGGAATGATATTAATGTAGATTTAGTTAAGTTATGTTACAGAAATGATATTAAAATTATTATAGGAGAAGTCACTAAGGTATTAGGTGAACAAAAAAAAGTCTTTTTAAAAAATAGACCTCCCATTGAATTTGATTTTTTAGCAGTTAATTTGGGTATTAAGTCTAAAACAGAAAACATAATAGGGGCAAATAAATTTGCTTTATCCTTAAAACCTATTTCGGAAATTAATAAGATATTAAAAAATATATTAGCTTCTAAAAGTAAAAATATAGTAATAGTAGGAGCCGGAGCTGCTGGAGTTGAGGTATCTCTAGCATTAAAGAAGAGGTTAATAAAAACAAACGTAAAAAAGAATATAATTTTAATTGCTAAAGGTAATTCTTTAATGAAAAGCTACAATCAATCTGTGTCTAAAAAATTGAATAAGGAATTAAAAAAAAACAATATTCAAATACGCTATAACAGCAGTGTAACTAAAATTAAAAAAAATTATATAGAAATAAATAATAAAGATAAAGTTCTATCAAGTTGTACATTGTTAGCTACTAATGCTTCTGCACCTGATGTATTAAAAAAGTCAGATTTAAGCTTATCAATTAACGGATTTATAGAAGTTACTAGAGAACTTCAAAGCAAGAACTTTAAATATATTTTTGCTAGTGGTGATATAGCAGATATAGAAAACCTAAAGCTTGTAAAGGCAGGGATTTATGCAGTAAAGCAAGCCAAGATTTTAAAAGTAAATTTGAGAAATTTTTTCTTAAAAAAAGAATTAAAGTGTTACTTGCCTCAAAAATCTTATTTATCTTTAATAGGGACTGCAAATGGGAAAGCAATAGCTAATAAATCTATACTTACTTTAAGAGGGACTTTTTTTTGGAAATTAAAAAAATTCATAGATAGGAGATTTATTAACAAATATTCAGTTATAGGGTTTAAAGAAAATAATTTGGACCAAATAAAAAGTACAGAACCAATTGATTATGCAATGCAATGCAACGGTTGTGGAAGCAAGGTACCTCAAAATGTTATTAAAAATATTTTTTCAAAAAACTACATGATAGGTTCTAATGATGCTGATTTAATTTATGGAACTAAAGATTTAGTGCACACAGTTGATGTAATTACATCTTTAATAGATGATGATTACCTAATGGGTAGAATTGCTGCAAAACATAGTTTAAATGATCTTATTGCAGCTAATTCTTATCTGGTATCAACACAAATGATGTTAGGAGTACCAAAATCATCAACTACTATACAAAAAAGATGTGTATATCAGATTAAGGAAGGAGCTTTGTCAATTTTTAAAGAATTTAATATTAAAATAAATGGTGGTCATACTTATAGTGTAGATGATGAGAAATCAACTGTAGGCTTTTCGCTAATTGGTAAAATGAAAAATAGATTTACAAAAAATAACAAAGATAATAATAAACTAAAAATATACATGACAGGTAAAGTTGGAACAGCATTAGTAATCGCCGCATTAAGGCAAAATAAAATTTCTGGGAAATACTATCATGAAGTAATTAAAGAAATGACTAAATCTAATTTTGTAATTTATGAAGCTTTTAAAAAGTATAATATTACAGACATAACTGATATTTCTGGTTTTGGTCTAGCTTTACACCTTAAAAATTTATTAATTAGGAATAAACGATTTAAAGGTGCAAATATTTATTTAGATAAAATAATGATACTAAAAGGAGCAATAGAAGCAATGAAGTGCAATGTATTATCAAGTCTATCATACTCAAATAAAAGTAATTTAAACAATTACTTAGAGATTAAATCTAATAAAAATGATATCTTAGATATTCTTTTTGATCCTCAAACTGCCGCTGGTTTTTTGTTTATTACATCTAATAAAAAAATAATTCAGGATTTTAGAAATAAAAATTTAATATTCTCTGAAATTGGAGAGATTTCAGACAGTCATAATAAAATAAGAGTATTGTAATGCCAATAAAATACATTAAAAATTGGAAATCTAATAAGATAAATCAAATTATTGATGTAAGAAGTCCTAAAGAATATTTAGAAGATCATATACCAAACTCTATAAATGTTCCGGTACTTAGTAATGCTGAAAGAATTCTAATAGGAAAAATTTATAAGACAGAAAGCCCATTCAAAGCAAAAAAAATTGGAGCGGCTATGATTTCTAAAAATATTAGTAGTTTTATTAAAAGAAGTCTAATAAACAAACCTGGAAGTTGGAAACCATTAATATACTGTTGGAGAGGCGGACAAAGGTCAAAATCTATAGCCTTAACATTATCAGAAATAGGTTGGGAGGTATCAATATTAAAAGGGGGGTATAAAACTTATAGGAAACATATTAATGAATACTTAAATAAGATTATAGATAAGTTTAATTATATAATACTAAGAGGCCCAACTGGTACAGCTAAAACTAAAATCATAGAAAAAATAGAAAAAAATGGCTATCCAGTATTAAATTTAGAAAAATTAGCAAATCATAAAGGCTCTCTTTTAGGAAAAAATTATTCTAAACCTCAACCCTCTCAGAAGCTTTTTGAAAGCCTTATATATTTTAAGTTAAAAAATTTTAAAAAAACAACTCCTATATTGCTTGAAAGTGAGAGTAGTAAGATTGGAAATTTATTTTTACCATCTATTTTAGTAAACAAAATTGAAAATTCTCCCTGCGTAGATATTACTGCTAATTTAGATGCAAGGGTAAGTTTTTTGCTAAAGGACTATTCAAAATTTATATTAAAAAAAAATAGTTTTAAAGAACTTTTTTTATATGCTCAGGTAAAATTAGGTAAAAAAGTTGTAAATAGATGGAAGAACAATTATTACAAAAAAAAATGGAAAAATTTAGCCTCTCAATTAATTTTAGAATACTATGATCCACTTTATAATCACAAAAGAAAGCAAAAAAAAAATCCTATATTAGAGCACTACTGTCTACAAGATCTAAATCATAATACATTGTCTAAATTTAGTAAATATTTACAAAAGAAATATTATTAAAAAACTTCTATCCTAATGTTAAAATTTATCGCAATATAATAATTTAAATAATTTAGATTTATGAGGAATTTATGTTTATAAAAAAATATTTAAAATGGATAAGTACGTTCCTAGTTCTTACAGGAATATTATTAACAAACCTTAATTTTTATCCTTTTAATCTTTTTTTTCATGGTCTCGGTGTTATAGGTTGGACAATTGCTGGTTTTATTAGTAAAGATAAAGCAATTTTAACTAACTTTGGGTTGCAGATTCCATTATTTGTTATAGGTTTTACAAACTTAGTAGTAAATAATTAATACGTTGTTTTTATTTTAAATAAGATTAGAATAAACTAAATTTAATTTAGAAACGTAATATAGGTATGGATAAAATTCATCATATTGCTATTGAAGTAAAAAACATTCAAGAAAGTATTGAATGGTATAAGAAAAATACAAATTGCAAAATTTCCTATCAAGATGAAACTTGGGCTATGTTAAGTTATAAAAATATAAGTTTGGCATTAGTACTACCTAATATGCATCCGCCACACATAGCTTTCGAGAAAAAAAATGCAGAGGATTACGGGAATTTAAAAGATCATAGAGATGGAACTTCTTCTGTTTACATAAAAGATCCATCCAATAATTCCATTGAAATATTAAAAAAGAGCCAATAATTTTGAGAAGTAGAAAAATTTTTAATCATGAAATAGTAGAGAAGGCTTGGTGCGATAAAACAGATTTTGATGATATTTATTACACAGATAATTTAAAAGAAGATGATGTAAAAAAAATTCTTAAGAAAAATTTAAAAAGAAAAAGTTATATCGTATGGCGTAAAAGGATTTCTAAAGTTAAAGCAAATAAAAAATTTTAATCATTAATATTTTTGTAAAATTCATTAAACTCTTTTTTTGTTTGCAAACAACAAGAAGTCAAATTATATTTTTCACGTATTTTAATATCAAGCCTTTTATCTTTGCTAGATGGCTGTAAAAACATTATACAATTTACTGGTATAACTCTAAAATTATCAGACATAAATGATTCACCTTGTATTACAATATCCTTTACAAACAAATCTCCAATGTCATATGTGTAATATATACTTCCATCTAGACTTAAGGCTAAGCCCTGCTTGCTAGTATCTTTATTTAAAGTATCCCCACTAAAAATATGAGATAAAATTAATTTTGTAGTTACTTTTAAATTATTTTGTCTTATATCATTAATAAAAATTTCAGGCATAATTTTAAAAGCTTCATCAGTTGGTGCAAAAATTGTAGAAGTAATCTTGTTGTTTATAATAGGCAAAAACAAAGGATTATTCTCAATAACCTTAATAAAAGTGTTATGCTTGCCAGTACTTTCTAAATCTTTAATGAGGTCTCTGCTAAAAGAGCTGGAAATAATAGTATTTAAAAAAATACAAATTAAAATAAGTCTAAATGTGCGCAAGTTCATTAAATTAATTTAATAGAAGCAATAATTGCTATACTGTAAAGCATAATCATTACTAATATAGAGGTTAAATTAAAATGCTTTGATAAAGTAGCTTTAGTCATTTGAGAAGCCTGATAGAGTAAGTCTGGCCAGGTATAAGAAACAAAATCACCTTGAGTAAAAATAACCTTTATAATGCCTTTTTCATCAACTACCGGCAATCTACGAAATCTATCATTAGACATGGTTCTCAACCAATCTAACACATCATCATTTTCATTTCCTACACGAGGGTTTGGTGTCATAATTTCATCTAAAGTTGTTTTAGTTGGATTTAATTTTTTATTAACAAGTTTTTTAAGAATATCCCTTTCTGTACAAATACCTATGACTTTATTTTGATTATCAACTATAACAACAGAACCAAAGTTTTTTTCTGACATTGCCTCAACTGCTTCGCTAACTTTTTGATTTTTTTTGAAGGTAACTGGCTTAGGTTTGCTACTATATTCAGGTCTATCCTTAAGTTTATAACCTCTGCTCATATTTAAATCTCCTAAAATGTTTAAAAATACATTTATTATACTTAAAATTTATGCTTTCAGATTAATTTTATATAAAAATAAATAATATAAAACATAAAATTTTATTAAGTCTAATAAAATTTATAGTTATAAGTTGTTAATATTTATTTTTTTATATGATTTTGAACAAAATATAGTAAATTATATAAATGCCAACATATGATATTGTAAATAAAATCGATCTAGAAGCATTTAAGAATGCAATAAATGGCGTTAATAGAGAAATTACTAATAGGTATGATTTTAAAGGCAGTATTTCAAAAATTCTAATGGAAAATGAAGAATACTTTATATTGGCTGATTCAGATATGAAAATTCAACAGCTTAAGGAATTACTTTCTAAAAATCTAGTAAGAAAAGGTGTAGATGTTAAATCTATTAGCTTTGATAAAATTGAAAAAGCATCAGGTGGAAATTTTAGGCTACCTATTATTCTAAATCAGGGCATAAATAAAGAAAATGCACAAAAAATTATAAAATTATTAAAAGACTTAAAATTAAAAATACAAGTTTCTATTCAGGGAGACCAGCTTAGGGTGTCTGGAAAAAAAAGAGACGAATTACAAGAAAGTATAACAACTGTTAAAAATCTAGAAATTGATATACCTTTAAACTTCATTAATTTTAGGGACTGAACTAGATTATTTATTTTATAACCTAGCAGTAAGATTTAATTAATGGCTGATAATTTAATTATTGCATTTAATTTATCATTGATTCAGTCTAACTGAAGACTTATGAAAATTAATATTAAAATAACAATAATATAAAATTTTTTTTGAGTAAGATTTAAATTTATTTTTTTTATAAAATCCATTTCTATTTATGCCATAAAAAAATCAATTTTTAAATATATTTTATTTGAAAATTTAATAACGTCCTTTAATAAAATAGAAAATAACTGTAAAAGTATTAGGAATGAATTATTATTTATTACTACAATTTCATTTATTCCTTAAATATAAAAGTTAAAAAATATTTTTTTTAAAAAAAAGTTCAGTGATAAATATCATTCAAGAATTTAATTGCATAATTTACAATTATAAAATAATTTTAAATTATGTATATTGCAATAATAGGATCTGGGCCTTCAGCATTTTATGCTGCGCAAGCCTTATCAAATAATGATAATAATAAAGTTGATATAATAGAAAAACTTTTTGCTCCTTATGGACTAGTAAGATATGGAGTTGCTCCAGATCATCAGAAAACTAAAAATATTATAAAGCTTTTTAATAGGGTTTTAGAAAAGGAAAATGTAAATTTTTTCGGTAATATTGATATAACAGAAGGTATATCACTAAATTTTATCTCAGATACCTACGATGCAGTTATTTTGGCAACAGGTGCTTCAAAGGATAAAATGCTTAATATAAAAGGAGAGAATATACCTGGTGTATATGGATCTAGTCAAATTGTAGGTTGGTATAATGATGATCCCAAACACGTTAGTTTAAGTCCAGATTTAAATACGGAAAATGTTGTGATAATAGGTAATGGTAATGTAGCTTTAGACTGCGCTAGAATTTTAGCAAAAGACCAAAAAGAACTAGAGGGAAGTGATATATCTAGCAGTACACTAAAAAGACTATCTAGCTCAAAAATTAAAAATATATACATATTTGGAAGAAGAGGACCTAAAGAAGCAAAATTTACAATTTCAGAATTACGAGAATTTAAAGAACTAGAAAATTTTTCTATAAAAGTAAATTTTTCCAGGGAACTAATTGAAACGTATATAAATGATGACTCTATTGATACTAGAATAAAGAAAAATTTGGAAATTTTTAATGAATTTTATGATATTAAAAATAAAAATAAAAATATAATATTTGATTTTTTTAAGTCTCCAGTTGAAATTATAGGGGATCAATTTAATAAAAAGGTAAAAATAATCAATAGTAATAAAGATACAACTATTATTAATACTAATTTGATTATAAAAGCTATAGGCTACAGATCATCTTCAATTAATAACTTAAAAATGGATGAAAGTAATAATTTTTTGTTAAGCAATAATGGATACATTGAAAAAAATATTTATGCTACTGGCTGGGCTGCAAATAATTCAGTAGGAGTTATAGGAACAAACAAAGCTCGTTCATTAGATGTTGTTAAAAAGATTGAGTCAGAAATCGTATCTAGCAAAAATAATTCTACAGATAAGCTAATTGAAGAATTAAAAAGAAAAAATATTAACTTCATTTCAAAAAAAGATTGGGAATCGTTGGATCATTTAGAAGAAAAAAATGCTATGTCTAATTTTATTAGAGAAAAATTTAGAACTACTGATGAGGCTTTGAAAGCCTTGAAGCAAACTTAAAAGTTAATTTTTAAACTTCTATAAATTTTTCTATTATTGTAAAATCCAGAAACTAATTCTACATCTATAATTCTTTTGATTTCATCAATCTCCATATATCCAAAATTATTAGAAAAAACTAAATCGGTTATGCTAAATTCATCAATTTCATTAAAATTAAAAATACTTTGATTTAAAGAACTAGATGTGACTTCGTAAATATTATTATTATATTTATAAATTCTACCAATATGTCTATCGCCAGAAAGTATAATTGTTTTTTTTTTTGTTTTATTTATCAATTGTATTAACTTTTCCCTTTCATGAGGGAAATTGTGCCATTTTTCCCATCCATGACTTTTAGATAACACCTGAATAGAAGATAAAATTAATAAAATATCATATTCCTCATTAATTTGACCATCAAGCCATTTCCACTGCTCTTCGCCTAATATAGTTTTAGACTTATTATTATCAGGAATATATTTTTTATTAATATCACTATTTTTATTAATTTTAAATTCATCCTTGAAGTACCTTGTATCTAAAGCAATAGTCTTAATTTTAATTTTATTATTGTAGTTGTGGCTAAAGTATAAACCTTCTCTAGTTCTTCTTTGATCATTAGAATTTACATTAAAAAATTCTAAAAAAATATCCTTTGCCGTATCTTTATAAATCCAATTTTTACTACCATCATTTTTTCCATAGTCATGGTCATCCCAAATTGGTAATAAAACTGAATTTCTGCGTAACTTTAAGAAGAATTTATTTTTATTTAACTTAGAATAGGCAGTTTTTAAATTTTTAGCTTGAGGTGAATTAAAGTCTCCGTAAACATTATCCCCTAACAATATTAGATAAGCTGGCTCAAAAGAATTTATGTATTCCCAATGTTTCATGCTTTTATTCTGGTTAGAGCAAGATCCGAATATTATCCTAATATTTTTTGTGTAACCTTCAAACGATCCTATAATAAACAAAAAAAATAAAATAGACTTAAACAAATACATAATATTTATTAGGATAATGATTTTGTTGTATCAGAAAATAGCTTTGTAAATTTTTGCATATTAATTCTACCAGTATTCACATTTCTAGGGCTTGGGTGATAGCATGAAACTAAAGTTTTTTCATCTGGAAGTTTTGTACTATCTCCATGTATAAATTTAACACCTCTAGTATTATATTCATAATTATTTTTGTAAAATAATATTATGCTATCAAAAGCTATTTTTCCTAGAGCAATTATTATTTTTACTCTATTAAGTAAAATTAATTCTTTGCGTAAATAATTAGAGCAGTTAATTAATTCTTGTTTAGTTGGCTTATCTCCAGGTGGCACACATTTCAAAGATAGAGTCAAATATGCATTTTTCAGTTTTAAATTATCTTTTTTGTTAATTGAATAGCTTTGATTTGAAAGACCTACTTTCCCTAAGCACTCAAAAAGAAAATCAGACGACTTATCTCCCGTAAAAACTCGTCCCGTTCTATTTCCACCATGCGCTGCTGGAGCTAATCCTATTATCATTAATTTGGCATTATAGTCACCAAAACCAGATACAGGTTTACCCCAATAAGATTCCTTTAAATACATTTTTCTTTTTTCTGTTGCAATTTTAGTTCTAAATTTAACAAGCCTGCTACAAGACTTGCATTTTGTAATTTTAGAATTTAAAGCAATTAGACTTTTTTTATTATTATTTTTCATTAGTATTAATAAATAATATAAAATTAAAGAGGTCAATTATGAAATTTTTTGTTATAGCTAAAAGAAAAGAAAATATTAAATCAGACCAATTTGCAGAATATATGGATTTAGAAGCAGAAATGGCGATACAATTATTTAGAGATGAATTCATAAGAGAATTATATTCTATTAAAGGTGGAAAAGGAGCATGCATGGTAATAGAAGCCTCTGATGAAACTGAAATAAGAGAAAAATTAGGAGCGCTTCCTTTTGTTAAGAATAACTATCTAAATATTGATATTATTGAAGTCAAACCATATAGAGGCTTTATGTAATTTATATGCTGCAGGATTACAGAACAAAGATATTAGTTGCCAATAATAAAAAATTTAAATATGTAGAGCATGGCAAAGGCCCTTTAGTTCTTTTGGTTCATGGTTGGCCAGAAACTTGGGTTTCATGGAAACATCAAATACCGTTTATATCTAAATTAGGTTTTAAAGTTGTTGCTTTTAATAACAGAGGCTATGGTGACAGTTATAGCCCTTTAAAAATAAATGGTTATTCTTTAAAGTTATTTATGGAAGATATACTAGACATAATTTCTTTTTTTAATGAAGACAAGGCTATTTTAATAGGACACGATTGGGGGGCTCCTATTTGTTGGACAACGGCTGCATACCATAAAGAAAAAGTAGCTGCAATTATTGGTTTAAGTGTTCCTCATTCAAAAAGAGGAAAAATTTCTAGCATAAAATTGTGGAAAAATTTATATAAGAATATTTTTTTTTACCAAAATTATTTTCAGAAATTGGCTATACCTGAAAAAGAATTAGAAAAAGATATTTTAGTTACATTAAAGAAAATTTATTATTGGTGTTCAGCTGAGGGATATTTTGACAAAATAAAGACTACTAAAGATCTTGATAGTGGCCTTTTAGATGGTATTCCCTTGCCACTTGGTAGATTGAAATGGCTAAGTGAAAATAATTTACAGGATATGGTAAAAGATTTTCAAAAATCAGGATTTAGAGGTCCTTTACATAGATACAGGGCGCAAGAAATAGATTGGCTAGAATTAAAAGAGTTAGAAAACTTATTAATTATACCGCCTAGTCTTTTTATAGGCGGAGAATATGATCCTGTAAGAAGGTTTATAAAAGATTATGACGCATTCAAAAATGCTGGGAAATATTGTAAAAATTTTAAAGGGTCTCATATAATTTCTGGGGCAGCGCACTGGGTACAACAAGAAAAACCAAGAGAAGTAAATAAGATAATTAAGAATTTCTTAAAAAATATTTATTAATTTAAAAACCAATGAATCCTATCTTGACCAAAGTATAATTTATTATTAACAATGAATGAAGGAACACCGAATAGACCTTTATCAACTGCTCCACTTGTTGCTTTTTTTAGCTCTTCTTTAATTTCATTATTTTCTGTAGCTTTCAAAAACTCATTGCTTTCAAAATTATTTTTATTCAGTACATCTGTTATATTTTTAGGATCATTTAAATTTATATTATTAACCCACATTGCTGTAAACATTGCTTTGTTATATTCCACAATTTTACCTTTTTTTTGAGCTAACAATGCTCCTCTCATCAAATATAAAGTATTAACTGGAAAAAAATTGTTTTTATTAAACTCTACATCATACTTATTAGCATACAACTTTAAATCCTCCCACATCCATTTAGCTTTAGACTCAACGTGAACAGGGGATCTGTTATTAGTGGCAGCAAAAATACCCCCTAATAATACTGGGTTATAATTGATTTCAAATTTGCTATTATCTGCTTTAACCATTTGAGTCCATGCTAAATAAGCGGTGGGACTACCGTAATCGTAATAAAAATCTATACTTTTCATAATAATTATATTTATATATCATTATGAAAAAAAAATTGCAAATACCGGGTGGGTTTAAACCCTACAAAACAATTGAAGGAAAGTTTGCTGCTCATGTAGGTCCTTACTTTATTAAAAATAAATTTCCAGACACAATTTTTGGCACATACATTCAAAACTATCAAACAAATTTAAATGAAGTTGCTCATGGTGGTTTTTTAATGGCATACGCTGACTCAGTCGGAGGGTTTTGTGCTTACAATACTGTTAAAAAATCAATTGTTACTATTAATTTAAATTCAAATTTTATCAGGCATGTTCCTTTAGGTGCTTGGTTAGAAGCTAGAGGTAATGTAAAAAAGTACGGAAGAAGATTAATATTTATAAATGTAGATATGCATATAAAAAATAAATTAGTATTTTCAGCATCAGGTATCTGGCAAATAATAAATATTGATAAAGATAAAATTTAATGTAAAAATGTAATCATGTTAGGAGGTTCTGATGCAAAAATTTAAAATTTTACTAATTACTTTATTTGGCTTTATTTATTTAACAGCTTGTGAAAAAAAAGAATCTACAGGCCCAATTAAAATAGCAGCGATCGAGCCATTATCGGGACCCTATGCTGCTGTAGGTAAGGATATAATTGATACAGTTACATATTCTGCCTCAGTAATAAATAAAAACGGCGGAATTAACGGAAGAATGATAGAAATAGTGCCTATGGACAATGCTATGAAAGCAGAAAAAACAACAGAGTTACTTAGGAAAGCTATAGATGATGGCATACGGTTTATTACTCAAGGTGGCGGATCTAGTCATGCACTTAATATCATAAAACAATTAGAAAAATACAACTCTAGAAATCCAGGAAAAGAAGTACTTTTCCTAAACAACTCTGCTGTGACTACAAGTTTTACAAATGAGGATTGCACTTTTTTCCATTTTAGATTTGACTCTAATGTAGATATGAAGGTAGCTGGCTTGGTATCACATATGTCTAAAGATAATTCTGTTAAAAAAGTATATCTCTTTAATCAAAATTATGTTTACGGCCAGACATTTAGAAAAACTGCCACTAGAATGCTAGAAAAAAATGCTCCTAGGATAAAGATAGTAGGAGATGAATTAATTCAACCTTTTGGAAAAGTACAAGACTTTAACCCCTACATAACCAAAATTAAATTAAGTGGAGCTGATACTGTATTAACAGGAAATTGGGGCCCTGATGCTTACAGGTTTGTAAATGCCTTAAAAGACTCTGGCTTAAAAGTAAAATTATTTGGTATTTATATCTCTCAACCTGCAGGCATGGCAGCAATGGGAAAAAACCTTCTTTTCAATGATGTAGTAGTCGTGAAAGAGTTCAACCCAACTAATTCTAATGCCCCGTCTTGGTATAAAGAATTTGAGAAAGGTCATATTGAAGCAACAGGATGGACTCCTGACGCAGATAGAATGCGTTTTATGTTTGAAATGTTTAAATCAGCAATAGAGAAATCTAATTCTTTTGAACCTAAAGATATAGCCTATGCTTTAGAAGGAATGGAAGGAAAAAGCATTGATGGAGGAAAAGTTGTAATGAGAGCAGATGATCATCAAATTCATTTTGATATGCAAGCATTACTTCTTTCAGAAAAGCAAGAACAGTCTATATTGTATAGAAATCAAGATTTTGACATGTCATATGTTAACGTTGGAAATATTCCTATGGAAGATATTACTCTCGATACTTCATGTGAAATGAAAAGACCTTAACAAAAATTAAAAATGTCTATAGAAGTACTATTATTTATAATTTTTAACGGGCTTCTTTATGGCATGTTTCTATTTATGCTTTCAAGCGGTCTTACCCTGATTTTTGGCATGATGGGAATACTTAATTTTGCGCACGCATCATTTTTTATGATTGGTGCCTATCTTGGGTATCAGATAAGTTTATATAGCAACTTTTGGATAGCCATATTTTTTGCTCCCATCATAGTAGGTTATATGGGTGCAATGGTAGAAAAATACGGATTAAGAAATATTCACAAATATGGACATATTGCAGAATTATTATTTACTTTTGGATTATTTTATATTATTGAGGAATTGGTTCAAATGATTTGGGGAAAAACTCCTGTTTCTTACAAGGTGCCAGAATTATTAAATTTTCCATTAATACAAATTAGTGGAATGGACTACCCGGCTTACAGCATATTTAGGCTAGTGCTTTCTATTCTAATATTTTTAGCTATATACAGAGTATTATCAAAAACTAAAACTGGCCTAATTATTAAAGCATCACTTACTAACCCAGAAATAGTTGCAGCCTTAGGACATAATGTACCAAGAGTTTTTAGCAATGTTTTTGGTTTTGGATGTGGTTTAGCTGGCTTAGCAGGCGTAATGGCCGGTAATGTGATTGGAACAGAACCTTCTATGGCACTTTTACTTGGCCCAATAGTTTTTGTTGTAGTAGTTACAGGAGGCTTAGGATCTATAAAAGGAGCTTTGGTTGCCTCTTTAATCATTGGCATGATGCAAACTGCAGCAGTATCATTAGAATTAAATTTAAATAATGCCTTTCAATACTTAGGGTTTAATGTAGATGTAAACTCAATTTTAAATCATTTTACTAGCATAACTATATCTCAATTGTCTCCAATAGTTCCTTATTTGCTTTTAATAATTATTTTAATAGCAAGGCCTAGAGGTTTATTTGGAAAAAGAGATGTATAGTCTTAAAAAAAATTATAAATTAATTTTATATTTTTTTCTAATATTTACATTATTGTTTTTACCTTTTTTATTTACCTCATCATTTGCTTTAACTTTATTTTGCAAGATGGGAGTTTTGATAATTTTCTCTGTAGCATACAATATGTTGTTAGGACAAACTGGATTACTATCCTTTGGGCATGCAATTTATTTTGGACTTGCAGGATATGCCTCAATTCATTTTTTAAGTGGTATAAATAATAATTATTTTCCATCCTTACCTATTTTTATTCTTCCATTTATTGGAGCCTTTATCGGTTTAGCTTTAGGTTTTGTAATAGGCTATTTATCAACAAAAAGAGTAGGAACAGCATTTGCAATGATTTCATTAGGATTTTGTGAGCTTGTAACTGCACTAACATTGATTTTTGTTGTTTTTTTTAATGGAGAAGATGGAATTCAGGCAGATAGAGTGACTGGAAATAATTATTTTGGTTTAACCTATGGACCCCAAAATGAAGTTTATTATCTAATATTATTCTGGTGTATTTTTTCTGTTTTAATAATGTATCTTCTAACTAGAACTCCATTCGGTAGAATGTGTAATGCAGTTAGAGATAACCAACAAAGAGCTGAGTTTGTAGGATATGATGTTAGAAAAATAAGATGGATGGCATTTTCGTTATCTGCAATGTTTGCAGGGGCTGCTGGAAGTTTGCATGCTATTAATTATGAACATATAGGCTTTGAGTCAGTAAGTTTGGCCCAATCTGGAATGGTATTATTCATGGCCTATATTGGAGGTGTAGGCAATTTTTTAGGTCCAATATTAGGAGCAATTTCCCTTACTTATTTAGATACAATGCTATCTGATATGACAGAAGCTTGGGTCTTATATTTTGGAATAATATTTGTAATAGTTATTGCATATGCCCCTCAAGGGTTAGCAGGACTAATTTTAATGCACGACCCTATAATTAGAAATAAACCATCATTACTAAAAAAATTAGCAATTCCATATGTGTTTTTTGGAATAAGTATTTTACTTTTAGTTGTAGGATTCACAAGCCTAATTGAATTAATACATTCGTTAAAATCAAATCATTCCGTTCTGAAAGTTTATTGGATTGAAATATCTAATCAGAATTTTTTAATTTGGATAATGTTTATTTTGCTAACAATTTTAGGAATATTAGCATGCAAAAGAAGTTATACGCAGACTAAAACTGTATGGGATGAAGTTATAGAAGATATTAAACTGGGTTTTATAAAATGAGTTATCACTTAGAACTTAAAAATGTAAAAAAAAATTTTGGTTCAACTAATATTATTCGAGGAGTAAATCTTAAAATAAAAAAAGGTGAAATACACTCACTCATAGGCCCCAACGGTGCTGGAAAATCAACTCTCTATAATCTTATTTCTGGAGTTTATAATATATCATCAGGAAATATAATATTTAATAATAAGAATATAGAGAATTTACCATCATATGAAATATATAGACTAGGACTATCTAGAAGCTTTCAAATTACAAATATTTTTCCTAAACTGTCAGTTTTTGAAAATATAAGATGTGGCTTACTATGGAATTTAGACTACAAGTATTCTATTACAGCAATTTTAGATAGTGACAAGAAGATTAATGATAAAACTAACGAAATATTAAACAAAATCTCTCTTGCTGGGTTTTCCAAAGAAGCTGCAGGGCTATTAAGTTATGCTGATCAAAGAGCGTTAGAAATTGGAATAACAATAGCAGGAGGAGCCGAGACCATATTATTGGATGAGCCTACAGCCGGTATGTCTAAAAGTGAAACAGAAAGAGCTACTAGATTAATTCGTAATATTTCTGAGGATAGGACTATTTTAATAGTTGAGCATGATATGGGAGTCGTATTTGATCTATCGGATACCATATCAGTTTTAGTTTATGGAGAAATTATTTGTTCAGATAAACCAATAAATGTAAAAAATAATAAAAGGGTAAAAGAAGCTTACCTGGGAAATTTTGGAAATTAAAATGTTGCAAGTAAAAAACCTTAATTCTTACTATGGTAAATCTCATATTCTACAAGGTGTTAATTTATTAATTAATGAAGGTGAAATAATATCTCTTCTTGGAAGAAACGGTGTTGGAAGAAGTACATTTATTAAAAGTGTTATGGGCATGGTTGACTCAAGGGGTTCTATTTCCTTTTATGGCAAAGAAATTCTTGGAAGATCAATACACGAAATAGCAAATATTGGAATAGGTTATGTGTCTGAAAACAGAGATATTTTTCCAGATTTAACTGTCGAAGAAAATTTGGAGTTAGGAAAAAAAGAAAATAGAAACGGTGTAAAATGGAATACTGAAGAGTTATTTGATTTATTCCCTAATTTAAAAAAAAGGATAAATGTTCTTGGAGGAGTTTTATCAGGAGGAGAACAACAAATGCTTACAATTTGCAGATGCCTTATGGGTTGTCCTAAATTAATAATGATAGATGAGCCAACTGAAGGCCTTTCGCCACAAATGGTTGATAATGTTGAAAAGCTATTAAAAAGAATTGCAAGTAAAGGGGTATCTATTTTATTAGTAGAACAAAAACTAACAATTGCATTTAATTTATCTAACAGACTATATGTAATGGGACATGGTAAAGTAGTATTTGAAGGAAAACCTGAAGAAGTTAAAAAAAACAATGAAATAATCAAAGAATGGTTAGAGGTATCCTAATTGTCACTGTTAGAAAATATTAAAATTATAGATCTTACAAGGTTTGTCGCAGGTCCACATTGTACTTTAATATTATCTGATTTAGGGGCCGATGTTATTAAAATTGAGAAGCCTACAAAGGGTGATGATTTAAGAATAATAGGTCCTAAAATCTTAAATACCTCATTATGGGCTGCAGTATTAAATAGAGGAAAAAAGTCAGTTACATTAGATCTTAAAAGTAATGCAGGAAGAGAAATATTAATAGAACTTATAAGAGAAGCCGATGTAATAGTTGAAAATTTTAGGCCAGGAGTTATGGAAAAACTAAAGTTAGGATGGAATAATATAAAAAAGATAAATAATAAAGTGATAATGGCAAGAATTTCAGGCTATGGACAAAATGACTCAGTTGAAGCAAGACAGGCCTTTGATGCAACTATACAAGCAGAAACAGGCTTTATGGAAATAAGTGGAGAAGAAAAAAAACCAACAATGATAGGTACGGTTTTATTAGATTACACAACTGGTTTAAACACTGCTGTAGGAATATTAGCGGCTCTAAATAAGAGAAATTCTTCAGGAAAAGGAGAATTAATAGAAACATCCTTAATATCATCAGCACTATCCCTATCTATGGGAGCCGTACCTGATTATTTTTTAAATAAAACTAATTTTGGAAAAAATGGAAACTCAGACAGATTTTCATCTCCTTCAAATACTTATAAAGCAAAAGATGGTTTTATTCATATTATGGCAGGAAGCGATGATAGGTTTAAAGGATTAGCGCTATCTATGAATAAAATATCATTAATTAACAATAGTTTATACAAAACTCCTAATAGTAGGATTAAAAATCAGACTAAAATAGATAAAATAGTAAGCAATTGGACAAAAAAAAATACAATTACTAATATAGGAAAGATTTTATCTAAAAACTCTGTTCCATGGGGTAAGGTAAATAACTTTAGTGATTTTTTGAAAACTAAAACTGCTAAAAATTATTTACAAATTGCTAAAATAAAAAATAGAAACATTAAAGTTCCGGAATGTGCAATTCGATTTTTATCTAAAAATAGAAAAAACAAAAATATTGTTCCTTCTATAGGTCAGGATAATAATAAGGTTTTAAAAAATCTTGGCCTTTCAACTTCTAAATTAAATAATTTAAAAAAGAAAAATATATTATAATTAAGCTATCTTGTTTAGTCTAGTTTTAGCTTCATCATACTCATTAATAAGCTTATCTACTAACCCTTTACAAGACAGTATATCTTTAACTGATCCAATTCCTTGTCCACAACCCCAAATATCTTTCCACGCTTTTTTCTTATCCATGCCGTCTCCAGAACTAAAATCCATTTTTGATGGATCACTCTTTGGTAAATTATCTGGATCAAAACCCGCAGATGCTAGTGATGGTTTTAAATAGTTTCCCTTTACTCCTGTAACTAAATCCGTATAGACGATGTCATCTGAATTATATTTAGTAATTGCTTCTTTGTATCCTAATGAGGCATTTGCCTCTTTAGTAGCTATGAAGGCTGATCCTATATAACCAAAATCTGCTCCAGTTGCTAATGCTGATAAAACGCCTTTCCCTGTAGAGATTGAACCAGAAAGTGCAATAGGACCATCATACCACTCCCTAATCTCTTGGACAAGTGCAAATGGTGATATGGTTCCTGCATGGCCTCCCGCACCTGCCGCTACAGCAATTAATCCATCAGCACCTTTTTCTATTGCTTTTTTAGCAAAAAAATTATTTATAATATCATGAAATACAATTCCACCATAACTGTGTACGGCATCGTATACTTCTTTCCTTGCTCCTAGTGAAGTTATAACTATTGGCACCCTGTGTTTTACAGTTAATTCCATGTCATGTTCAACTCTATCATTGGTTTTATGTACAATTTGATTTATTGCGTAAGGTGCGGCTTTATAAGAAGAGCTTTTATTAAATTCATCTAACTTTTCGTTAATCTCATATAGCCAATCATCTAATTGTTCTTTAGGTCTTGCATTTAAAGCCGGAAAAGAACCTACCACGCCTGCCTTGCACTGTTCAATTACTAGATTAGGATTAGAAATAATAAATAATGGGGCCCCTATAACTGGTATTTTTAAGCTTTGTTTTAAAAAAGAAATATCCATAATTAATATTTATTATATACTTATATACTAGTTAGTTTTTTTTTAAAATCAAATTTTAAGGGAATTACATGCAAAATGATTTATTAGTTAATGATAATGAAGGTATTTTAGAAATTACATTTAATAGACCTGAAAGAAAAAATGCTATTTCCAGAAATATGTTTGAAGAGCTTCTAGGAATATTAGAAAAAAATATATACAAAAGTAATTTAAAAGCATTATTTTTATCTGGCAGTGGAGATGCATTTTCAGCAGGTGGAGATGTAAAAGACATGGCAGCAAATACAGAAAATATTTCATTGCAAGAAAAGACACAAAATCTTAGAAGAATAATGGAAATATCAAAGATTATTTATAATTCTCCAGTGCCTACTGTAGCTGTAATAAATGGAGTAGCTGCTGGAGCAGGATTTGCATTAAGCCTTGCTTGTGATTTTAGAATTAGTACAGAATTAGGAAAATTTACTACGGCATTTTCTAAAGTTGGCTTTTCTGGCGATTTTGGAGTAAGTTTCTTTTTATCAAAAATAGTAGGAACTTCCAAAGCAAAAGAATTATTATTTTTTTCAGATGTAATAGATGCTAAAAATGCTTTTCAGTTAGGTATTATTAATTACTTAATTGAAAGTAACAATCAACAAGAATTTATAAATGAAATTAAAAATAAGTTTAAAAAATTAGCTCCTATAGCTATTAAATATATAAAAAAAAATATCATTAACTTTGATACGGGAAATTTCGAAAAATATCTTGAAGATGAAGCTCTTTATCAAATGATATGCAGTGAAACAGAGGATCATAAAAATGCTGTAAAAGCATTTGTTAACAAGGAAAAAATGAAGTTTCAAGGAAAATAAATTATTTATTTTTTTAATTTAATTTTTTTAAGAGCTAGTTTATGGTCTGAGTGATTATGACTTATACCTTGAAATAAAGCACAGAACTCAAGAAACTCCTCAAGAGGTAATTTACTTCCCATTTTTAAGAGTCTCTTCGTAAATCTTAATGTATTGGCTGGTTTTTTTGCTATTATATTAGCAAAATTAAACACTTCTTTTAATAATAAATCTTTTTCGACCTCTTTTATAACTATTCCAAGCTCTAAAGCTTCTTTTGAAAATATTTTTCTACCAGTAAATGTTAGTTCAGCTGCCTTTTGATATCCTACAATTTTTTGTAAAAAGTATGCCCCACCATCACCAGGAATTATACCTAAATTTATAAAGTTTTCCGAAAAATATGCATCTTTAGACATAATTCTAAAGTCACACATGCAAGCTAAGTCAAAGCCAGCACCCATTGCAGGCCCATTAATTGCTGCAATAATAGGAATTTCTATTTTTTCTATAGCTTTTGGGATCATCTGAATTCCATAGCGATATTTTTTTTCTACTTCCTCTGCTTTTCCAGAAAAACTACTATTTTTCTTTAACATTTCTTTTATATTTCCACCAGATGAAAATGCTTCTCCCATGCCTGTAATGATAAGAACGGAAATTTTATTATTTTTATTTACAAAATCAGCAGTTTTGATAATGTCTTCTATTAAAAATGATCCTGTTAGAGCATTTCTAATGTCATTTCTATTAAATTTAAGTAGTGCAATTTTATTCTTAATTTGAAGAATACTATCCTTTAATACTATTTTTTTTATAATTTTCATATTATTAACAAACTTAGTAAGCTTTATATATTAAATTAAATTTTCATAAAGCTTAAGTGTATTATTTTACTAATTATAAGCACTTTCAGAGTGGCTAGAAACATCTAGTCCCGCCTCTTCTTCTTCCTCTGATACCCTTATTCCTACAAACTTCTTTATAAAAAAAAGTATAATAAAAGAAGCTAATATAGCCCACACGGCTACAGCTAAGCTTCCAATAACTTGAACCTTTAGTTGTCCTAATATAGTTAGTTCTGAATGACCTAATCCCCCAAAAGAAGACGATCCCAGTGGAGCTAATAAAAGTGTTCCAAGTAATCCTCCTACACCGTGTACTGCAAATACATCTAAGGTATCATCAATTTTCAATACATTTTTTACAAAACCTACCATGTAATAGCATAATATTGCTGATAAAATTCCAATCAACAAAGCACCAGAGGGACCAACAAAGCCTGAGGCAGGAGTTATAGTTGCAAGACCTGCAATACATCCAGTAGCAGTACCTACTAGAGTAGGCTTTCCGTGCTTAAACCATTCTATAAGCATCCAAACTAAAGATGCTGTAGCTGCAGAAATATGGGTAACAGTCATTGCCATTCCGGCGTTTCCATCAGCTGCCAAAGCACTACCTCCATTAAAACCAAACCATCCTACCCATAACATTGATGTTCCTATCATAACTAGAGGAGGACTATGCGGTACTAGTTGTTTTTTACTCTTTCTAGGCCCTAATAAGTATGCAAAAACTAATGCAGAAACTCCACAATTTAAGTGAACTACTAAACCTCCTGCAAAATCCTGAACTCCCATGTTAGACAACCAACCGCCACCCCAAATCCAATGCGTTATTGGGGCATATACAATTATTAACCATATAAAGCTAAATAATAAAACTGCGATAAATTTAGCTCTTTCAACAAATGCTCCAACTATTAAGGCAGGTGTTATAATTGCAAAAGTCATTTGGAACATAAAAAAAACAGTCTCCGGCAACCCTGCAAACTCTGACTCTAGATTGACTCCATTCAAAAAAGACTTGGATAAGTTACCAAAAAAATCTCCAGTTTCAGTAAAAGCTATGCTATAACCAGCTATAAACCATGTTAAAGACATTAAACATGCTACAGAAAAACATTGTATTAAGACTGATATAAGATTTTTTGAGTAAACTAAACCTCCATAAAAAAGTGCTAACCCTGGTAAAGTCATAAATAAAACTAAAACTGTAGATATTAATATCCACGCTGTATTTGCTTCAATCATAGAAAATCCTCCGTAAATTAATTATTCTACTTTCAGTTGAAATATGGCTTGTTGAAATAGATGCGTTCCTTCAGCTACAAGCTTACTTCCGACCGTAAGGTTGAACGTATTTAAAATGTTATACTATTGTGCGCTTAAGTCAATATACTAAAAATTAATCTAATTTCTTAAAGTTTTTCTTTATATAATTATTAAAATATTGATTAAAAGGAATGAAATGATTGTTCATTACTTTAAATGTTTCTCTATCAATCTTTACAACTTTTGAGTCCTCTAAAGCTTCTATAGTTCCAGTTCTTCTAGATCCTGATAAAATAACTCTTGCACCAAAATGGTCATTTCTTTTATAAAATTTAGTAAACCCTTTTCCAGAATGAGTTTTTTTAAAGGTATTTTTAAACGAACCTTTTAAGACTATATAAAATCCATCTGCAATCATTCCCTCTTTGAAAACTATGTCTCCTTTTTTAAAATTTTGATAAGCAACTGCATTATTTTTTAAAGATCTTGTCATTACAGCATTTCTTGGAACTAGAAACTCAACAATCCATCCCGTCAAAACACGAATCTTTGTAGAAAAACTGGGAAGAAAAGACAAATAAAACACTCTCCATATGAACCAAGCTAAAAAACCTTTTATAGTTAAAAAATAAATCTTTCCTACTCCATCTCTAGATCCAAGTGATGCCAAGGATCCTTTTGATGAATATTGAAATTCTTTAAGTTTCTTTTTTTCTATAGAATTTTTAATATTATTTGCTAATAACTTTCCTTGCCTAACCGCAAATTGTGCGTTAGGAGGAGCATATGCGACCTTCCCTTGTTTATACAACATATTTTTCTTATCTTTATTAGGAATTAATGCTGCGTCGCCAGCGGCCCATACATTTTCCAAATCATCAATTTTTAGGTATTTATTTGTGATTATTTTTCCGTGTTGTAGTTTAAGGCCACTATCTTTAATTATTTTTGACACTGTGGAACCTATAGTTGAAATGACTGTATGCGTTTCAATTTTGCTTTTGTTGCCTAAAAATACTTGGTACTGCGTTACCTCTTCAAGAGCTGTATTTAAATGAATATGAATATTATTTTTAACAAACTTTTTAAGGGTATACTCTCCAACATTTTTATCCATATCTGGTAGCAGCTGATTAGCATATTCGACAATATGAAAGTTTAAGTCCTTTTTTTCTAAAGAACTATAATAAGGAATTAATCTGTCTACCATTTCCTTAATTTCTCCTATAGTTTCAACACCAGAAAAACCTCCTCCTATTACTACTATATTTAAAAGTCTTTTTTTTAAGTCAATATTTGTAGTAACATCCGCTAATTCTAGACACCCTAAAATATGATTTCTTAAATCATAGGCATCTTGTAAACTTCTCATAGTAAATGCATGGTCCTTTAAACCTTTTACTATGTCTAAATTACTTACCTGACCAAGTGTAATTACTAATTGATCGTAAGGTAGTTTGTGAGAGCTTTTCTTAAAGCCTTGCAAAATTGAAACTTGCTTATTTTTAAAGTCTATGCTTTCTATTTCTGCATTTCTATACTTTATTCCTTTCAGCATCTGTCTGATTGGCGTTACTGCATCAGAACTATAAATAGTACCAGATGCAACTTCTGGCAATAAAGGTTGAAAAATAAAATAATTATTATCGCTTATTAATTCAACTTCATGATCTTTTACACCTAATTTCTGAAGGTTTTTAGCAGTATATATACCTGCAAAACCACCGCCCAAAATAAGTATTTTTTTCATAAACTAACAGTCCTTTAATTCTCTTCTCTAAATTTTTTTTCTAAATCATCCCAAATATCAAGTGCCTGATACTTGGGAACTAAACCTAACCCTTTTATTGCATCCGATGAAATCATTGTAGAGGATGTTATAACATCTACAACTGAAGGAGTATTTTTTAAAGCTTTATGAATACTATGTTCTAAATCTTCTGGTTTTTCAACTCTTATTCCAAAGGCTCCTAACCCTTGAGCCATTTTAGCGTAATCAGAATGTCTCAAGGTAGTTCCATAAACTCTGTTTCCATAATTTAGTTTTTGATCTTGTGTTTCTATATTCCAAGCAGCATTATTAGAAATAATAACACAGATATTGGAGTTATTTCTTACTGCTGTATCCAACTCCATAGCATTAAAGCCAAAAGATCCGTCTCCAATAATACAAATTGTTGGTATATCTTTATGTATTTCTGCTGCAACTATAGCATAAGGAATTCCTACACCCAAACAACCAAAAACTCCAGAGTCTAGATAATATTTAGAATCTAGCCAAACTCTCGCAAAACTCAGAATATCACCTCCATCGGCAATACCTACAAAATCATCTGAGAGTAGTCTTTTAATACAAGTAAAGATATAGGTAGGATTTATTTTAGAGTCATCTCCTATTAAAGAGTGTTCTATATTTTTTGATTTTTTGATTTTTTTCAAATGATAAGTTTTAATATTTTCTATCCATTTTTTATCAAAGTTAGTATTTAAGTTTCTTTTATTAATTATTCTAAATACTATTTCTGGATCAGCATAAATTTCAGGATCACCTCTTCTATTGTCAACTAATTCTTGAGGATTATCAGAAATTCTAATGAATTTGGCTTTATTAAATATTGCAGGAGATCCGTAGGCTAATTGATAGTCTAGTTTTCTTCCTACTAATATAACTAAATCTGCTTCACTCATAACCTTGCTTCTTGCAGCAAAAACGTTACTTTGATGTTTTGAGCTTATTAACCCCCTACTATCTTGAGTGTCTAAATAAAGTACGCTTGTTTTAGATAAAAAATCATTTAAAACATTAGAACAGTTTTTTGCACCTCTTCCTGAAATTACTAGAGGTCTTTTTGAAGAGCTAAACTTTGATACAAACAAATCAATACTATTTTCACTAGGCCATATTTGATACGGGTTTTTTTCTTTTATCCAATCACTTAGAACTAATTTATCTTCAACTTTACTTCTTAATACATCAGTAGGAATCTCAATGTAGCTTGGACCAGGTTCTCCTAAATGTCCAATTGAATGAGAAAAAGCTAAATCTAATTCCCTAATAACTTGTTCTGGTACTCTTGCAGTCCTAGAGTACCTAGTTATAGGTCTAAGTATCTCAACATGCGGTATGTCCTGCAATGGTCCCCTATTAGACTGAGGGATAGTAGTACATCCACCTATAAGAATAATAGGTGTATATGATAAACTAGCATTAGCTATACCAGTAACTGTATTGGTTACCCCTGGTCCAGCAGTGACCATCGCTACTCCAATTTTATTTGTTAGCATAGAATAGGCTTGAGCCATATGAATAGCAGCTTTTTCATCCCTTACATCTATTATTCTTATCCCTAGTTTAAAGCAAAAATCCCAAATAGGTTGTATGTGACCTCCTTGTAAACCAAAAATAATTTTTACTTTTCTTTTAACTAAAAACTTTACTATCCAAGAAGCAACAGAATTATTATCTATGTTTAGGTCTCTACTCATTTTTACTCGTTTTTTTAATCATCAATCTTAATTCTTTATGTAAAATTTTACCTGTTGAATTTCTTGGCATTTTTTTTTCAGGAAGAAAAATAACTTTCTTAGGACACTTATACTTGGCTAATCTAGACTTAGTCCATTTAATTATATTCTCTTCTTTAAGCTCACAACCCTTCTCTGGAACAACAAAAGCACATACTACTTCTCCCCATTTTTTATCTGAACTACCAATAACTGCAACATCTTTAATTTTATGATGACTGCCCAATATATTTTCTACCTCCGCAGGATAAATATTCTCACCACCTGAAATGATCATATTATTTTTTCTATCTACTAATTTAATATATCCTTCTTTAGTTCTAAAAGCTAAATCACCGACTGTTACATAATCATTTAAAAAAGCTTCTGAGGTTTTTTTTGTATTTCGCCAATAATTAGAAAAATTATAGGGTGTACATGCATAAAGTTCTCCTATTACTTCATCATCAACTTCCTTTTTATTCTCATCTAAAATTAATATTGGTTTTGACCCAACACATTCTTTTCCTACAGTGCCTATTTTCTTAAATTGCTCAGATGGGTGCAGCATTGTAACCCACCCTGACTCACTAGAACCGTAAAGTTCAAATAATTTTGCTGATTTAAAATATTTCAAGATCTCTCTTTTTGTATCCTTTCTAGCCGGTGCTGAAGAAATCATAAAATTAAAATCTTTTGTGATAATTTTTTTAATTTTATTTTTTTTAATGTAGTCTAAAATTATAATATAATGAGTTGGCACTAAGGAAGTAAAATTACAATTATTTAATTTTATAAGATTAAAAAAATGTTTAGGCTCAAAACTTTTTTTTGAATAAATGCTTATACTTGCACCTGAAAAGATATAAGAGCAAAAGAAATTGAAAGAGTTAGCATGAAATAATGGCATAACTATTAGAGCATTATCCTCTTTTTTGATGGATAGTTCAACTGCAGTCACGGCAGAAAGCAAATAATATCCTTTATGATTTCTTACCACTCCCTTCGGCTTTCCAGTGGTTCCTGATGTGTAAAGCAATGACCAATTGTCTAAAATTTTAACTTTAATTTTTGATTTTTTGATATATATTTTTTTATCTTTTAATATTTTATCATAATATGAACATTCTTCTCTTCTAGATTTTTCATTAATAATAATACAATATCTTTTATTTATTAATTTTTTATTTATTAAATTCTTATAAATATTTTTAAATTCACTTTGAAAAATAAAACATTTAGGCTTGGCGTCATTCCAAACATCTATCACTTCTTTTAGTTGAAATCTAAAATTTATAGGAACTATAATAACTCCCATTTTTGATGTGGCATAAAATATTTCTGCATATTCAATACAGTTAAAAGCGAGTAAGGCAACCCTGTCTCCTTTTTTAAGGCCAATACTATTAAAATATGAATAAAGCTTGTTGCCATTCGCTAATAAATTTTTATAAGTTAAATTTCTAAATTCATCACTAACTACTATTTTATCAGGGGTTATTCTAGAAAATGATTCAATAATTTCGTTAAATGTAAGCATTTAGATTACTATTAAAATTATGTAAATTTAAGTCTAAGTTTAAGGTATTCATTGTCAGAGAACTTATGATATGAATTGAATATAGAGATATTTTTTCTCCAATCTTCATAAATTTTTTTGTAAATTAAATCATTTTCTGCATTTTCTTTCACAATAGCTTTAGAGTGCTTAAAAAACTCTTCTATAATTTCACTAGTATATTGCGCTATTTTTATACCATACTTATTTCTCAATATAGCAAGGGTTTTTGCATTTTTATAAAAATATTCTGAGACTACTTCAATATAATTTGCATAGGAAGCATTTTTAATTATTTCTTTATATTCTAGTGGAAAACTATTCCATAGCTCGTTATTAATCATAAATTCACAAAGTGTACTGGGCTCATGAATGCCAGGACCATAATAATATTTTGCAACTTTATGAAAACCCATAGTCATATCTGGCCATGGGCCTGCCCATTCTGCAGCATCAAGCACACCCAGTTTTAAGGAATTTATTACCTCTCCCCCAGATAAATTTACAGATATTGCTCCCATTCTATTTATGACTTCTGCTCCCAATCCTGGCATTCTCATTTTCAATCCTTTAAAGTCCTGAACACTGTTAATCTTTTTATTAAACCAACCTCCCATAGTAGTACCTGTATCACCAGCAGGAAAACCTTTAAGATTAAATTTTTTATATAATTCGTCCCATAAGTTTTGGCCCTTTCCTTCAGTTAACCAAACAAATATTTCTTTAGAAGTCATACCACCTGGTATACAACAAAAGAATGGTATAGCCTTATGTTTTGATATCCAATACTGAGGAGCTGTATAGGCACAATCTACAATTTTTTCTCTAACTGCATCAAATACTTCAAATGCAGGAACAATTTCTCCTGCTGCATAATGAAGAATATCAATTTTTCCTTGAGACATTTTTTTTATTTTTTTCGCTAATCTTTGAGCTGGAATATCAGCACCAGGAAGATTTCTAGGAAAAGATGTTGCCATTTTTAACTTAATAGAAGGAAATTTATTACCAGATATATCATTAATTTTTTCATCATTTCTATTACAACTACCTAACAATGATGCTGAGGCCAGCAAAGCAAAGGTTTTTAAAAAATTTCTTTTATTAAACTTGGTCATATTGAATTAATATATCTTGAATAAATTCATCTACATAATCAATTACAACTTTTGAAAATTCTAGATGTGGTGAATGTTTGCAGTTTTCTATCATAATTTTTCTTACGTAAGTATTAGCAAATTTTTCTATTAAATTTAATTGTCTTATAGTTCCGTATTGATCTTTGTCGCCTTGCAAAAGCAAGATAGGACAGCTGATATTTTTAATTATATTGGTAATATTCCAAGCAGAAAAGCTTTTTGAAAGCCAGACATTACACCAAGAAAAAAATGATATATCTGGATTATTATGATATTTTTTAAGTTTTTCTCTTAGGATGCTGTTTTTCCATTTTTTTTTAATATTTTTAATTTCATTAATTGTAATTGGCTCTACTATCACATGAGGTGCTTCAAGAATTAATGCTTTACAAGGCAAACTATTTCCAGCATAAATTAAGGCTATAGAAGCCCCATCAGAATGCCCTAATAGAATTGGATTGCTGTTGCTATATTTTTTTATTATTTTGGGCAAATAATACAATGCTTCTTCATTCATAAAGTCAGTCGTTTTTTCTTTTTTATTAATAGAAGAGTTTCCCATTCCTAGTCTAGAATAAACAATGATATTATTGCTAAGTCTTTGCGATAGTTTCTCGGGCCAATCTTTCCACATTTTTACACAACCAAGTCCCTCATGAAGGAGTATAATTGTATTTTTTTCTGTAGAATTTTTATTATTCATAAAACAGCGTACTTCTATTTTATTTTTTCCTACTTCTAAATATTCATTGTAGATTTTCATTAATCCCTTAGCTTGTATCTTTGAATTTTACCTGTAGCAGTTTTTGGCAATGATAATACAAATTCATACCATCTAGGATATTTGAATGGTGTTAATATATTCTTAACATGCATGGTAAGTTCTTTTTCTAATTTTTTGCTGTCTTTTAAATTAGTATTTAAAACAATATAAGCTTTAGGTTTTAATAGATTATCTTTATTCAACTTACCTACAACCGCTACTTCTAATACTGATGGATGGCTTTGTAGAGCAGCTTCAATTTCAAATGGTGAAACATATTGTCCTGACACTTTCATCATGTCATCTGTCCTACCACAATAAGTGTAAACATTATCATTATTTTTAATATATTTATCACCTGTTCTTGTCCATTCTCCTTTAAATGTTAAGTTAGTTTTTGTTGGTTTATTCCAATACTCTTTTGCAGAGGTAGGTCCTTTAATTTCAAGTTCTCCAATTTCTCCAGGGATAGCCTCGGTATTATTATCTTTTATTAATCTTGCAGTATATCCTGGCACCGGTTTTCCTGATGAACCTGGATGCAAATCATCTATCTTATTAGATATAAAGATGTGAAGCATTTCAGTCGAACCAATGCCATCTAAAACTTTGCTTCCAATTACATCATGCCATTTTTTACAAAGATGTTCAGGCAGTGCTTCGCCAGCAGAAACAGACAATCGTACTGTTTCAAAATTTTTTACATTTAAATTATTATTAAGCATAGCTGCATATAAAGTTGGCACTCCAAAAAATAATGTTACGCTTTTATCCTTTATAACATTTGCTACCAACTCTGGCGTAGGTCTGTCCTTTACTAAAATACTAGTCCCCCCTGCATAAAGCGGGAAAGTGAGCGAATTGCCTAACCCATAAGCAAAAAAAAGTTTTGCTGCAGAATAAAAGACATCACTCTCTTTTATTTTAAGTATATTAACTGCATATAACTGAGCAGTATTTATAAGACTTTGATGTAGATGAATAGTGCCTTTAGGTTTACCAGTAGATCCTGATGAATAAAGCCAAAAACAAGGAGAGTTTTTATTTGTTTGAGCAGGAGGATGATTGCTCTCTTTTTTAGAAAACATCTCTTTAATATTAAAAAAATTTTTGACTTCTTTATGATCTCCGTCATTGAAATTTGAATATATGAAAAAATTTTTATTATTTTCTTTTTTTATTTCTGAGAATATTTTTAACAACTCGTTTGAACAAATTACTGCCTTGGCATTAGAGTCATCGATCATATATTTCAGGTCATTTTTTTGTAACATAGTATTTACGCAAATAGGAATTATTCCAGCCCAGATTGATCCTAAAAAGCAAATCGGAAAATCTACAGTATCATACATACATAGAATAATTTTATCATTTCTAGCTAATCCAGATTTAAGCAAACTAAAAGAAAAGTTTTGAACTTTTATTTTAAGTTCTAAAAAAGAAATTTTTTCAACATCATCTTCAAAAGCAATTTTGTTAGGAATATTATGTGAATTTTTTTCTAATAATTCATATGCAGCATTATATTGTTTTAATATCATTATTTAAAGTTACTAGAATTTTACAAAACTGTAAGTATTTTTTCTTTAAACCAACTTACACCGGCTTCTTCAGGTAAAGTACCATTAGAAGCATCGTGAAAAAATGACTCTTCAATTTTTATTGCATTTAAATCGAGAAAAATTTTTTCAAACTTTTTTCCTCCAAAAGCAAATGTATCTTTATAAGTCATATCGCCCAATCCAAATAAAGCAAATTTTATGTGTTCCAGATTAGGAGAATTTTCTTTTAATTTTTCATAAAAACTTTTGGCTCCGTCAGGTACATCGCCTTGGCCATATGTAGATGATATTAATATTATTGGTATTTTCTGATTAAGAAGGCACTCATAATCTAAATTATCTAATTCTGTTATATTAGTTTCAATGTCTTCTTCTTTACAAACGTCGGCAATTTCATCTGCCACTATTAAAGCTGTACCTGTCATTGAAGCAACATAAATATCTATTTTTTTTTTCATAATTACCCTTATACAAAAAAAAGTTTAATTTAAATAAAAATGAATTATAATTCAAAAAATTATAATTGTGAGTGTCTTTTTTCTATAATATATATATATTATTTAATTGTGGAGTAAAGGTTTGATTACATTTGAAAGAGAATTTGATTGTTATAAGCATTGGGATGTAAAAATTAATAGAAGCATTGCTACTCTTTATCTTAATGTTTCAGAAAAAGAAGGCATAAGACCTGGATATGAATTAAAGCTAAATTCTTATGATTTGGGTGTAGATATAGAATTAAATGATATTGTACAAAGAATCAGATTTGAGTTTCCTGTTGTTAAGGTAGTAGTAATTACCTCAAGCCAAGACAAAAATTTTTCTGCAGGGGCTAATATTTATATGCTAGGAATGTCTGAACATTCTTGGAAAGTTAATTTTTGTAAATTTACCAATGAAACTAGAAATAGTTTTGAAGACTCAAGCAAATCTGGGTCTTTAAAATTCATTGCTGCAATCAATGGAATTTGTGCAGGAGGAGGTTACGAAGTTGCCTTAGCATGTGATGAAATCCTACTTGTTGATGATAGATCTAGCACAGTAAGTTTACCAGAAGTTCCATTATTAGGGGTTTTACCGGGAACCGGTGGTCTTACCAGATTAACAGATAAAAGAAAAGTAAGAAAAGACTTAGCAGATATATTTTGTACTAACGCAGATGGAGTTAGAGGTAAAAAAGCACTTGATTGGAAACTAGTAGATTTTATTGCTCCTCCTTCAAAATTTAATGATCTGGTAGATAAAAGATCAATGGAAATTGCTAATAATGTAAAATTAAGAAATGGAAAGGAAGGAATAAAACTCTTAAAGTTAAAATGCCAAATTGAAAATGACAATATCAATTATGAGACCATTTCATGTGCTTTAAATAGAGACAAAAGAATAGCTGAAATTACTATAAATGGGCCTAAAGTTTCTGATGTTTGTGATATCAACAGTATAATACAAAAAGGATGTGACTGGTGGGTGCTAAAGTTTATTAGAGAACTTGATGATTTAATTTTAAACCTAAGAACTAATGAATTAGAAATAGGCGTACTAACAATTAAATCTAGAGGTGACATTGAACATATTAATAAAGTTACTGAGACATTAGTTAGTCATAAAAATAATTGGTTTATAAATGAAACAATAGGGTTTATGAGAAGAACTTTTTCAAGGTTAGATATATCGTCTAGATCAATTTTTACAATAGTTGATAATAAAAGTTGTTTTGGAGGATTTTTATCAGAACTACTTTTTTCTGCCGATCGAACCTATATGTTGAACAATTCATTGAAAGATAATAATAAAAATGGACCATTTATCAGTTTATGTAAACTTAACTTTGAGCTGCTAGAAATGGTTAATGGGCAAACAAGATTGCAAACTAGATTTAATGAAGACAAGCATAAATTAGAAAACCTTGAAAATATTACTAATAGAATTCTTAATGCTGAAGAAGCATATAAAAATGACCTTATTACTGTGATACCAGATGACTTAGATTGGAAAGAAGAAATTAGGCTTAGTATAGAAGAAAGAACCTCTTTTTCACCTGATGCACTTACTGGGTTAGAGGCTAATTTAAGGTTTCCTGGAAAAGAGTCATGTGAAACAAAAATTTTTGGAAGACTTTCTGCTTGGCAGAATTGGATTTTTAATAGGCCAAATGCATCAAGTGAAAAAGGAGCTTTAAAGCTTTTTGGAACTGGAACAAAAGCTAAATTTGATAATAAAAGGGTGTAAATATGAGTAAATTAAACTATCAAGAAAGAATTCCTAATAATGTTGATTTAAGTAATGACTTATCATTACAAAGAGCCCTTGAACACTGGCAACCAAAATTTAAAAATTGGTGGCAAGAAATGGGTCCAGAAGGTTTTCAAGGAAATGATGTTTATTTAAGAACTGCAATTTCAGTTGATACGGCTGGATGGGCTTCTTATGGAAAAGTTAAAATGCCTGATTACAGATGGGGTATTTTTTTAGCTGATCCAGTAAAAGATAAAAAAATACATTTCGGAGACTCAATAGGAAAACCTGTTTGGCAAGAAGTTCCAGGTGATTACAGATCAATTTTAAGACGCTTAATTGTTACTCAAGGTGATACAGAACCTGCATCTGTAGAACAACAAAGATTATTAGGAAAAACTTGCCCATCATTATTTGATCTCAGAAACTTGTTTCAGGTTAATGTAGAAGAAGGAAGACACCTATGGGCTATGGTTTATTTATTACATGCTTATTTTGGAAGAGATGGAAGAGAGGAAGCTGAAGCATTATTAGAAAGAAATTCTGGAGATGAAGATAATCCAAGAATATTGGGAACTTTTAATGAACCTATTTCTGATTGGGTAAGTTTTTACATGTTTACATACTTTACTGATAGAGATGGTAAATACCAATTAAAATCCTTAGCAGAAAGTAGTTTTGACCCTTTAGCAAGAACGTGCCAATTCATGCTCACAGAAGAAGCACATCACATGCAAGTTGGAGAGTCGGGAATTACTAGAATGATAGAAAGAACATTAGAAGTAATGAAACAACTTAAAACAGATTCTGTTGATGCTATTAGAAATGCAGGTGCTATTGATTTACCTACAATACAAAAATATATTAATTTTTGGTTTTCTTCTTCACTAGATCTTTTTGGATCAGAAATTTCAACAAATGCTGCGACCGCTTTTGCTAATGGCTTAAAAGGAAGGCCTGATGAATTTAGATTTAAAGATCATAGCGAGAAAAATACATTTTATAAAATAGAAAACTTTGTTGATAACAAGATAGTTATTCAAGATATTCCAATGAGAAATGCTATGAACGAAATTACAAGAGTAGCATATGTAGACGATTGTAATATAGGAGTAAAAAGATGGAATCGTCTGATTAGTAAAAATGGCTATGAAGATTTTACTTTATCGCTCCCAAGTACAAAATTTAGAAGAAGTATTGGGATTTGGTCTAATTTACATGTAGATCCTCGTGGTAATTTATTAGACAATAAAACATATAATAAACAACTGTCTTCTTGGTTGCCATCTGAACAAGATAAAAGCTTTATTAAAAGTTTAATGAAACAAGAGCTTGAACCAGGAAAAGTTGCAAGTTGGATAGCTAACCCACGAAGGGGGATTAACAATAATGACATATCATTTAAATATGTTGATTTAAATTAAAGGCTAATAAAGTAATTAATTAGGCTTAATTCCTACAATAGCTTTATTTTCTAAAAAATCATCAATTCCATATTTGCCCCACTCTCTTCCATTGCCTGATTTTTTATAGCCTCCAAAAGGTGCCTTTTGATTAACTGGAGCATAATTAATATGTACCATTCCGGTTCTAATTTGCTTAGCTAAAGAAATTGCTTTATCTATACTTGATGAAGATATATACCCAGCTAAGCCATACTCAGAGTCATTAGCCAATTTTATTACTTCACTTTCATTTTCATACCCTATTATAACTAATACTGGCCCAAAAATTTCTTCTTTAGCAATTTTCATGTTATTTTCAACATTTGCAAAAATAGTAGGTAATACAAAATATCCTTTTTTAATATTTTTTGGAAAATTATTTCCTCCGACAACTAACGTCGCTCCTTCATTTATACCTAAATTAATATAATACTTAACTTTTTCAAATTGATTTTTGTTAGCTAAAGGACCTAAAGTTGTCTCTGGAGAATTAGGATCGCCAACTATTATTGATTTTATTATTTCCTTTGATAAATTTATTGCATCTTCCATTTTTTCATTTGGAATAATCATTCTAGTAGGAGCATTGCATGACTGCCCAGAATTACTCATACATCCAATTACTCCTTTTCTGAAAGATTTTTCAAAATCAGCATCTCTTAAAATGATATTTGCAGACTTTCCTCCCAATTCTTGAGTAACCCTTTTTACAGTATCAGCAGAATTTTTAGCTACAGAAATACCTGCTTTGGTAGAGCCAGTAAATGAAATCATATCTATTTCTGAATGTTTGCTCATTGCTACGCCCAGCTTGCTATCACCTTGTAATAAATTAAACACACCTCCAGGAACTCCTGCCTCATGCATAATCTCAGTAAAAATTATTGAACTTAAAGGCGCTATCTCACTAGGTTTTAAAATTAAGGTACATCCTGCGGCAAGAGCAGGTGCAACTTTACAAGCTATCTGATTTATTGGCCAATTCCATGGTGTAATGAGGCCACAAACTCCTACAGGTTCCTTCGTAATTATTGTAGCTTCATCTATTGCCTCCTCAAAATTAAATTTTTTTAAAGCACTTAAGGTGCTCAAAAAGTGTCCTAGCCCAGATGGCGCCTGAGCTTTCTTAGAAAGATTAATTGGAGATCCCATTTCTAATGAGATAACAGTAGCTAAATCATCTATCCTTTTCTTAAAGACTTCAATTATATTATTAAATAAATCAATTTTTTGACTCAATGTTATAATAGAGTAACTTTCAAATGCATTTTTTGCAGACTTTACAGCAAAGTTTAAATCAATTTCATTAGCTAATAATATTTCTGTAATAACTTCTTCGGTCGCTGGATTAACAACAGGAACTATCTCATTTCCATTTCCGCTAGACCATTTACCATTTACATAAATTTTCTTAGTATTATTCATATTAACCAATAAGTTAAGAAGTTCTATTATCTAAGCTACTCACAAATTTTAAAAAATCAACTACCATTGCTGTCTCTTTAAGATTAAATTCATTGGTTAATTTTTTATTATTTTCTTCACTAGCGTAAAACTCTACACCTGTTTGTTTTTTATATCTAACCCATTTTTTTTTAATTAGTTTTTTTACATTTCTTCTAACAGTTTCTAAAGGTAATCCAGTAAGCTCTGATATAAGAGTATAAGTTAAAATATATTTTTTATTTTTTTTGATTCTATTTTCCTTTAACCACTTTTTTACAATTTGTTCTCTTTTATGCTCATTACCTCCTTCAGTAACTAGCAAAAAATTATGCCATGCTACTACTTGCAATACTAGATAAGCATTTGCATTTCCTAATAATTTAATAGCTTCATAAGATCTATTTATTTCTAACTGAAGAAAATTCTTCCATATTAAATCATAATTATTCTTGAAATTATTTTCCAAAAAATTTTTCATGTAGTATCTCATTTTGAGTATATATCTAATTGCGCTATAATTAAAGTGATTTATGATATAAGAATGGTAGAGTATGATTTAAATCAAGTCTTGATACGAAAAGGCTTAGTTAATGAGGTTTACCATATAGTAGAGAAAAAAATGGTAAACAATATTTTACATTATGTATTAAAATCTCAAAACTCTAGCGACGTTATTTTAAGTTGTCATGCAATTGATAAAGACTTTTTAACTCAAGATGAATTTTCTATATTCAAGAAAAAAAGAACTTTTGCAGAAACGTTTAGAAAAAAAATATCTAACCTAATTTCATAAAAATAAAATTTAGTTTTTCTAATTAAAAAGTTATATTGATTTTATTATAATTTTTATAAAGGAATTAAATTATGACTTTAAGATATCTGTATATAATTTTATTTGGAATATATATTTCGTTTCAATTAAAAGCTGACAATCACAGTCTTGAATTAAAACCCGTTATCAATTTGTCTCTGGCAAAAACTATGGCTGACGCTTGCGAGACAGATCAGCTAAAGAATGGTTATAACCCAGTAAATATTGCTATTGTTGACGCTGGAGGAGATTTAGTTTTGTTTAGAAGACAAAATAATGCTTTTTTGTTAAGCATTGATATAGCTCAAAAAAAAGCAAAGTCTTCTGCAGGCATACCCTATCCTACTAGAAAGATAGAAGAAATAGTTTATGGAAAAAAAGATGGTAAACCAGGAAGAGCACCTGGCTTAGCTCACTCAAAAGATATAGTTGCTTTTGCAGGAGGATTACCAATTAAAACAAAAAATGGACATCTTTTAGGAGCCATTGGGATAAGCGGTGCTACAGCAGACCAAGATGAAAAATGTGCAGCTGCAGGAATAAAGGCAGTAGAAGATATACTAGATAACTAACCTGATTTAATTTAATTAAATTTCAAGAGTAATTTAGCTTTTATTTTTTTAATTATGAGTTAGGTCTGAGGCTACCTCTTTTTGTTTAAAAATTCTCACATCTTGATATTATAACTTTATGAAAAATTTTATTTTAATTACTTTAATATTAAGTATTTGTTTAAAAATTAATGCAGAGAGCAACTTAGAGGATATTATAAATTCCTCTAGAACAATTGATTTGACATACAGCGGTAGTTTTTCAAGTGATTGCCATAAACTGAATAAAATTAAATTAGAAACTAATGGAATTATAACCCTTGAAATTATTAGACTAAAGCCATCCTATACTAGTAAAGTCTTTACTTGCTCTATATCAAAAATTTATGATGTGGAAGTTTACCCTTCTGACAAAGGTGCTTACATAGTTGGTGCAAAAGGTGTTCGTGGAAAAATAACAGATGATCGTTTTTATATACAAGTATCTCCAAAGACTGAAGCGATAAGAATTAAATACTTTTCAGATAAAAATACTAAAGGAGAAGTAAAAATAAAGCGATTTGATGTTGGGTATATAATTAACAAGATTAAAAATAGAATTGCAGATTTAAGAGAAAGTGAATCTACTATACCTTCTTGGCAAAAAGCTTTTAAAGAAACTGAAACTAAGCTTATTAGTGAAGCCAAAAATGATAAGCAACCACCAAATATATTAATTACAAGCCCAGTTGTCCAACCTGAAGAAAGTTTTATAGAAGTAGATAATTATACGACATTGGTAAGAGGAAAAGTCAAGGACAATAAGGGAGTAATGAAACTTTTAGTTGGAGGAAACAACACCTCCGCAGATGAAAATGGAAATTTTGTAGCAAAGGTTAAGTTAGGATTTGGTGAAAATAAAATCAAAGTGCAAGCTGAAGACGTTAATGGTAATATTTCAGAAAAGACTTTAATTATTATTAGAAAAGAGTTTTTAAATAATAATATTTTTTCAGATGTAGACATTCCAATTAAAACATCAATGAAAAATAAAAATACTTTCGCTGTAGTAATTGGGATAGAAAACTACCAGTATGTTCCAGATGCTAAATATGCCTACAATGATGCTCAAGTTTTTCGAGAATACCTAATTGAAACGTTAGGTATTAGTAAGCAAAATATTAAAATGATATTAAATAGCAAGGCTACTTATGCAGAAATTAATAAACTATTAGGAAGCAAGGGATGGTTAAAAAGAAATGTAAAAGACTCAACCTCTAATATAATTATTTATTTTGCCGGACATGGAATATCAAATCTTGAGGAAAAAACTACTGGCTTATTGGCATTTGATATAGACCCTAATTATTCAATTGGTATAGATACAAAAAACTTATATAAAAATTTGGCTAATCTAAATGCAAACTCTATAACTATTTTTCTAGATGCCTGTTTTACAGGACAAACCAGAGAAGAAAAGCTTTTAATCGCTGACTCGCGGCCCATTACAATAGTTCCAAAGATTAATCATATTTCTGATAATATGTCTATTTTTACTGCCACTAGTAATACTCAAACTAGTGGCGCTATAAAAGAACAAGAACATGGGCTTTTTACATATTTTTTATTAAAAGGATTGAGAGGAAATGCCGATGATAATAAAGATAAAAAATTAACATTATTTGAACTAAATTCTTTTATTACTAAAGAAGTAAGTAATTATGCACTTAATGCAGAAAGAGAACAAACACCGCAATTGCTAGGAAGTAAAGATAAAATATTAATAAAATATGATTGAAATAATTACATGCAAAAAATATTATTTCTAAATTTATTTTTTTTAAGCTTTGTTAATGTTTTTTTAGCTGAGTCAAAGGTTATTACTTTAAGTGAAATATTTTACTACGGAAAAAATTTATCTGAAAATCAAGCATGTGAAATAGCATTAAAGAATGCAAAAAATAAAGCTGCAAGCAGCCTTGGCGAATTTATTACCTCAGAATCTATTTTACAATGCAAAGAGTCTCAAAGCAGTGAAAGTTGCAAGCAATTTAGTAATATTTGGACAGAATCAATAGGAGTAATAAAAGATTTTAGTTCTAAAAGAGAAGCATCCTATGATGAAACTTTAGGTAAATATTATTGCAAACAAACTATAACAGCGAATGTGATAAAATCTGAAAAACCTGATCCAAATTTTGATTTTAGTGTTTTATTAAATAAAAAAGTCTTTGAAATAAACAACAATAATAAAACTAAAATAGGAGATTTTTATTCCTCTACAGAAAATCTAGAAATAGAAATTTCACCATTATCTGAAATGTTTGTAAATATTTTTTACTATTCCCCATCAGGATCTACAAATATTTATAATGAAAAGATTACTCGCCTGTTTCCAAATCCTTTATGTGAAAATAATTATATTAAAAATAAAATAACTATACCTAATACAATTTGTGAGCAAAGATTTAAATTGCAGTATTCAGAAAAAGATATTCTAGAAAAAAACAATAAACAAGAATTTTTACTTTTAATTGCAACAAAGGATAGAATAAAATTTAGAAATGAGTATTCAATCAAATCTTTGAAAGCTAAAATTAATGAAATAAATAGATTTGATATCAGAAAAAAGGACGTCATGATTAATGTATATTTTAATGAATAAATTATATATCTTGATATTATCATATTTTTTTTTGCAAGCTTGCTCAACAAAATATGTAGAAGGTAATAAAAAATTTAAAGAATACAATAATCCTTTACAGAGCAAAGTTTATTATAACTTGAGCAAGGTAATAAAAAATTTAAAGAATACAATAATCCTTTACANAGCAAAGTTTATTATAACTTGAGCAAGGATTATAATAAAAAAGCTCCTAAATGTATCATTATCATACCTATAAAATCAGATATAAATAAAAAAGACTTTTTTGTAGGCCTACATAATATTGGTATAGATAAAATTATAAGAAAATCAATTTATGCTCATTTATCATCCTACAACTATAGAGACGTAGAATTAAATAGAATAGACTACTTAATTAAAAAAAACAAATATCATGATTTAGATGCTTTTAATTTATTATCGAAAGAACTTGACTGTGATAGTGTCTTAGAAATAGAAATTAATAATTTCAGTTATACATACTTGGGATTGTATTCAAGTATTAACATTGATATTGATATAAGATTAATATCATCAAACAATAATGAAGTATTATGGGAGGCTAGCTTGATAGATACTAAAGCTAAAGGAAGTTTTCCTCTTTCTCCATTTTCTATAGCATCAGGTTTATATAGTGCTACTAATAATTTAAAAGAAGAAAGTATTTATGCTGTAGCAGACAATATTTCTAGAAAGTTATTAAAAACTTTGCCAGACCCACAATTTAAATTAGTTGAAGATAATTTAGATTTTAATAATTCTTCTAGAGATGAAATTAAAATTGTTAAAAAAATTAGCAATTCCAAACTAATAGAAAATCATAAAAGTTTTCAGGAATTTGTTACTAAAGATAATTATAACATGGATGAATTAGACAAAGTATATATAAAATTAAATACAAGCAAAGGACCCAATAAAAAAAGCACTTACATGTATTCAGAATTATTATTTGTAAATGGCTACTATGAAAAAGCTGTAGAAACTATATCAAATTTTGAACTGTTAGAAAAACCAAATGCTAATATTAATTTTTTAAAGGGAAAAATTTTTTATAATATGAAAAAATATAAAGAAGCTGAAAGAAATTTTATTTTAGCTATAAACAAAAATCCTGAGTCAGCCATTTATTATAATTCCTTAGGTGTACTTTATATAAAACAAAATAAAGTTCCTTTAGCTAATGCTGCTTTTACAGAGGCTCTTAAAAAAGCACCAAATAATATGCAAGCTAATAAAATTATGGGAATTATAAATTTTAATCTAAAAAACTTTACAGAAGCTGTATTTTATTTTTCTAACTCAGCTATTACTAGCTATGAAAATAATGATTATGAAAATTTAGCAAAGAATATTATATTATTAGAAAAAATTAAAAAAATTGATCCTAATTCAGTTGATGCNGAAATAATGGNTAAATTTTATTTTGCCTTAGAAGGGAGAAAAGAAAAAAAATGAAAAAAATAGTAATAACTATGTTAATAGTTAGTAAATTGGTTTTAACTAGTTGCCAGTCTACTAAAGATGCAATTAATACAACATTACCAGAAAACTATGAGGCTGATGAAGAAAAAATAGTAGAACAAAGAAAAAAAGAAATGCAAACNTCAGTTGAGGAAATCCCAGAATGGTTTACNGATCAAGATGCTAATGGAAATACTNTGACAAGTGTAGGCACANCAACTTCATCAGATCTACAAATGTCAATAGATAAAGCTCTGCTAACTGCTAAAAGAGAATTAGCAAGCAAGGTAGAAGAAAGTATAAGTAGTAAAACAAAACAGTTTTTAAAAGATGTTGGTATTGATGAAAATAGTGACAATTATGATGAAACTACTATTACTTCAATTAGTAGAATAGATAATGTAGAACTTATTGGTTTTAAAGTAAGTAATAGAAAGATAATAAATTTAGGAACTAAATATAGATCATATATAAAATTAGCATACCCNATTGGTTCAGCTAATAAAATTTTAGTTGATAAAATTAACAAAGAAGAACAACTAAAATTAAGATTAGAAAGCTCTGAAGCCTTTAAAGCACTTGAAGAAGAAATTAAAAATGCTCAAGATAATTAGTTATAAACTATATATTTTAATTTTTTTATATTTATATTTATTTTGTTATAACTCTAAGGCCAATCAAACAATAAATAGAAAGTTATCACATGCCAGTATTTATATAGAATATGGGCAAGTAGGAAAAGCTCTTGAAATTTTAAATTCCATAAAGTCAAGTAAAGACAATAATTTTAAATTACTCATATCCTATGGCAGAGCATTCTTAAAATTAAGAGAATTTGAAAAAGCAAAAAAATATTTTGAAGATGCAATCTTTTCATCTGAAATTGAAGATGAAGAGGCTTATTTAGGTATAGCTTATGCCTATTTGGAAATAGGAAAATTTAAAAAAGCCTATCAAAACATTAGACCTTTACTTAAAAGCTCATTTAAACCGGTTCAAACAGAATTAATATTGATAGAAATTGAATTAAAAACAGGCTATTCAGATAATGCTAAAAAAAGGCTTGTTAAATTACTCAATGACAGAAAAAATGATCCAAATGTAATAATAGCGTACGCAAAACAACTTTTTTTAAATGAAGATCCCTATGATGCAATTACATATCTAGAAGGAGAAATTATTAAAAATAATAATTCCCCAAAAGTTTTAGTTTATTTAGGAAGAATCAGAGGGGTAATGGGCTATAAGAAACAAGAAAAGGAATTATACTTAAAGGCTGCGGAATTATATAGAAAAATTGGGTATGAACTAAGAGCAAAAATACTTTTAGAGTCTGCTAATAAAATCAATTTTTTAGATAAAAGAAATGAAAATGTTTCATCTGATATTATAAATACTCCTAGTGAAATTGGTAAAGAAGATAAAGAAAATAATAAAGATTTAGTAAATAAAAATAATAACTTTACTAACGAAAAAATAGAAAAACGATCAATAGAAGAAACTATTGAACCTTTAAATATTAATATAAGCAATAACCTTTCTTCAAAATCTTTTGATATATCCTGGTTNCCTAAAAGTTCNAGCAATAAAAACTTTGTACCTTTTAAGACCAAAGATATTTTTTTTGGTAGTGGTTTTTTAATTGATGATGGAAATTATGTTATCACTAATTATCATGTAATCGAAGGTACATCTATTGTACTTATAAGAACAGGGATAGGAAAGGAAAGTGCTGCTGAAATTGCTTATTATGATAAGAAAAAAGATCTAGCAGTTCTTAAACTTATTAATAAATTAGGTAAAAAAAATGAATTTTTCTCTATTAGTAACTTTGAAGATCCAAAACCTGGATCAGATGCCTTAGTGATTGGTTATCCCATGCCTGATTTTTTTGGTGCATCATTACCAACTATTACTGAAGGAATAGTTGCAAAAACAACAGGCCTAGGAGATAATCCTAACAATTTTTTAATTACTTCAAAAATAAACTCAGGTAATAGCGGTGGCCCAATCATAAACAAAAAAGGGTGTCTAATAGGAATAGCAGTTGGAAAACTTGATACGAAAGCGATATTAAAAAAACTTGATATGCTTCCTGAAGATATGAATATAGGTATTAAATCCAGTAATGCTTCAAAAATTTTAGGATCAATTAAGAATAATACATGTAAATTAAAAAAAGATTTCAATAGAGTAACTTTATATGAATTAATGTTACCCAAAGTAGTNTTTATAATAGCTGGAAATTAATTAAGAATAAAGGCTTGTCACGAAAGTTTATAAACTAAGTTTGATAATAAATTACTTTAGATTTAAAAAATATTTTTCCATTATAATACTATTAAAACTAATCAATAATAAGAGTGTATTACTTTTTCTTTTAAAAAAATTAACTCATGATAAAATAAAAAATATGAGATATATTTTATATATTCTGCCTATTATATTTTTTTTTCTTCCTTTCACTTCTTTATTAGCTGCAAAGACATGTCCTGGATCTCCTATCAAAACAAGCTATGAGTTAATACCTACTAGCTGGAACTTATGCATAGGTATATTTATTAATACTAATAAAGGATACGAAGGAGATAAATACGAAGGTGAGTTTAAAAATGGCAAGTTTAATGGAAAAGGGACTCATACATGGGCTGATGGAGGAAAATTTGAAGGTTATTTTAAAAACCACAAAAGGNATGGGGAAGGAATACACACATGGAATGATGGAGGAAAATACATAGGTGAATGGAAGAATGACAAAATTTTTTATGGAACTCATAAACTTGCTAATGGTAATATATATGTGGGTGAGTGGGAAAATGGAGTATATAGTGGAGAAGGAACTTATTATTATTTAGAAGAGAATGCGGCAAAAGGACAAAAGTATGTAGGTGAATGGAAAAATGGTAATTATCATGGAGAAGGAACTCATACCTTTGCAGATGGAGGCAAATATACTGGTAATTGGAAGGACGGCAAATTTTTTTACGGTACCCATGCTCNTGCAAGTGGAGATAAGTATGTAGGTGAGTGGGAAAACGGAAAGTACCATGGGTTTGGATCTTACTTTAATTTAGCAGATAATGATGAAAAAGGAGCAAAATACGTAGGTGAATGGAAAGATGGTAATTATCATGGACAAGGTATTTATTCTTTTGCTGATGGAAGAGTCTGGGAAGGAGAGTTTAAAAATCATGAATGGGTTAATGGAAAAAAATATGCGAAAGGAGAGTATATAAAATCATTAGAAAAAGCTAAGCCTTCTAATAGTTGTCCTGGATCCCCTATTAAAACTTATTATGATTCTATTCCGGATAGTTGGAATAACTGCTCAGGAACATATGTATCATTTGATGAAGGTTTTAAAGGAAATACATACATAGGAGAATTTAAAAACGGCCAACCTAATGGAAAAGGAACCTATTATTTTTTAGCAAACAATGAATTCAAAGGTGATAAATATGAAGGAGAAATTAAAAATGGTGAGTTTTTTGGAATGGGAACTTATTATTTTGAGGCAAGCAATCAATTTAAAGGTGATAAGTATGAAGGAGAAATTAAAAATGGTGAGTTTTTTGGAAAGGGAACTTATTATTTTGAGTCAAGCAATCAATTTAAAGGTGATAAGTATGAAGGAGAGTTTAAGAATTCAGTACAAGATGGTATGGGAACTTATTATTATTTAGCAGATAATGCGGCAAAAGGAGATAAGTATATTGGAGTATATAAAGATGGCTCTCCCAAAGGTTGGGGAACCTATTTCTTTAATGATGGTCGTGTTTGGGAAGGTGAATTTAATCAAAAGCTTGAATTAATTGATGGAAAAAAATATGCAAAAGGAGAATATAATTTTTCCAATACATCGATTATGAAACAATGCCCTGGCTCCCCTATTAAAACTACTTACACTGAAATTCCATCAAGTTGGCATAATTGTAAAGGAAAAGTAACTTCCACTAAAAAAAGCACAAAAGGCTCTATATATTATGGTGAGTTTAAAAACAGTGAGTTTGATGGAGTGGGAACTCTTAGTTTTAATGATGGAGACGTATATGAAGGAGAATGGAAAAAGGGTAAATATCATGGACAAGGAACCCATACTTTTTCTGACGGTGGAAAATATATCGGGAAATGGATAAATAATAGTCTACCTTATGGAACTCATATGTTGGCAAATGGAGACAAATATGAAGGACAATGGAAAAATATGAAATATCACGGNATTGGAACTTATTATTATTATTCAGATGACGAATTAAGAGGAAGTAAATATAAAGGAGAATGGAAAAATGGTGAGTTTGATGGCAAAGGCACTTATACTTATAATGATGGAAGAGTTTGGGATGGTTTATGGAAAAAAAATCAATGGGTGAGTGGAAAGAAATATGAAAAGGGTGAGTTTGAAGGATCAGTTTTAGCCGAAGAAGCTACTCAGGATAACTCTCAGATTAAAAAAAATCAGGAAGCATTGCGAAAAGAAAGGCAAATAAGAAAACAATTAGAAAGAGAGTTGGCAGATATTAAAAATCAGAGACTAAAGCAAGAAGAAATAATATCTTCAGATATAGAACCACCAAACTTATTAATTACATCTTCGTTAGTAAAAGAAAAGAAAGGTATTATTAAAGGCTCAGTAAAAGACAATAATAAAATTGCAGAATTAACAATTAATGCTTTTAAAGTAAACATAATGGAAAATGGTAATTTCAAACACAATATATTTGTTCCGAAGGAAGGGATAGAGGTTGTAGTAGAAGCTACAGATTATGCAGGATTATCAACAAAAAAAACTATTTTTCTTGAAAGAGAAATAAAAAACAATCAAAAAATCTTTAGTTTTGCTAAACTCAATCCTTTAAATAAAAAAGGTAAAAAAAATAAAAATGCAATAGCCCTTATTATTGGTATAAGCAAATATACGAATGCACCTGAGGCAAAATATGCTGACAGAGATGCTAATTATTTTTCTGATTTTGCAGAAAGTATTTTGGGAATAAATAAAAGTAATATAAAACTAATTTCTAATAATAGCGCAAGTAATATTGCTATTAAAAAGGCTTTAAAGATTTGGCTTAAAGGATATAGCAACCCAAATCAATCTGATATCTATATCTTCTTTGCAGGACATGGCCTAGCTAGCACTGATGGAAAAGAATTGTATTTATTACCTTATGACGGTGAACCGAGATTACTGGAGGACACTGCGCTTCTACGTTCAGAAATATTTAATACTGTTAAAAGCATAAAACCTAAGTCNGTAACAGTATTTCTTGATGCATGCTATTCTGGGCAAAGCAGAGAAAAAGATATGATACTTGCTGATGCAAGGCCTATTACGATTGTACCAATAGAAACAGCTGTCCCTAAAAATTTTACAGTTTTTAGTGCATCCTCAGGATCAGAAATTTCAGGCAGCCTTCCAGAGGCTGACCATGGTCTATTTAGCTATTTTTTAATGAAGGGTTTAGAAGGAGATGCTGATGTAAATAATGATAAGAAGGTAACATCAGGTGAATTGTATACCTATGTACATGCTAATGTAACTAGACAAGCAATAAGGCTGGGCAGAGAACAAACCCCTCAACTACAAGGTGATGAGAATAGAATTTTAGTAGAATATTATTAAAAATTAGTTATCTGGTTTACGCAAATAAATATACAAGATAAATAATTTATATTTTAGAAAAATATAAAACCTTTACTATTAAAGTCAAATTTTTTCCCATTTTGCAAACAAATATAGATANACAGGAGCAATAATACCTAATATTAATAAAGTTATTATATAAATACTAAATAAATTTGGATCTAATATTGTAATTTCTTTTCCCGGATCAAGCCCTTGTTTTAATAGGTTTTCCTTAAAAAGAGGAGCTTGGTCTTCTGCTGCTAGTTTGCTTAGTGAGTTTAGTAATATATTTCCTAAATTTGATTGGATTTGAATATTATAAATGAGTATAAAATTAAATAATATAGCTACAAACGTAGCAATTAATCTCACTAGTATATATAAATTTCTTATTATATATGCAGTAATTATTACTACAAAAAAGTAAAATAGTATTGTAAAAATTTGAAACGCAATAGTTAATTCATGAGTTCTCATATTCTGATTTACTAGTGTTTCAGCTAATAAGTAAATAGATGTTTGTTCCATATATACTATTTAAAAAAGTAACATTTTTTATATTTTATACAAAGTTTTTTCATTAATTAAAATTAGTTAAATTGCCCAGCAGTTAATATATTTTACTATACAATTTTTGATATTGGGCTTATTAGATTTGAGTAAGTTCCATTACCTTCTAGTATTGTGTATCTTTCATTAATAATTTTTCTTAGGTATCTATAAGATCCTAAATTCATAAAGTCCTTATGGCTCATCCCTATTCTATCCGCTAATTTTTCTTCAAAATTAAAAATCTTATCTATTAAAGGCTTTATTAATTGCAAATCATTCTTAAATTTATTTAAATCTTCTTTTTTATAACCAAACTTTACAGAAAATGGATAAAATAAAGTATTAAAAACTAATGCATCATTCTCACTAAAAATTTTTCCAATCTTAGATTTAGAAACACTACCAAAGGCTGGCATATGAGGATTGCTTCTATCTCCCCACCACTTTTTTCCTTGTGCTGTCATTTCAAATAGACTTTTTTCTTTTTTGATACCCATCCATTTACATAGCAAGGTAATTGTATTTTCAGGTTTACTTTTAAGATCTTCTAACTTTAAACCTATTACATCCTTATTAAAAAAAAATATATCATCTACCTGAAGCAACATTGCCCTAATACTATTGACTACCTCATAATACCTATTTTCATAAAAAGCCTTATAAATCCATGACTCAAGGCTATCTACAGGGTTTCTAACAATTACAATCCATTTAGCATCAGGTTCTTGTCTAGCAAAGTTAAGTTTTGTAATAACGTCAGGATTATGAATATGATACAAAATAATCTTTTTATTATTTTTTTTATTAATTAATTTTTCATAAGCATAATGAACTAAATAGAAAAAAGTTAAGTGATCTAAATGTTTATATTTAGAAATCAAATTAAATAATTCATTTTTAAATAAATTTTTATCTAAAAAAAGATACTCATTTTTATTTGCTCCTAATGAAGTCATTCCTTCTAATATTCCTATTTTCTCTATTTTACTTTTATTTATTGATTGTATAGGATAAGGGCTTCGAGCATCAAAAAAAACAGGATAAAACTCTATAAATCTATCTATAATTTTTTCCCAACCTAGCTTAATAAGTTCATCCCAATTATCTGGATCAAAAAACTCACTAAAATAAATGCTTGGTAAAGTCATAACTTCAGAGTGATTATCAATAAGACTATGCAATAGCCCAGAACCACTTCTTCCAAAATGTAGCAATCCTATCACTTTATTAGGTTTTATTTTAACACTATTTTCTATTGGTTTTGGATTTTTAATTATATTCTTTTTTTTAACTAATAATGAAGTAAGCGCTTTATCATAAAATTGTTTAGCTTCTTTTTTTCCAATATTAAGTTTATATTCTAAGATAGCTAATTTTAAATTAAGATTTGTATATTCTTGCTTATTAATAAAATTAAAGTAACTTTTCAAAGATTTAGTATCATATGGTTTAATTAATTTAATTGGATAGTAAATATTATTCCAAGCCTCTTGATAGTCTGGTGTAATTTCTATTGCATTAAGAAATGAATAAAAAGCATCATTTAATTTATTCAACTCAAAATGTGTATAACCAAGATAATTGTGAGTTAAGGAAATATCAGGTTTTAAGTTATTAGATTTTCTAAAAAATTTTTCTGAATCTTTATATTTATTCATTTCTAAGAATGTTACACCTAAATTTATGTTAGCTGCAAAATGTCCAGGGTTTATCTCTAGAGCTTTAAGGTAATAACTTTTTGCTTCTTCTTTTCTTCCTAGCTTATGAAAAGTATTAGCTAAATTAAATTTTGCTTCTGGATAACTAGGGTTTATTTCTACAGATTTTTTAAAACTAACTACTGAGTCTCTTAATTCACCTAAATCCTGTTGAATTAATCCAAGATTATTTAGTAGCCCTGCATCTTCAGGAATTAACTCTACTGCTTTTAAAATAGCATAAAGTGCATCAGTGGCTCTATTTTGATCTGTATATAACTTTCCTAAGATCCGCCATGCAATATCATGATGAGGAAATTCAGTTACAATATTATTTGCAATTTTTTCAGTATTTAAAAAATCGTCATTTTGAAAATTTTTTATTAAATAACTTAAACTTTCTGAAGAAGGAGCTTGCATTTTTTCCTTATTAACAATAATTAATTAGATAGCAATAAAAATGCCATTTATTTGTAAAAATTAGTTTATTTGAGATTTTTTAAAAATAATAAGAAGTATTAATTACAAAAGAAAAATATATTAGGCATTTATAATAAATAACAATTTTGCTTAACAGACCATTATTTACAAAAATACATCAATTTAAATTATTAATATAATATGGCGGGAGTGACGGGACTCGAACCCGCGGCCTCCGGCGTGACAGGCCGGCGCTCTAACCAGCTGAGCTACACCCCCAGTACGGTGTTTGGTGGTGGGCGATGACGGGATCGAACCGCCGACCCTCTCGGTGTAAACGAGATGCTCTCCCAGCTGAGCTAATCGCCCTATTTTATATTTTTCTGCTTGTTAAAATTTAATTAACAGCAGATTTTAATGCCTTACCTGCAGAAAACTTTGGTTGGTTAGAAGCAGGAATTTGAATTTCAGCTCCTGTTTGTGGGTTTCTTCCAGTAGTAGCTTTTCTTTTAGAAATTTTAAAAGTCCCAAAACCAATAATCTTAACTTCAGATCCATTTTTTAACTCACTCGTGACAGTGTCTATAAATGATTGTAAAACTTCAGAACATTGTGTTTGATTTAAATTTGTAGCGCTTGCTAATGCAGAAATTAATTCGTTTTTATTCACCTTACTCTCTCCTTTTAAAATATATGCTATTTTAGAACAATTTATACTATAAGGTCAATAAGTTATTAATATAATACATTAATGCGTAATAAGGTTTTCATCAGTATTTTTTACAGATCTTTCGGCTACTATATCATCCTCTTTCCAATCAATTGGCGTGATTTTTTTTGATAATGACTCTTTTAAAACATCCATTATATTCTCTGCAACTATTATCTTAATAGATTTCTTAACATTATCTGGAATATCTTCTAAATCTTTTTCATTTTCTTTGGGTATGATTACTTTGGAAATTCCTGACCTTAAAGCAGCTAAAAGTTTTTCTTTTAAGCCTCCTATAGGTAGAACTCTGCCTCTTAAAGTAATTTCTCCAGTCATTGCTACTTTGCAATTAACAGGTATTCCAGTGAGAATTGAAACAATAGAAGTAACTATTGCAATACCTGCTGACGGACCATCTTTTGGTGTCGCGCCCTCTGGAACGTGTACATGAATATCCTTTTTTTCAAACTCAGGAGGTATTATTCCTAATAAAGTAGCATTATACCTCACATAAGATACTGCAGCCTGAATAGATTCCTTCATTACTTCCCCTAAATGTCCTGTAATTTGTCTTCTTCCCTTACCAGGCATTAAGACAGCTTCTATTGCTAGTATATCCCCACCAAAATCAGTGTAAGCTAATCCTGTAGTAACTCCCACTAAATTTTTTCTTTCTGCCTCACCATGTCTAAACTTTTTTACACCCAAAAAGTCTTGAAGGTTATTAGCAGAAATGGAAATATTTTTTTTATTACCTTTAACAATTTCTGTAGTAGTTTTTCTACATAATTTGGATATTTCTCTTTCTAAATTCCTAACTCCAGCCTCTCTTGTATAATATTTTATGATATTGGTAACAGCAGCATCACTTATACTACATTCCTTTAAGGACAAACCATTTCTATCGTACTGTTTTTTTAGTAAATGATTTTTTGCAATTTGAAGTTTTTCTGTTTCAGTATACCCAGATAACTTTATTACTTCCATTCTATCCAACAAGGGCTGTGGCATATTTAAAGAATTAGCGGTAGTTATAAATAAGACGTTAGATAAGTCATAATCCACTTCAAGATAATGATCACTAAAGGCGGAATTTTGCTCAGGATCTAATGCTTCCAATAAAGCTGAAGATGGATCTCCTCTCCAATCAGCTCCTAATTTGTCTATTTCGTCTAATAAAAAGAGAGGATTAGATGATCCTGCTTTTTTCATTCCCTGGATAATTTTGCCTGGCATAGAACCAATATATGTTCTTCTATGTCCTTTTATTTCTGCCTCGTCTCTAACACCTCCTAAAGAAATTCTCACAAACTTTCTTCCAGTTGCTTTTGCTATGGACTTTCCTAGAGAGGTTTTTCCCACTCCAGGTGGTCCTACAAGGCATAAAATTGATCCCTGTACTTTTTTCACACGTTTTTGAATAGCTAAATACTCAATTATTCTTTCTTTAACTTTCTCTAATCCAAAATGGTCTTGATCAAGAGATTTAATAGCTGAGGCTAAGTCATATTTAATTCTTGATGGACTTTTCCATGGTATATTTAATAACCAATCTAAATAGTTCCTTACAACTGTTGACTCTGCAGACATAGGACTCATATTTTTTAATTTTTTAAGTTCACTTTCTGCTTTTTTTCTTGCTTCTTTAGTAAGTTTAAGAGAATGTATTTTTTTTAAAAATTCTTCATTATCATCAACACCGTCTTCGTTATCTCCCAATTCTTTTTGAATAGCCTTTAGTTGCTCGTTTAGATAATATTCTCTTTGAGTTTTTTCCATTTGCCTTTTTACTCTAGACCTAATCTTCTTTTCAACTTTAAGAACATCAAGTTCAGACTCGAGAAGCTCTAATATTTTTGTCAGTCTTAATTCCGTTTTTTCAATTTCCAGGAGCTCTTGTTTCTCACTAATTTTAATTCCTAAATGAGCCGCTACAGTATTTGAAAGCTTGATTGGATCATCTATTTGAGAAACTGAAGTAGTAACTTCTTTTGAAACCTTTTTATTGACTTTAACATAATCGTCAAATTGTTCCGTGATGGCTCTAACTAAAGCTTTACATTCGTCAGTTTTAGATATTTTTTCCGGAAATTGATCTAAACTTGCTGAAATGTAATCACCATTGTCTTTGACATCTTTAATTATTACTCTAGAAACCCCTTCAACTAGCACTTTTACTGTGCCATCAGGTAATTTTAACATTTGTAACACATTGGCTAATACGCCAACCTTGTATAAATCTTTTGTACTTGGGTTGTCTACTTGTGACTCCTTTTGTGTAATAAGTAATATACTTTTATCCTTATTGTCTGCTTTCATTACTTTTTCTACTGCAACAACAGATTTTTCTCTACCTACAAATAGTGGTACAATCATATCGGGAAAAATAACAATATCTCTTAAAGGTAATAAAGGTAGTCTCATAACAATCTCCTATCTATCTATACGTGATAATTTAAATAAAGGATTTCAAGACCTAAAATTATGCACTAGTTTCAATTTCTTTTTTATTTTTAGCATATGCTAAAATTGGCTTCGATTTTCCTAAAACTACATCTTCATTCAATACTACCTCGCTGATATTAGCGTCAGAAGGTATCTCATACATGCTGTCTAAAAGAATTTCCTCTAATATAGATCTAAGTCCTCTAGCCCCAGTTTTTCTTGAAATTGCTTTTTTTGCAACTGCTACTAAAGCGTCTTTTGTAAAAGTGAGCTTTACATTTTCTAGGTCATATATTTTCTTGTATTGTTTAATAAGAGCATTTCTAGGAACAGTTAGTATTTCGACTAATGCTTTTTCATCTAAATCATCTAATGAAGCTAATATAGGCAATCTACCAATAAATTCAGGAATTAAACCAAACTTTAATAAATCTTCAGGTTCAACATCACTTAGCAAATCTGAAAATTTTCTGTTATCAGAAACACTAACATTAGCACTAAAGCCAATTCCAGTATCAACGCCTCTTTTAGAAATAATTTTCTCTAAACCACTAAATGCTCCTCCGCAGATAAATAATATGTTAGAAGTGTTTACATTTAAGAATTCTTGTTGGGGGTGTTTTCTTCCACCTTGAGGCGGAATACTTGCAACTGTTCCCTCCATTATTTTTAATAATGCTTGTTGGACTCCCTCACCAGAAACATCTCTAGTAATTGATGGGTTGTCTGATTTCCTGCTTATTTTATCTATTTCATCAATATAAATTATTCCTTTTTCAGCTCTCTCTATATTATAATCAGCGGACTGAACCAATTTTAAAATTATGTTTTCAACATCCTCTCCTACATACCCTGCCTCAGTTAAACTTGTAGCGTCAGCCATAGTAAATGGAACGTCTAGGATTCTAGCTAAAGTTTGGGCAAGAAGAGTTTTTCCTGATCCAGTAGGACCTATTAAAAGTATGTTAGACTTAGATAGCTCTACATCTCCTTTATTTTTTGAAAAATTAATTCTTTTATAATGATTATGAACTGCAACAGATAAAACTTTCTTTGCTTTATGTTGGCCTATAACATAATCATTTAAAACTCTATTAATTTCTGCTGGACTCGGAATTCCATCAATTTTTTGATTATTAGTTTTATTTTCTTCTTTAATAATATCCATGCATAGCTCTACGCATTCATCGCATATGAAAACAGTAGGACCAGCTATTAGTTTTTTTACCTCATGTTGACTTTTTCCACAAAAAGAACAATAAAGGGTGTTCTTGTTATTTGATTTATCTTTAGACATACTATTTATTACTCATTTAAATATACAATACTAATCTATTAACTTCAACTAAACTTCATCTGACTTCTATTGTCTATAATTTCATCTATTATTCCAAACTTTTTTGCTTCTAATGGACTTAAAAAATAATCTCTTTCTAAGGTTTTTCTAATAACATCTATTTTTTGCTTCGTATGTTTTTCATAAATTTTATTTAACTTTTCTTTCATATCTAATATCTCTTTTGCATGTATTTCTATATCTGTTGCTTGTCCAGAAAATCCGCCTGAAGGTTGATGCAACATAATCCTTGAATGAGGAAGAGCAAATCTCATGCCAGTTGCACCAGCAGATAGCATTAATGAGCCCATAGATGCAGCTTGTCCTACACATAGAGTAGAAACTTTTGGTTTGATATATTGCATCGTATCATAAACACCCAATCCAGCTGTTACTAATCCACCGGGACTATTGATGTAAAAAAAAATATCTTTTTTTGGATTTTCTGACTCAAGAAATAATAACTGTGCTATAATTACACTAGCTACTTCATCAGTTACAGGCCCCGTTAAAAATATAATCCTTTCTTTCAATAATCTTGAGTAGATATCATAAGCTCTTTCACCTCTGTTAGATTGCTCCACTACCATTGGTATCAAAGAACTGTTAAAAAGATCATTTTTTATCATAGTAAATCCTTTCTAGCTTATATTAGATCCCATCTCTTTTTCTATTGTTGCTATTTTTGAATTAAGTTCTTCAGAGCTTACCTTTTGCTCTTTTACCGAGGCTTTTTCTGATATCAGCTTAATTACTTTATTCTCAAAAATAGGGCTTTTTAAAGAATTCATTTGTGCAGGATTATTTTTATAAAATTCTACTATTTCTTTTTCTTTGCCAGGATATTGCATACAAATTCTAGCTAATTCAGTTTCTATTTCTTGATTAGTAATATTGATTTTATGCTTTACTCCTATTTCTGATAACACTATACCTATTTTAACTTTATTTTCTGCCTCTTTAAGAATTTTTTTATCTACATTTTTTTCTTTATCATTATTTGCGGGCTTACCTTTATTGTAATTACTCTTAATAATTTCTACCTCTCTTTCCACTAAAGTAGGCGGTAATTCAAACTTATAATCATCAACAATATTTTTGATGATTTGATTTTTTAATATAGCAAAACTTAACTCACCAGAATAGCGTGTGAGCTCATTTTTTATTTTTTCTTTTAATTCATTGACATTCTTAGCCCCCATTTTGGATGCTAGTGCTGAGTCGTCTTTTAGAGGCTCAGGAATAGAAATTTCATTTACAGAAATTTTAAAGGTTGCTTTTTTTTCTCTTAAATTTTCAGCATGATAATTTTTTGGAAATACAATGTCTAAATTAAACTCTTGCTTAACTTTCTTACCAATGAGATTTTTTTCAAATTCTGGTAAGTATGAATTATTTCCTAAATCAATGATTTGATTTTCTGCTGTTCCTCCTTGAAACTGCTCTTCTCCTAAAAACCCTTTATAATTTATTACCAATCTGTCATTTTTTTTTGCTAACCTGCTAGATGGAGCTTTTTTGAATATCACATTATCTCTATGTAGCTTTTTAATAACATTATCTATATCATTTTCTGAAATAGAAGAAGTGTATTTTTCTAATTTTATCTTGCTGAAATCATTTAAGGTAAATGTTGGTAAAATTTCAAATATATATTCTGCTTCTAAATCAACATTCTCTTTAAGTTCACTTAAAAGCTTTACTTTTGGTTGAAACGCTAGTCTATAATTATTTTTTTCAAAGTTTTTATTTCCCTCTTCTTGAATAAGCTTCTCCGAAGTTTTATTTATAACTTCTTTAAAATATTTATTTTTTACAAAAGAGAGGGGAACTTTTCCCGGTCTAAACCCAGGAACTTTTAGAGATTTAGATAAACTTTCAAACTCTACATCCATGCTTTTTTTTATTTCAATATACGGCACTTTAACTTTGAATGTTTTCTGCAAAGACGATTTTTTAATATTTTTTTCTTCCATAGATAAAGATATAACAGATTATAAAAGTAATTTTAATATAAAATTAATAAAATTATTAATTAACAGAAATTAAAACTACTTTATTTGCACGGCCATTTTTGACTTAAGGCTTTTGAAGCATGCAACCATGCTATTTGATTAATAAAATGAGGATATTTTTTAGAATAACTCATAATTTCATCAATAAGTTCATTAGTAGAGGTGACATTAGATAAATCTGCATAAGTCATAGCATCTTCTGAAGAAATTAGTTTTTTTTTAACTAACATACATCTTTTATTTAAGGTTGTTGATAAAGACAATATAAAATTCATACAGTTCCTATATTTTTTCCTACCATCAATTATTTTTTCTTTTGGTTCATTTTCAGGTGACAGTCTTTTTTTCATTATCTGACAAGAATCTGTTATGTAAGACAAAGGGTAATCTAAGTAACTTTCTGCCGAAAGAGAACAAAAGTTCATAATAATTAATATAAATATAAATTTCCTAAATATATTGTTTGTCATAATTATATTGTATGGTGCGGCTGGAGGGACTTGAACCCCCACGGATTTCTCCACCAGAACCTAAATCTGGCGTGTCTGCCAATTTCACCACAGCCGCAAGAAATTTATTGTAATATAAATTTAGCTATTCGATCAACAATAGAATTTAAATCAATTTCGCTGATTTGGTATAATTCATTCAAGTCACCTGACTGCCCAAAGTTATTTACCCCTAGAGGTATTACTTTTTGACCCTTTACTGCTCCTATCCAAGACAAAGAACTAGAATGTCCATCTATAATAGTAATAACGGGAACACTTCTATCTACAGCAGAAAGTTTATATTCTAAATGAGAAATAAAATTTGTATTTTTTGTTGATTCTATCCAATCATGATAGAGCTTATCAGGAGAAGTAACAATAAATAATCCTATTTTCAAGCTATCTTCATAAATGGCTTCTAAACTTTTTAAAACTTCCCCTACTATTACACCAGTGCAAATAATTACAATATCAAGTTTATGACTATATTCTTTTAACCAATACCCCCCTTTAATTAAATCGTTCTTAGCAGATTCATTTAGTTTTCTATTAGGTTGCAATAACTTTTTTGTACTTAATCTAAGGTATACTGAGCTTCCATCTTTTTTCTGAATATTTTCTAATGCCCAAAAAAATAAAATATTTAATTCATCGGCATAACTTGGTTCATAGTAGCACAAATTTGGCTGAGAAATTCCTATGCTAGGAGTTACTATAGATTGATGCGCTCCTCCTTCATGAGATAGTGTTATACCAGATGGAGTTCCAACTAAAATAAATCTAGAGTCAATATAAGTAGCGTAATTTAAAGCATCAAGTCCTCTTCCTATGAAAGTATCATATATTGTTCCTATTGGAAGTAATCGTGTGCCAAAAATACTCTCAGATATCCCCAAAGAGCCTAATAAAAGAAATAAATTATTTTCAGCAATCCCTAACTCAATATGCTGTCCGTGTGGAGAATACCTCCATTTTTGTGCTGAAGAGACATTTTTTTCCCTAAATATATCACTTTTAGAATTTCTGCTGAAAACATCTCTCTGGTTTACCCAACCACCTAAATTTGTTGAAACCGTTACGTCAGGTGAAGTAGTAACAATTCTTTTAATGTTTTTATCTTCTTGCTTCCCAATTTCATTTAAAATTTGTCCAAATGCTTCCTGAGTACTAATATAATTTTTAAATTCAATATCTACTTGCTTAACTTTAATGCTTTGATCTTCAAAAAATCTATTGTTTATGTTTTTATAAAATAAATTTTCTGACAAATATTTTTCAAAACTTTCCTTTGATACCTCTAAGCCTTCTGTTTTGTTCCATTCTTTTCCCTCTCTGATTTTCAGTGCAGTTTGATAAACTTTAAACTGTTTCTTATTCATAATTCCTGAATGATTATCTTTGTGTCCAGCAAGTGGTAATCCAAAACCTTTAACTGTATAACAAATAAAACATTTTGGTTTATCACTTTTTTTATTATAAGAAAAAACTTTTGTTAATTCTTCCAAATCGTGTCCAGCTAGATTTGTCATTATTGAATGAAGCTCTTGATCACTTAAAGGATCTAATATCTTAAGCACATTTTTATCTCTTTTATAATCATCAAGCAATGCTCTTCTCCATGCAATTCCTCCTTGAAAGGTTAGAGCAGAGAATAAATCATTAGGACAGTCATCTATCCATTTTAAAATTTTTTCTCCACCTTCTAATGTTTTTAATTTTTGTAACTTTTTTCCATATTTTAAAATATGTACATCCCAATCCATAAGCCTAAAAAGACTAATAAGTTTTTCAAATAGTTTTCCATGAATTATGCCATCTAAAGATTGTCTATTGTAATCAATAATCCACCAACAATTCTTAATATTATGCTTAGCTCCTTCTAAAAGAGCTTCATAAATATTACCTTCATCCAACTCTGCGTCGCCAAAAAGTGCAATCATTTTAGATTTATTTTTTTTTTCTAAAAAATCATTACAAATCAGATAATCTTGTACCATGGAGCTAAAAATAGTCATAGCACCGCCTAGTCCAACTGAACCAGTAGAAAAATCAACATTTCCAAAATCTTTTGTAATAGAAGGGTATGCTTGAGCTCCATTAACTTTTCTAAAGTTTTTTAAATTTTCTAAAGTTTGATTTCCCAATAAATATTGAATTGCATGAAAGACTGGACTAGCATGAGGCTTAATAGCAAGCCTATCAAAATTATTAAGTATTTTAAAGTATAGCACTACTAATATAGAAACTACTGAGGCACAAGACGCTTGATGTCCTCCTACTTTTAAATCATCATCTTTAGATCTTAAGTGATTGGCATTGTGAATAATATAATTTGCCAACCAGGCAACTTTAGCTTCTATTTGTTTTAAAGTATCAAAATCCATAATAAAATTTTAAATTAATAATTAATAGTAGCAAATGAAAATTTTTATAACTTTAAAGTTTTTTATGTACAAACAATAATTTTTGCTATATGTTTCATTTTTCTAGGTATTTAGTAGTATTTATAAAGGTTATATTGTGAATAGTGTTATAAAAATTTTTCTTTCTTTAAGCATTGCTTTCTTTTTTTCAGGTTGCGCTAGTCAAAGTGCTAAAATGGCTCACAAAATACAAAATGACAAAGATGGTAAATTTTCTGAAGTATCCTCTAATAATTGTAAAACTGCTATTTCTCAAACTCAAAAAGAGGACCTTCTATTTAATGGGAGAATGATTACTACACCAATTATAGGAGTATTAGGTCTATTTTCTGCTCCTTTAATCTTGGCAGCCAATGTATCATTAGATGTTAAAGATAGATTGTCAGCATCAGATATGAGTGAAAGCTGTGGGGGTGAACCCATTGGTAACAAAAAAATTGCACAAGATGTTGCAGTTAACGGTTCATTGGGATTTCTTCTGCAAGGAACAAACCTTTCTGTTTATCCAGGAGGGGAAGAAGTACCAGTTAGCACGGCTGCTGAAGCCGCAAGTAACTAATTATGTATCTTAGAATTTGTTTTCTAATAATATTAATCTTAAATACTTCAAATTATTTAAACGCAAGAGAAATTATTATAATAAAAAAAGACGGAAATTCTATACAATATGATCATGACGTGATGCGTCCATATTTATCAAACGACCAAATAGCTTTAGATACTGAAATAACATATGCCAAAGCAATAAGGTTACAAATGGGAGGAAATTGGAAAGAGACAGCAGAATTATATGAAAAAATTGCAAATAGAGGTCATCCTACCGCTCAAGTTCATTTAGGAAAACAATACGTTCATGGAAACGGTGTAGAAATGAGCCTAGTGCAAGCTTATAAATGGTTTTACTTGTCAGAAACTTCTATAGGAAAACATTTTATAAAAATTATTTCAAAAGATATGAGTCCACAGCAGATAAATAATGCTAAAAATTTAATAAAAAAATTTAAACCAAAATATAATTAATTAATTTAATATTTTACAAAAATTATCTAACTTTTCTCTTTCTGTCTTAAGAGTATTAATATTGTTATTTTTATTTTCATAACCAATTGCCATTCCACAATGCACTGTAAAATTATTCTCAAGGTTTAAAAACTTGTTAGCTTTTTTATAAACCAAACCCCATGCAGCTTGTGGGCAACTATGAAGACCAAAACTTCTACAAAGTAAACAAATATTTTGTAAAAACATCCCATAGTCTAACCAACTCATCCATCCCAAATCTTTTTCTATTGAAAATATTAATCCCAGTGGAGCATTAAAAAAACTATAATTTAAAGTATGAAAGTTTAACGTTTTCTTGTAGTCTCCTTTTTTTATATTTAATAATTCATATAAGTCCCATCCTACCTTTCTTCTTCTTTCCTGATAAGGAGATCTATATTTTTTCATATAATTAAGTCTTTCTAGCTTAAGAGATTGGTTGTTCTTTTTAAATTCTTTTACCATTTCTTCAGTAAATTTATTTAAACTATCTCCAATAAGAACGTGAACATTCCAAGGTTGTGTGTTGCTTCCACTAGGCGATAATGAAGCTAACTCTAGTATTTTTTTAACAGTATTTAGTGAAACTTTCTTTTTTTTAAAAGACCTAACACTTCTTCTGCTCTTTATAGCATTAATTACATCCATATTATTTCCTTATCATTTTACTTTTTTTTCTTGATAAACATATTTTAATAATCATATCTTATTTAACAGAGGAATATATTATGAGCAAAGAAAATTTTCAGTTTCAGGCAGAAGTAGGAAAAATCCTAAATATAGTGGCTAATTCTTTATATAGTGAAAAAGAAATATTTTTAAGAGAATATATTTCTAATGCTTCAGACGCATGCGATAAACTCAGATATGAGAGCTTGCAAAACTCTAATCTAAGTAATAAAGAAGATTTTAAAATATTAGTTAGCTTTAGTAAAAAAAATAAAACTATTTCCATATCAGATAATGGTATAGGAATGGGAAAAAGCGAGCTTATTAATTCACTTGGAACAATAGCTAAGTCTGGAACAGAAGAGTTCATTAAGAAACTGGAGAATAAAAATGAAAAAAATATTGAGCAAATAGGAAAATTTGGAGTTGGTTTTTATTCAGGTTTTATGGTAGCAGAAAAAATTACTGTTTTATCAATAAAAGCAGGGGAGAAATCTGGTTGGAAGTGGTCTTCTGATGGAAAAGGTGGTTTTGATATAGAAGAAGATTCCTCTCACAAGATAGGAAGCATAATTACACTTTATCTTAAAAAAGACGCAATGGATTTTTTAGAAAATGTTAGACTTAACAACATTATAAAAAAATATTCTGATCACATTACTCACCCAGTATTTCTTTTTGATAAAGACAAAAAAGATTACAAAGAAGAACAAGCCAATCAAAGTCTAGCTTTATGGACAAAAAATAAAAGGGACATCAAAGAAGAAGATTATAATAATTTTTACACTCAGTCAGGTCTTAATTACGATAAACCTTGGAAAGTTCTTCACAATCAGAATGAAGGGACAATTAATTTTACAAATTTAATATTTATTCCTTCTGAAAAACCTTTCGATTTGCTTCACGCTGATAAAAAAGTAAATATTAAACTTTATGTAAAAAAAGTATTTATTACTGATAACTGTGAAAATCTTATACCTAAGTACATGAGATTTTTAAATGGTATAATTGACTCAGAAGATATTTCCTTAAATATAAGTCGTGAAATGCTTCAAAATGATCCTGTTATTGCAAAAATTAGAAATAATATAGTTAAGAAAGTTATTTCTGAATTAGAAAAAGAGCTTAAAAATAATAAAGATAATTATACCAAATTTTGGGAAAACTTTGGTCCAGTTTTAAAAGAAGGCATACATGAAGATTTTACAAACAAGGATACAATTCTTAAATTATCAATGTTTGAAAGCAGCAAAAAAGAGGGATGGACAACATTAGATGATTACATAAAAAGAATGTCTAAAGATCAAAAAGAAATTTATTATATTAGCGGAGAAAGCAAAAGTAACCTATTGAAAAGCCCCCAAATGGAAAGCTTTATAACGAATAATTTAGAGGTACTTTTTTTTACAGACCCAATAGATGAATTTTGGATTCCTAACATAGATAACTTTAATGATTATAAGTTTAAATCCATTACTAAAGGAGCTGTAGATTTTAAAAATAAAGAAGTTAACAAAAAAGAGAAAGAAAACAAAGACAAGAGCTTCGAAAAGCTTACAGCATACTTAAAAAGTTTTTATGGTGATAAAGTTAAGGATGTGAGAGTATCTAATAGGTTAACTAGCAGCCCTGTATGTTTTGTAGCTGATGAAAGTTCTATGGATATACATTTAGAAAATATTTTAAAAAAACATAAACATCTCAATGAAATAAGCGCTAAAATATTAGAAATTAATCCTAATCACGCCCTAATTAAATTTTTAAATAAAATTGATACCAATGATAAAAAAAATTTAATTAAAGTTAAAAATATTTCTAATATGCTTTTAGACCAAGCAAACCTGTTAGAGGGAATTCCGCTGGATGATAGTAAAGATTTTTGTAATAAGCTTAACGATTTAATTTTATTAAGCATTAATTAAGAACTATTATAAAAATAATGGGGCGACTGATGGGTCTCGAACCCACGGCCTCCGGTACCACAAACCAGCGCTCTAACCAACTGAGCTACAGTCGCCATATATATTTTTTACTGTTACTTTCTACATTGTTATAATACTATATCATTTGATGATCAAGAGGGAGTATAATAATGAAAAAAATAGAAGCAATCATAAAACCTTTTAAATTAGATGAAGTTAAAAAAGCATTAAGTGAAATAGACCTTAATGGAATGACGGTAACTGAGGTGAAAGGTTATGGAAGGCAAAAAGGTCATACTGAACTATATAGAGGTGCCGAATACAATATAGATTTTTTGCCTAAGATTAAAATAGAAATAGTTTTAGTTGATGAAAAATTAGATGAAGCCATTAGTATAATACAAAAAATTTCAAATACTGGAAAAATTGGAGATGGAAAGATATTTGTATTCAATGTAGAAAAAGCAATAAGAATAAGAACAAAAGAAGAAGACGACAAAGCAATATAAAAAGATAATTTAACTATTATAGTTGACATCAGATTTAAACATAATAATATAGTATAACGTTCAATCTACTGAGTAGATCGGAAGTAAGCTTATGCTGAAGGAACGCGGTAAGAATGCTGGAAATACATTTCATTTAAATATACTACCGTTGTAATCAATAAGCTCTTTTTTTAATAAGATTATATGGAGTGAGAAATGACAGAAAAAATTTTTAAAATGATAAAAGACAATGAAGTAAAATTTGTTGACTTTAGATTTACAGACCCAAAAGGAAAATGGCAGCATACTGCTCAAACTGTTGAAAGTGTTGATGAAGAACTGCTTAAAAATGGAATTATGTTTGATGGTTCTTCTATTTCAGGATGGAAATCTATAAACGAGTCTGATATGATACTTAAACCTGATTTAAATACAGCAGTGCTGGATCCTTTTACTGCTCAGCCTCAGCTAATAATTTTTTGTAATGTAATAGAGCCATCTACAGGAGAAATGTATTCAAGATGTCCTAGATCAACTGCAGTAAGAGCTACTGAATACTTGAAAAATAGCGGTATTGCAGATACAGCATATTTTGGACCAGAAGCAGAGTTTTTTGTTTTTGATGACGTTAAATGGAATGTTTCTATGCATGATACATTTTATCAAATAGACTCGGATGAAGGCCCATACAACTCAGGGAATTCCTTTGATGGTGGTAATATTGGACATAGACCCTCAATTAAAGGAGGTTATTTTCCAGTTCCTCCTGTAGACTCTATGACAGACATGAGAGCTGAAATGGTAGGAACTATGATGGAAATGGGTCTTGAAATGGAAAAACATCATCATGAAGTTGCTCCTTCACAAAATGAACTAGGTGGAAAATTTGATGAACTATTATCATGTGCAGATGATTTGCAAAAGTATAAATATGTAGTTCATATGGTTGCACATTCATATGGAAAAACAGCTACCTTCATGCCAAAGCCTGTAATAGACGATAATGGATCTGGTATGCACTGTCATCAATCTTTATGGAAGGGTAATTCTCCTTTATTTGCTGGTAATGAATATAGTGGTTTATCTGAAAGTTGTCTTTTTTATATAGGAGGTATCATTAAACATGCTAAAGCTATAAACGCTTTTACTAATTCTACTACAAACAGTTATAAAAGATTGGTTCCAGGTTTTGAAGCTCCAACTATTTTAGCCTACTCTGCTAGAAATAGATCTGCTTCTATTAGAATTCCTTATGCGGAGGGAGATAAAGCTAAGAGACTAGAAGTAAGATTTCCTGATGCTGCATCAAATCCATATTTAGCCTTTTCCGCTATGCTAATGGCAGGATTAGATGGAATAAAAAATAAAATTCATCCTGGAGAAGCTATAGATTTTGATTTATATGAAGCTTCAGAAGATCAATTAAAGAATCTTAACACAGTAGCTACTTCATTAGAAAATGCGTTAGACTCACTTCTTAAAGATAAATCTTTTTTAACTGAAGGAGGAGTTTTTACTGATGATCAAATTGAAGGATATATAGAATTAAAAAGAGATGAAGTCAGTAAATTAAATAACTCTACTCATCCAGTAGAGTTTGATATGTATTACAGCGTTTAATTTTTATGTAATTATAAATGTGGCAGTTCTCTTGGTTTGCCGCCTGAGTCTATTGCCACATATATAAACTTACCATTAGTAACCTCTTTAATGTTACTATTTTCAGAGTTTTCTGTAGTTACTCTTAAAATAATTGAAATTGACGTTTTTCCTACTTTATCAACTTTTCCATAACATGCCACAGTGTCTCCTACCTTTACTGGCAATAAAAACTTCATGCCTTCTATGGCGACTGTAGCAACTCTTCCTTTAGCCATTTTACTAGCTAAAATACCACCTGCTACATCCATCTGACTTAATAACCATCCACCAAATATATCTCCATTAGTATTTGTGTCCGCAGGCATCGCCACTGTTTTAGTCAAAATATATTCTTTACTGTTTTCCAAAACTTATTATTTATAATGATTATTATTTAATGATAGTTTACATTTAAATAAATTAATACAATTTTATGGTAAAAAAATATAATATAGGGCTTTTAAATGGAATAGTATGCACTCATAATAATCAGAGAAAAGCCTCTATTGGAATTAAAGACAAAAAAATTATAAAAATTGGAAAAATTAAACCATCAGAATGTTCACAAATTATAGATTGTCAAAATAAGCATATATTACCTGGTATAATAGATACCCAAGTACATTTTAGAGAGCCAGGTTTAGCGCATAAAGAGGACATAGGGTCTGGAACAAAGTCTGGACTTCTAGGAGGTATTACAACAATATTTGAAATGCCAAATACATCCCCTGCCACAATAAATAAAAAAGAAATAGATAGAAAGTTGAGAATTGCAAAAAATAAAAGCTGGATTAATTATTCTTTTTTTATAGGAGCATGTAAAAAAAACCTAGATAAACTTGCAAAACTTGAGAAAATAAAAGGATGCGCTGGAATAAAAATTTTTATGGGATCATCAACAGGAAGCTTGCTATTATCAGAAGAAAAGGATTTGGAAAAAGCATTAAAAATTTGTAAAAGAAGAGTAGCTTTACATTCTGAGGATGAACAAAGACTAAAAACCAGATTTATTAATATAGATAAAAAAAAGGGTGTTAGTCAGCATGAAGTATGGAGAGATGTAGAATCAGCTATACTGTCTACAAAAAGAGTATTAAAATATGCAAAAAAATATAATACTAAGGCTCATATACTTCACATATCTACCAAAGAAGAAATAGATCTGCTTAAAAAAACAGGCAAAAATATTACAGGTGAAGTAACTCCTCAACATCTAACGTTGCACTCACCTAATTGTTATAGAAAACTAGGCACCAAATCTCAAATGAATCCTCCTATCCGAAATAGATCACATCAGAATGGTTTATGGAATGGAATACATAATGGAATAGTTAATGTTATTGGATCAGATCATGCTCCACATACCATTGAAGAAAAAAAATTAAATTGGCCAAACTCACCATCAGGATTACCTGGTGTACAAACTACCTTACACATAATGTTAAATCATGTAAATAAAGGTAAAATAACCTTAAAAAAAGTTATAGAATTACTGTCATATAATCCTGCCAAAATTTATAAAATTAAAAATAAAGGCCAAATTAAAAAGAATTTTGACGCAGATATTACAATTATAGATCTAAATAAAACATATATTATAAAAAATAAAGATATGGCTTACAAATGTGGCTGGACTCCTTTTGATGGAATGAAGGTTAAAGGAGATGTTTTCGCCACTCTAATAAATGGAAAAATTAAAATGATTAACAAGAAAGTTTTAGGAAAGCCTGATGGAAAAATGGTACAATTTCATAAGTAAAAGAAATTTAATATTTTTGTTAATAACTTTTATTTTTTCATATAAAAACAATAGTTTGTCTCAGACTTTTGATATTCCAGCTAACTTTGTAGAGGGTCCGCTAATTTATTCTTATGAAACTAACTTAAAAGGAATTAGTAAGATATCTCCTATAGATGATGCTTTTGTAAAATATTCAAGTTTAGAATTAAGTATTGTAAATTCTAAGATAAACTATCCATCCAAATGGTTAGAAGATAAAATTTATGATGAATTAGGTGATGTTGCAGAAATGGAGAGACTACTTAGAAGTAAAGATAGTCCTCTAGCAGATCCCATATTTGACCAATTCAAGCATTTGCCAATTTATATTGATGATACCATAGAACAACTTGCTATTAATCCTTTAGTTTTCTGTAAAAAAATAAGTGTGCTTTATAATAAAACTGGTAAGTTTTATGAACTTAACTGCACTATACCTTTTGGTTTTTTTAATAATTATTTATTAATGCGCCTACAATTTAAAAGAAATATTTGGTACTTTACTAAAATAACTACTTTAAATTATAATAGATTATTAGACTTTTTAACTATAGCTGATAGCTTTCGAATAAAAAAAAATTGATTTTTAATAATTATGCTTAAAAAAAATAAAATTTTTAATAAATCTGACAGTAAATTTAATTATGCTGATCCATTTAGATTAGAAGATCAACTTACTGAAGAAGAAATACAAATTAGAAATTTAACAAAGTCTTTTGCATTAAAAGAATTATTGCCAAATATAATTACACAAAATAGATATGAAAAATATGACAAAGACTTATTCAAGCGTTTAGGGAAGCTTGGGATTTTAGGAGCACAGATTAAAGGGTATAGCTGTGCAGGAGTATCATCAGTAGCGTATGGATTAATTGCAAGAGAAATAGAAGCTATAGACTCGTCTTACAGATCTAGTTTTAGCGTTCAATCAAGCTTAGTTATGCAACCTATTTTTGATTACGGTAGTGAAAATCAAAAAAGCAAGTGGTTGCCTGAACTAGCTAAAGGTAGCCTGATAGGTTGTTTTGGTTTAACAGAATCTGACCATGGATCAGACCCATCTTCTATGCAAACAAAAGCAAAAAAAGTTAATGGAGGCTACATAATTAATGGATCTAAGAACTGGATTTCAAACAGTCCAATAGCAGATCTATTTCTAATTTGGGCTAAGGATGAAGACAATGTAATTAGAGGTTTTATTTTAGAAAGAAAAGATAGTAAAAGCATTAAAACACCAAAGATTGAGGGAAAGTTTGCACTAAGAGCTTCTCCTACTGGGATGATAATGCTTGATGATGTTTTTGTTCCTGAAAATAATTTACTAGAAAAAGCAAAAGGTTTACAAGCTCCTATGACATGTTTAACGTCTGCTAGATACGGAATATCTTGGGGAGTTTTAGGGGCAGCTGAATTTTGTTGGTTAAAGACTTTAGAATATGTATTAGAAAGGCATCAATTTGGAAAACCCTTAGCTGCCAATCAACTTATACAAAAAAAGTTAGCTGATATGCAGTCTGAGATTGCTATTTCCTTGCAAGCGGCATTTAGAGTGGGAAGATTAAAAGATGAAGGAAAGGCCTCAAATGAAATGATATCAATTTTAAAAAGAAATAATGTTGGAAAAGCATTAGATATTGCTAGAAATGCTAGAGACATGCATGGAGGTAATGGTATTTCCGATGAATACCATGTTATTAGACATATGATGAATTTAGAAGCAGTAAATACGTACGAAGGAACTCATGATATTCATGCATTGATATTAGGAAGAAGTCAAACAGGAATTCAGGCTTTTAAATAGAATAATTATTTTTTAATTAAAATTTTTATAATAGCAGCATAATCAAGATTATTTTGATCTTGACTGCAAAATTTTTTGTAAAGCTCTAGCGCTTTTTTACCCATTCTAGTATTTAATTTTACACTTTTAGACATCTCCTGAGATATTTTTAAGTCTTTTAATATAAGTTTTGCTGCATACCCTGGTTTAAATTTATTATTAGCAGCAGAGCTTTTTACAATTCCCTGAATGGGCAAATGATTCTGCATTGCCCAAGAAGCACTTGTCGATGTTGCGCAAATTTTATAAAATTTCTTTAAATCAATACCAAACTTTTTTGCCAATAAGAAAGCCTCACATACCCCTATCATATTTATTCCCAACATCATATTATTACATGCCTTTACTATTTGGCCTGATCCACTATTTCCAATATGAATTATATTGTTTCCTAAACATTTAAGTATTTTTTTCGATTTATTGAATGCACTTTTATTTCCTCCCACCATAATAGTTAAAGTTGCATTTTTTGCTCCAGAGACGCCTCCTGAGACAGGCGCATCTAAAAATCTAATATTTTTTTTTTTTAACGCTTGTGAAACTTTAATAGTACTTTCATAGTCAGATGATGAACAATCAATAAAAACCGAATTTTCTTTAATTCTTCTAATCATACCATTTTTTCCTAAGACTAGATTATATAATGCTTTGCCGTCGGGAAGCATGGTTATAAATACGTTACTGTTTTTTCCAAGCTCATCAAAGTTTTTTGCTGCTTGCACATTTGCACTTTTAAAAGGTTTATATAAGTTTTTGTTTATATCATATATCTTAACATGATAATTTTTTCTAATTAAGTTAAAAGCCATTGGCATTCCCATATTCCCTAGGCCTATAAAAGAAATATTATTCATTCTCAAACAAATCCTTTTGCCCTAACTCAACAAAATGTTCTTTTATTAAGCTTTCCTTGATATCATAAATATTATTAGGATTCCATTTGGGATTTCTATCTTTGTCTACCAAATTTGCCCTAACTCCTTCATAAAAATCATGCTTTGCCATCATTGCCTGACAAATTCTAAATTCCATTTTAAGGCAATCCTTGAGACTAAGTTTTTTAGCCTTAACTAATTGTTCGACAGTAACACTCATACTAGTAGGAGATTTTTTTGATAGTATTTCAAGTGTGCTATTTGCCCACTCACTATCATCTTTCTTTAAAGATTCAAAAATTTGAATTAAACTATCTTTATTAAAGTGTTTTTCAATATTTGCAGTGTTTTTTTCTATAGATGATTTTTCTTCAAAAACTAATTTTGAGTTTTTATTTAATAAATTATCAATATAATCCGCATTGTAATTAGGTTTATTTATTATATTATCTAATATTTTTTTAATAATATTATCTTCTAAGTAATGTGTTCCTATACCAACATACATAGAATCTAAACCATTCATTGTTTTTCCTGTTAAGGCTAAATAAGTTCCCACTGATTTCATTTTAGACAAAAAGAAGCCTCCTCCAACATCTGGGAATAGCCCAATAGCTGTTTCTGGCATTGCAGTAATAGTTTTATTGTTTACAATTCTGTGACTACCATGAACTGATAGTCCTAAACCACCGCCCATTGCAATACCATTTAATATTGATATCCAAGGCTTAGAAAATTCAGCAATTGCTAAGTTTAAAATATATTCCTCTCGAAAAAAAATATCCGAAAGATTGTTTTCTTTTTTATCTTTAGATTTATAAACACTAACTATATCTCCTCCAGCACAAAAAGATTTTTCTCCAGCACCTTTTATAATAATTCCTGAAATACTATTGTCTTTTTCCCATTCATAAATGTGCTTAAATATTTCTCGTACCATATTTAAATTCAGTGCGTTAAGAACTTTTTCTCTGGCAAGAGTAATTATTATTGTGGAGTTTAACTTTTCTATATGTATATCATTCATTTTCATGTCGTCCCAATATTTTTCTAGAAATAATTAATCTCATTACTTCATTAGTTCCCTCTAAAATTTGGTGTACTCTGCAGTCTCTAACCATCTTTTCAATCCCAAAATCAGATAAATAACCATACCCTCCATGAATTTGTAATGCTTGATTACATATTTTAAAGCAAGCATCAGTTACAAATCTTTTTGCCATTGCTGAATAAACTGTAGAGTCACTGTCTTTATTTTCTAAAGAAACTGCGGCTTTATTAACCATCAACCTTGCAGCTTTATATTCAGTAACCATATCAGCTATTTTAAATTGAATATCTTGAAATTCTTTAAGATACTTTCCAAATTGCTTTCTCTCATTAGCATAATTTATACTCTTATCTATGCAAAACCTTGCTGCTCCTAATGAACAAGAAGCAATATTTATTCTACCACCATCTAATCCTTGCATAGCTATTTTAAAGCCCTCTCCTTTACTGCCAACTAGATTGGATATTGGTACAATACAGTTATCAAATGAAACAGTTTTAGTTGGCTGGTTTTTCCAACCCATTTTTTCTTCGTTTTTACCAAAACTTATCCCGTCATTATTTTTATCTACTATAATACAAGATATGCCATCTTTTAAACTTTCTTCAGTTTTCAGCATTACAAAATAAACATCTGACTCTCCAGCACCTGAAATAAAAGATTTTGAACCATTTATATCATAAGAGATATTATCTTTGTGATGTTTTGCTTTAGTTTTCATCGCTGCAGCATCAGAACCGGAACCTGCTTCCGTAAGACAATAAGAAGCTATCGAATCCATATTAATTATCTTGGATAAATATTTTTCCTTTATTTGTTTATTACCAAAATTACTTAGCATCCAAGCTGCCATATTATGAATTGTTAGAAAAGCAGAAGTTGAAGGACAGGCGTAAGCTAATTCTTCAAAAATAAGAGATGCATCTAGTCTGCTTAGTCCTAAACCACCATCTTTTTCTGAAACGTAGATGCCGGCTAATCCTAAATCACCTGCTTTTTTATAAATTTTTTTTGGAAAAAAACACTCCTTATCCCATTTAAGTGCATTAGGAGTAATATTTTCAAAAGCAAATTGACTAGTACTCTCAATTATTGCTCTTTGATCTTCATTTAAATCTTTATATTTATCAAGCAGCATTATTCTTTACACTAAAATTTTAAAATATTATAATTTATACTCTATGAACAATTATTTATCAAACTTTCCTTTACATAGACCTAGAAGATTAAGGAGCAGTAAATGGATTAGAAAGTTAGTGCAAGAGACAAAATTGCTCACAGAAGATTTAATTTTTCCAATCTTTGTTACATATGAAAGAAAATCTAGTAAAATTAAATCAATGCCTGGTATTTGTAGATACAATATCGAAGAAGCATTAGATCTTGCACATAAAGCAAAAGAACTTGGAATTAATGCTGTAGCATTATTTCCACAAGTATCCCAAGATATAAAAGATGATAAAGGTAGTGAAGCTTTTAAAAAAGATAATATAATTTGTAAACTTGTAGAAAAAATAAAAAAAACTATTCCATCACTAGGAGTAATATGTGATGTGGCGTTAGACCCGTATACTAAATCAGGACATGATGGTTTAGTAGAAAATGGAAAAGTAATAAACGATAAAACTTTAGATTTATTATGTGAGCAAGCCTTAATAAATGCACAGGCTGGATGCGACATAGTCGCCCCTTCAGATATGATGGATGGTAGAGTTCAAAAAATTAGAAATTATTTGGATAAAAATAATAAAGAAGAAACCCTAATTATGTCATACGCCGTTAAATACTCTTCTTCAATGTATGGACCCTTTAGAGAAGCAATATCTGCTTCTTTAAATCTTGGGGAGGATAAAAAGAAATCATATCAAATGGATTATGCTAATATTAATGAAGCCTTAAAAGAAGCCTCAATGGATATAAAAGAAGGTGCAGACATATTACTTATAAAACCTGGAATAATGTATCTAGATGTTTTAAAAGAAATAAAGAAAAAATTTAAATATCCTACTTTTAGCTATCAAGTATCTGGAGAGTATTCTATGCTAAAAAATGCAATACTATCAGGAACTTTTAAAGAGGAGGAAGTTTTGTTAGAAATACTTAGTTGTTTTAAACGTGCTGGAGCTGATTCAATAATAACTTATTTTGCTCTAGACGTAGCCAATATATTAAAAAAGGGTGCTTAAGAAATAATCTGACCTCTTTCTAGTTTTACTATTTCAGCATCTATTATTTTAGAGTATGTATCGTCTGATTCTGTTATTAAAGTAATCAATTTTAATTTATTTAATTCTACTATTAGTTCAACTAGCCTTTCAGCTAATGCTGGCGCTACTCCCTCAAAAGGCTCATCTAACAATAATAAATTCCTTCCTATTATCATAGCCCTTGCTAATGCTACAAGTTTTTGTTGACCACCAGAAAGTTGATAAGAATCACTATAAAGGAAAACTTTAATTTCAGGAATAAAACTCAATACTCTTTCTAGACTACTGTTTTCATTGATTTTTTTATTGCACCACAATGGAAGTAATATATTTTCTTTTACAGATAAGTTCGGTATCAGCCTTCTATCTTCTGGCATATATCCGATACCAAAAGAACTCAGACTACTTGTATTATAATTATTTAAATTGTTATCATTGAATTCAATATTACCTGAGTCTAGTTGTAATATTCGCATAATTGATCTAACTAATGTAGTTTTTCCTGCTCCATTTCTACCTATGATGCTAGTAAATTTATTGATAATTATAGAAATATTCGTAAGTATTTTTACGTTATCAATGCTTACATCAATATTATTAATCTTTAGCATTAACTTTTTCCTACGATATATTTTAGAACATCTTTTTGTTTTAATGCTTTTTGAGGATTACCATCGGCTATAATCCTTCCATTATAAAAAGCTAGGACTCTTTTTGAATATTTTCTAATTATATCCATATCATGCTCTATAAAAAGAACTGAAATATTAAAACTTTTTATTGCTTTTAAGGTATGATTCATAACAGAGTATTTTTCATCTGTACTTATTCCTGAAGTAGGTTCATCTAAAAGCACTATTGAAGGTTTGCCCAAAATTGCAATTAGAATATCTAGAATTTTTCTTGCTCCTTGTGGTAATAAATTAACTTTTCTATCTGTATACTCTTTAATATTAAATTGATTCAATAAAAACTTAGCATAGTCTATGTTTTCTTTACTGAAGGCTAAATCAGAAAAAGAAAACTGCTTATTTTTTGAAACTAAATTTGAAATCATAACATTTTCTAAAACACTTAGTGAGTCAAAAACTTGAGGAATTTGAAATGACCTATGTATACCTAAGTTTTTAATTTCTAAAACATCAAGATTAGAAATATCTTTGCCTTTAAAAAAAATTTTTCCTTTATCTTGTTTAGTATACCCAGTAATTATATTGCAAAATGTAGTTTTTCCAGCTCCATTAGCTCCTATAATTCCTATTACCTCATTATTATCCATAGAAAAATTAATATTTTCTGCTGCAATAACAGAACCAAATTTTTTAAAAAGTTTTTTTACTTCTAATAGCATTTTTAATTCTTCTTAATTTAAAAATAATTGAACCCAAGCCTTCTGGAAGATAAATAATTCCTACAATTAAAATTATACCTATTGTCATTTGCCAAGTATTAGGAAATAAATACAAAGCATATGATCTTATAAACTCAAAAAACAATGACCCAATTAATGGAGCAATAACATTCATCGTGCCTGAAAGAATTGCAACAAATACAAATTCTCCTGACTTAGTCCAATAAGCAGTATCTTCTGGAGTAACATGCCCTACTAAAATGACCATTAATGCTCCTCCGAGAGAAGCTAATATGCCAGAAATTATATAAACGTTATGAATTTGTTGAGTTACATTAATTCCAAGATAACTTGCTCTAATTTCATTATCTTTTATTGCTAAAACCATTTTTCCAGTTGAAGAAGAAGTATATTTGGAAACTAAAAGAATGCATACAAAACTAATGACTATTATAAAAAAATAAGAAACTATATTTAAACGAACTTGGTCAATTATTTCAAATCCGAAATATGTAAGATCTTTTATACCAAATCCGTCTGTAGAGCCTAAAGATACGCTCTTTACAATAATACCAAATAATATCATTGATAGAGCAAGATTCATCATAGCAAAGAAAATACCTCTAAACTTCCTCACAAAAAAACCTAACAACCAGGATACGATTCCTCCCAAAATTGCTGTAATTAATATAAGTAAAAATGCATCTTGTATATTTAAAAAATTGTAAGATATCGCAACTGAATAACCACCTAAGCAATAATACAAACCGTGCCCAAATGAGATCAAGCCTGCTCTCATTAATACTAATAAACTAAGAACTACAAGACCATTACTGCAAGCAAGACAGACTATATTTAAACTCCAGCTAGGGAGATAGAACCAACTAGCTAATAGAAATAATAAGAATAAATAAATAGTATAATTATTATATTTTTTATATTTTGAAATCATATTTTCCTAATTTCCTTCGATCCTAATAATCCGTCAGGTTTGAATGAAAGAATTATTGCCATAACAAAAAAGACTATAAATAATTCTAGTTGAGGAAAATAAAAAATAGCTAAAGTTCTAAACAATCCTATTAGTATTGCTCCTATCGCAGCTCCAGAAATACTCCCCAATCCTCCTGTCACTACTACTGCAAAAGCCAAAACTATAACTTCAACTCCTATTCCTGGAACCACTGAAATCATCGGGGCAGAAACGGCACCGCCTAAACAACCTAGAAAACATCCTATAAAAAAAGTATATACAAAAAACTTAGAAACATTTATTCCCATGGAGGATGCGATTTCTCTATCATGAATTACGGCAATCAATAGTTTCCCAATTTTAGTAAGTTTTATAACAGAATAAAATGAGAGCCAAACCAAAACAGCCAAGCAGATTATTAATAAATCGTATATCACATATGGTAATCCAAAAACATCAATGTCTCCTAACATTAGTCTGGGTTGAAATGGTAAATATGAACTTGTACCAAATAAAATTTTCATTGTGTCTTCAAAAATTAAAAATAATCCATATGTTACTAAAACTATAACTATCTCATCTCTTCCATATATTTTTCTTAAAAATAACCTTTCTATAAAAATACTTAGTATAAATCCAACTAAAATGGCAGCTATTGGAATAAATAAAAAGTTTAAAGTTTGATAGCTTTCATAATTAGATGAAAACCATCCAATTAACCAGGCAGTAGTGTAAGCTCCAAAAGCATATAAACTTCCATGAGCTATGTTTAAGACTTTCATAACTCCATAAATCAGAGTTAAACCAGATGCAACTAAAAAGAGCCAAGAAGCATAAACTAAGCTATCCAAAAGTATAAAAGGAAATGAATCTAACATATATAATAACACTAATAAAAATTTACATTATTTGCACTAAATAATTTGATGCACTATAATCTTATAAATGGTTGTTTCTGATATGTTTTATTGTGTTGCTCCAATGATGGGAAAAACTGATAGTTTTTTTTGTTATTTATTGAATTTAGTTAATAAAAAAACTTTAGTATATACAGAAATGATGCATGCAGAAAGTATTATTAGAACAAATATATTAGAGAACTATAATATCCTAAACAACTTAAGCAATGTTGCAATTCAAATTGCTGGAAGTGATCCTCGCAGATTAGCATTAGCAGCAAAAAAAGCTGAAAACTATGGATTCAACGAAATTAATATTAATTGTGGGTGCCCTAGTAAAAGAGTAGTATCAGGAAGTTTTGGTATAAATCTACTTTTAAATCCATCATTAGTTCGTGAATGTGTAGAAGAAATTAAAAACAAAGTTTCTAAGCAAGTTAGCATAAAAACTAGAATTGGTGTTGATAGTCAAACATCAGATAATGTTTTAGATTACTTTTTAATTGAACTAAATAAAGAATACATTAATAAGTACATAATACATGCCCGAATAGCCATTAGAGGCAAATTAAATACTAAAGACAATCTTAGCGTTCCCTCATTAAATTATGAAAGAGTATTTAGATTAAAGGAAAAGTTTAAGGGAAATAAAATAATAATTAATGGTGGTTTCAAAAATACAGATTATAATAAAGAGGTTTTCAAAAATATTGATGGTATAATGATAGGCAGGGAAGCTTATAAAAATCCATGGATGTTTAATAAAAATATTAATTCAAATGACATAGATAAGAAAAAAAAAATAATTTATCTTTATTTAAGTTTTTTGAAAAATAACTTTCAAAAGCATCTATTTAATAAAAATTCTCTTCTTCATATACAAAATATTTTTAATGGTTATAAAGGGGCAAAAAATTGGCGTCAAAAAGTAGCTATTGCAATCCAAAATAAAGACTTAAATGATTTATTAAAATTTATAGATTGTGATAATATAAATAGAATATGAAATTTATTTTGAAACAATTAATTAATTATAGCATTTTTTTTACTATCATTTTTTTAATTAATTCATGTGCACATTTTAGAATTATTAATTTAGAAAAAAGCAAATATGACGAACATAATTTTTTTTATTTTTTAAGCCAAGAATACTTAAGCATGGCAAAGTTTGAATTGTATGATATGCATGATGAAATAGATGCTAATTTATTTGCTTATAAAGCCTCATTATCAATAAAACAAAATATATTTTATCCTGAAAATCCAGAAAATTGGAAAATACCTTCCAACTATAAAAGCGAGGCCTTTTTATTTTATGAAGAAATTAACGACTTTATAAATAAAAAAATATATTTAAAATACCCAAAAAAATTTTCAAAAGTTATAACAGCTTATGATTGCTGGATTGAGCAAATAGAAGAAAACTGGCAAACCGATCATATTAAAGCATGCTATGATAAATTTAATCAAAATTTGGAAGCTATTAGAGTAAATATTTCCGAACTAGAAACTAACATTGAAGACAATATTACTGATATTCAAGAAAATATCGCTATTGATGAGGATGATAATAATTCACAAGTTTCTGTCAAGGAGCCGACTAATACAAAAATTAAAAAAGCTATCACAGAAAAAAATAAAGAAAATAAAGTGAAAGTTTTTTTTGAATTTGATAAATTTACATTATCAGCCGATCAAATTATTGAATTAGAATATTTTATAGATATTGCCCTAAAAAACTCTAGTATGGAGGTTTTGATTGAAGCACATACTGACACTATGGGATCTAAAACCTATAACGATAATTTATCTAAAAAAAGAGCTAATTATATAAAAAAATATTTGATAAAAAGAAATTTAGAAAATATAATCATTACTAAATCCTATGGAGAAAGTAATCCCTTTATTATTACTAATGATGAAGTTAAAGAAAAGAAAAATAGAAGAGCAGAACTTTATTTGAAATAAACTAATTTAAACTATGATACCTAGATATTCTACAAAAGACATGTCATTGATATGGAGCACTAAAAACAAATACAAGCTTTGGCTTAAAATAGAAATTTTAGCATGTGAAATTCAAGAAAAATTAGGAGTTATTCCTAAAAATAAATCTGCTGTTATTAAAAAATTAGCAAATTTTGATGAAGAAAAAATTTTACTAATAGAGAAAGAAACTAAACATGACGTAATAGCATTTTTAACAAATTTAGCTGAATATGTCGGAGATAATTCAAAGTTTATTCATAAGGGACTGACCTCATCTGATATTTTAGATACTTGTTTTTCAATACAATTATCTGAGGCTACTGATCTTTTGATTAAAGAGCTAAAAGAAGTTTTATTAGTACTTAAAAAAAAAGCAGCTAAATATAAATATTTACAATGTATTGGAAGAAGCCACGGAATACATGCTGAACCAATGACAATGGGACTTAAATTTGCTTATGCATATGCAGAATTTGATAGAAATTTATATAGACTTAAAAATGCAAAAAAAGAAATATCAGTTTGCAAAATTTCTGGACCTGTTGGAACTTACTCAAGTGTTTCTCCAAAAGTAGAAGAATATGTAGCAAAAAAATTAAAACTTAAACCAGAAACTGTATCTACCCAAATTATCCCCAGGGACAGGCATGCCAATTTTTTTTCGACACTTTCTATATTAGCATCCTCTATTGAAAGGTTATCAGTTGAAATTAGACATATGCAAAGAACTGAAGTGCTAGAAGCAGAAGAATATTTTAGTGTGGGACAAAAAGGAAGTTCTGCTATGCCACATAAAAGAAATCCTGTATTATCAGAAAACTTAACTGGCCTTGCTCGCTATATCAGAAACACCTGCAACTCAAGCACAGAAAATATAGTTTTATGGCATGAGAGAGATATCTCTCATTCTTCTGTAGAAAGAATTATTGGTCCTGATATTACAATAGCTATGCATTTTTCGTTGATAAGGTTAAAAGATCTAATAAAAAATTTGGTTATATATCCAAAAAATATTCAAAGAAATCTAGACCAATTACAAGGTTTACATTTTAGTCAAAATGTTATGCTTAAGCTTATAGACAAAGGTGTTACCAGAGAAGTGGCATATAAAATAGTCCAGGAAAGTGCTATGAAAACCTGGAATAGTATAAGAACAAATAAAAATAAATCTTTTTTAAGCTTTCTTCTTTCTAATAAAAAAGTTTCATCAAAAATAAATAAAAAAGAGTTAATTAAAATATTTAATAATAAATTATTTATTAAAAATATTAATCACATCTACAAAAATGTTTTTAAATAATATAGCTTTGTATTGTTAGCATTTTTTAAAAATTGTCTTTATGTGCATACTTTTTATATTAAGAAAAAAAAATAGTAAATGGCCGCTGCTAATTGCTACTAATAGAGATGAATTTTACAATAGGAATTTTTTATCACCAGGTACTCACTGGAGAAGATATCCTTTTATATTTGCAGGAAAAGATAAAAAAGCTGGTGGTTCTTGGCTAGGAGTGAATAAACATGGTCTTTGTGTTTCTATTTTGAATAGAGAATCAAAAATCAAACCTCAACACAAACTGCTATCTAGAGGTAATTTGGTAATTAATGCGCTGAAAAATAGAAAAGCGGAAGAAACTAAGAATAACTTTCTAAAATGTTTTCAAAAAAAATATCATTTTTTTAATTTATTTATTGCCGATAATAGCAATGCATATTGGATTAAATATGATAATTTTGAAATTAAAGTATTTTCTATACCCTATGGATACTCTATACTTGATAATTTTGATTTAAATGACAAAAATTCCTTAAGACAATCTCTTAATAAAGAAATTTTTTATAAATCCAAGCACCCTAGACCAGATAGTGATGATTTTGATGATTGGTCGAATTTGTTGACACTAAGCAAACAAAGTCTAGACGAAAAACAGGCTTCAATATATGTTAATAAATATAAAAACAATTATGGCACTGTTAGTTCATCTATTATAGGGTTGCCTAGCAGTAGAGTTAGTAGTAAAAATATATTTTGGTTGTATAGAAATTCTTTAAGCAACCAACCAAGTTTTAAAAAATTAAAGGTTTTTAGTTAAAAATTTATGAAGCTAGTATTAGAAGGAAAAGCAAAAAAAATTTTTCAAAGTGAAAATAAAAGTTATTATATACAATACTTTAAGGACAGTGCTACCGCTTTCAACAATAAGAAAAAAAGAGACTTTAACAAAAAAGGTATAATTAATAATTTAATATCATCTGATATATTTATATATTTAAATAAAAATAATATAAGAACTCACTTTGTAAAAAAAATAAGCGAGAGAGAACAATTAATTAAAAAGGTAGATATAATTCCTGTAGAAGTTGTTGTAAGAAACTACGCAGCAGGTAGCTTAGTAAAAAGGCTAGCAATCAAAAAAGGAAAAAAATTAAAAACTCCATTAATTGAATTTTATTTTAAATGTGATGAATTAGACGATCCCTTTATTTCTGATGACCATATAACATTACTTAACTTAGCAAATAGAGATGATATAAAAAAAATAAAAAAAGTAAGTATAAAAATTAATAATCTACTTATAAAATATTTTAGGAAAATAAATTTTATTTTAGTAGATTATAAATTAGAATTTGGAATTCTTAATAAAAAAATAATTTTAGCTGATGAAATTTCTCCAGATAGTTGTAGGTTATGGGATATTAAAACTAAAATAAGTTTTGATAAGGATATTTTCAGAGAAAATAAAGGAAATTTACTTAAATCTTATAATGAAATTATAAAAAGATTAAAAATAGAGGTAAAAAATGTTTAAATTAGATGTACTGGTAAAATTAAAAAAAGATGTTTTAGACCCACAAGGTAAAGCAATAGAATTAGCTGCAAAAAATATTAATATTAAAAATATATATTCAGTTAAACAAAATAAATATTTTGAAATAATAGTTGAAAAAGTTCCTAATAAAAAAAAGGCAGAAGAAATTGTTGAGAAATTAAGTAAAAATTTACTAGCTAATGAAGTTATAGAAGATTATCAAGTAATTGGTAGTAAGAAAATATGACTCCAGCAATTATAGTTTTTCCTGGTTCTAATTGTGATAAGGATATACTTAACTCTATAAAAGATATATCTGGTAAATATCCTAAACTGATTTGGTATCAAGAAAGTATTCCTAAAAATACTGACTTTATTATAATACCTGGTGGTTTTTCATTTGGAGATTATCTGAGATGTGGTGCAATTGCTTCTAAGTCAAATATTCTAAAACAAATTAATCTATTTATAAAAAAAGGAACACCTGTTTTAGGGATATGTAATGGTTTTCAAATTTTAACCGAAGCGGGATTTCTTCCAGGTATGTTGCTTATGAATAAAAATTTAAAATTTATTTGTAAATGTGTAAATTTGATTGTTACTAATACTAAAAGTAAATTTACTAATATGCTAAACGAGAAAGAAATTCTTTCTCTACCTATTGCCCATAAAGTAGGAAATTATTACATAAATGAGTCAGGTTTAAGGGAATTAATTTTAAACAACCAAGTAGCTTTGAGATACTCTGATGAAAAAGGCACTTGTAAAGACACTCAGAATCCAAATGGATCAATATATAATATTGCAGGAGTCACTAATAAAAAAGGTAATGTCATGGGAATGATGCCGCACCCAGAAAGGTATTATGATAATAAAAATAAAGATACAGTAATGAAAAAAATTATAGTGGCAATATCTAATGAAAAATAAATATATTATTAATTACATAAAACAAATTGGACTATCAAAAGAAGATTATCAAGAATGTAAGAGTTTATTAAGAAGAGATCCCTTGAAGACTGAATTAGCTTTGTTTTCAGCTATGTGGAGTGAGCATTGCTCATATAAGTCTTCCAAATATTGGCTTAAAAAACTTCCTCATCAAGCCAATTATGTTATTCAAGGTCCTGGAGAAAATGCTGGTGTAATAGATATTGGCTCTAATAATGCTATAGTTTTTAAAATAGAAAGTCATAATCATCCGTCTTTTATTGAACCCTACCAAGGTGCAGCAACTGGAGTTGGAGGAATAATGAGAGATATTTTTACAATGGGAGCAAGACCAATAGCCAATCTTAATTGTTTAAGGTTTGGAAGTTTAGAAAATAAAAAAACCAAATACTTATTTAATGGAGTTGTTTCAGGTGTTGGAGATTATGGAAATTGTACTGGTATTCCTACCGTAGCGGGTGAATGCAGCTTTGATAGCAGATATAATGAAAATATTTTAGTAAATGCTATGACTGTTGGGATAACCAAAAAAAATAAAATATTTTATGCTAAAGCAGGCAAACCAGGTAACAAAGTGGTGTATGTAGGATCTAAAACAGGAAGAGATGGAATACATGGAGCAAGCATGTCATCTGAAGCTTTTTCAGAAAAGTCTGAAAGTTTAAAGCCTACAGTACAAGTAGGAGACCCTTTTTCTGAAAAATTATTGATGGAAGCTTGTTTAGAGTTGATGAATTATAACTCTATTATAGGGTTACAAGATATGGGTGCGGCAGGTTTAACTTCTTCTGCAGTAGAAATAGCAGCAGCATCTAAACTTGGTATTAAATTAAATTTAGACAGAGTGCCTTTAAGAGACGGAAAAATGTCAGCCGATGAAATAATGTTATCAGAAAGTCAAGAAAGAATGTTAATGATAATTAAACCAGAAAAATTAAATATTGCTAAAAAGATATTTGAAAAATGGGGTCTGTCATTTTCTTCAATTGGAGAAATTACTAATAATCCAAACATTAAAATTTCCTTTAAGAAGAAAGTTGTTGCTGATATACCACTTGAATTTCTTACTAGTGCTAAAACATATAGAAGACCTTTTATAATAAATAGAAATATTTACACGAATAAAGCATATCCCAAAAAAACTATAGCAGATATAGTAAAAAAAATTTTTAATGACTCCAATTTAAGTTATCGAGAACTAATTTGGGAACAATATGACCATATGATTACAAGAGATGTAATATCAAAAATGGGTGGAAATGCTTCTATAATCAAAACTAATGATAAATATCAGGCCATAGCAACAACTACCGATTGTAATATTTTTTATTGTGACACTGATCCATATTTAGGAGTAATCCAGGCTATATCTGAGAGTTTTAGGAATTTAGTTTCAGTTGGAGCAAGACCTTTAGCAATAACCAATTGTTTAAATTTTGGGAACCCTGAAAAAAAAGAAATCATGGGACAATTTGTGCAGACTATAAAAGGAATGAAAATTGCCTCAAAAAAATTATCATTACCAATAGTATCTGGAAATGTTTCATTTTATAATGAGACTAATAATAGAAGTATACCCCCTACTCCTCAAATAGGAGCAGTCGGAGTTATAAATGACTATAGAAAGACTAAGTCACTTTCTTCCTTTTATAATAATGATTTTTTATATATTATTGGAGAAACTAAAGGCCATTTGTCTTCTTCAGCCTATGAAAGGTGTTTTTTTGATTTTTCAAAAACTAAGAGCACTTCTATGCCTCCTGTTACTGATTTAGATTTGGAAGTTAAGATGTCTAAGGTTATATTATACCTAATTAAAAAATCACTGATTACTGCTTGCCATGATGTTTCAGATGGTGGTATATTAATTTCTGTTTTAGAAATGTGCTTAGCTAAAAAAATTGGTCTTAATTTTTCAAACTTATCTTCTAATCATAAGTATTTATTCGGGGAGGATCAATCTAGATATTTAGTAGCTATTAATAAATCTAAAATTAAAGAAGTTTGCAAAATTTTAAATAAAAACGATATTAAACACAAAAAATTAGGGATATTTTCTAATAAACACCCTATATTGCTATTTCCTGATAAAAGCAGTATAAAATTAAATGATTTAAGTTTTTCAAGAAAAATTTGGGAAAAAAAGGTATAGAAATGGGAATGAAAGTTGACGAAATCAAGGACCTAATTAAAAAGTCCATACCAGATGCTAAAATAGAAATTAAGGATTTAGCAGGAGATGATAATCATTATGCTGCTACAGTAAAGTCAAAGATGTTTGAAGGAAAAACGAAAGTACAGCAACATAAGCTTGTGTATGATGCATTAGAAGGAAGAATGGGTGGTATTCTTCATGCATTATCTCTCACCACGATAATAGATAATTAATAATAGGAGATTTAAATGAGTGATATTGATTCTAAAATTAAAGACCTAAATAAAAAGAATGAAGTAGTATTATATATGAAAGGAAATCCAACTTTTCCTCAATGTGGTTTTTCTTCTACTGTGGTTCAGATATTGAAACACTTAGGTGTAAATTTTCAATCACATGATGTGCTGCAGGATGAAGAGTTAAGAGATGGAATAAAAAAATTCAGTAATTGGCCAACTATTCCTCAATTATACGTAAAAGAAGAGTTTGTTGGTGGTTGTGATATAATTAGAGAAATGTTTGAAAGCGGAGAGTTAAAAAAATTTTTTAATGATAATAAAATTGAGCTTTTAACTGAATAATTATCTAGAATAGTATTCTATAACCAAATTTGGTTCCATTTGAACCGGATAAGGAACTTCGCTTAACTTAGGAATTCTTATTAATCTTCCAACTATTTTTTGCTTATCAAACTCAATATAGTCAGGCACTTCCTTAATTGATTTATCTGTAGATTCTAATACTACAGGATGCTGTAAAGATTTTTTTCTTACACATATTACGTCTTTAGTGGTAACACTAAAAGATGCTATAGTTACTTTTTTATTATTTACCTCGATATGTCCATGACTTATTATTTGTCTGGCTGCAAAAACTGTAGGAGCAATATTCATTCTATATATTACAGCATCAAGCCTTGTCTCTAGGAAAGCTATAAGGTGTTCACTGGTATCACCTTTTTTCTTAAGAGCCTTTTCATAATATTTCCTAAATTGCTTTTCCGATACATTACCATAATATCCCTTAAGTTTCTGCTTTGCAAATAACTGAACACCATAGTCAGATAGTTTTTTTCTTTTAGATCCATGTTGCCCTGGTCCATACTCTCTTCTATTAAAAGGAGACTTAGGCTCACCCCAAAGATTACATCCTAATCTTCTATCAATTTTATTTCTGGGTTCTGTTCTTTTACTCATAATCGCTAAATTTGAAGAATACTTGTCTTTCTTGCGTTGTCAATTATATTTTTTATTTTTTTTTTAAACTTGTAATTATTCCGTGTAAAATTCTTAATTCTTTATTTGTTAAATTATTTTTTGAAAAAATATTTTTTAAGTTTATAATTAATTTTTCATTTTCTTCAATATTGGAAAAAAACTTTTTGTCACTCAAAATTTGTACTAATCTTGTATTAAATTGGTTAATTTCCTTTTTATTCGCTAGATCTTTTATTTTGTAATGTTGGACTCTAGTAATTTTATTATTCTTAATATACCATTCATAACATATTATATTTACTGACATTGCAAGATTTAATGAACCAAAAGCGTTTACGGTAGGTATATTAATTATCATATTTGCTTGCGATAGATCTTTGTTTTGCAATCCTGCTTTTTCTGGCCCAAATAAAAAAGCAATTGAGTTTCCTTTATAAGACTTTTTAACTTTTTCAATTGTATTGCTAGGAAAGTCGACAAAACTATCTAAGTCCCTCTTTCTTACTGAAGTAGCACACAGAACTTCTATATCATCAGTTGCATCTTCTAGACTATTAAATACTTTAACTGAGTTTCCAATTATATCATACGCTCCTGCAGAGCTTGCTATGGCCTTATAATTAGGCCATTTTATTTTCGGGCTTACCAATCTTAAGTTTTTAAATCCAAAATTTAACATAGTTCGCATTACCATACCTAAATTTTCAGGAAGTTGTATGCCCTTCAAAATTATAATTGGGTCTTGATAAGTTATACTTTTAGAACTATCTGTTCCTGCCATTTAGTTTTTATATCTGTTAGTGATTGGATATCTTCTTTCTTTTCCAAAAGCTTTTGAGGTTAATTTAACTCCTGGCGGAGCTTGTCTCCTTTTATATTCTGATTTAAAAACTAAAAAACTTACCTTCTTAACAGTATCCTCCTCAAAACCTTTTTGGATAATTTCTTTTACTGATAATTCTTTTTCGATCAAAAAATATAATATTTGGTCTAATACTTCATAGGGAGGAAGGCTATCAGTATCATTTTGGTCTGGTTTTAATTCTGCTGAAGGATTTTTTGTAATAGAATTTATAGGAATTACTTTTCCTTTTGGTCCTTTAAAATATTTGAATTTTAAACTATTTCTCCATTTAGCTAATTTATATAAATCTGTCTTATATACATCTTTTAAGACATTAAACCCTCCATTCATATCACCATAAATTGTAGAATATCCTACAGACATTTCGCTTTTATTTCCTGTGCTAATTAATAAATATGAAAAATTATTTGAAAATGCCATAAGAATTGAACCTCTAATTCTAGATTGTAAATTCTCATCAGTTAAGGATTTTAGATTATTTGAAAAATGCTTTCTAATGCTTGAAATAAATGTTTGATGTATTTTTTTTATATCAAATATATTAGTATTAATTTTTAGTAAACGTGCTGTCATTTTTGCATCCGTTATACTTCCTAAAGAAGAATATTTTGATGGCATCATAATACCTATTACATTTTTACTTCCTACTGCATCAACTGCTATAGCTGCACTAACTGCAGAGTCTATACCCCCTGACAGTCCAAGGACTATTTTATTAAAAGAGTTCTTTTTATAGTAATCTTTCAAGCCTATTGTTAAACCACTCCATGTATTAAATTCATTTTTTTTCTGTACTATGGTTTTATATTTGTTATTTTTTTTATCTGATAAGTTAACAACTTTAATATCTTCCTTCCAACCTTTACATTGCTCTATTATATCACCTTGGGTATTCATTATAAAAGAATTACCATCAAAAACTAATTCATCTTGCCCACCTACTTGATTTATGTATATTAAAGAAACTTTATCTCTTCTAACTATTTTAGAACAAATTTCCTTTCTTAATTTTAATTTTTCATTTTCATAAGGAGATGCATTTATACAAATAAATATTTTTGCTCCTTTTTTTTTAAGATATCTTGGCAAAGTGTCAAACCACATATCTTCGCATATTAAAAGTCCGATTTTTTTATTTTTATACTTTATCGTATTATATTTTTTTCCTTTTTTAAAAACTCTCTCTTCATCAAATACACCATAATTAGGAAGACTATTTTTATTAATAATAGTCATAGTTTTTTTATAAATAAAAATTCCAGAATTATAAACACCGGTTTTTTTTTTAATTGGAGCTCCTAATATTACTGCAACATTTTTTTGAAAGATATATCTTCTTAATTCTTCAATATAATGATTTATTTCTAGCAAAAAACTAGTCTTCAAAACTAGGTCTTCCGGTGGATAACCACTCATAGATAATTCTGGAAGTACGATAAGATCGGCTTTTTTATAATATTTATCTATAATTTTAGTAATTTTGTTATAATTTCCTTTTGTGTCGCCTACTGTGGGATTAATTTGTGCTAAAACTATTTTCATAATAACTACTTTATTAAAAACTCTCTTCCTTTTTTAACGAGACTCTTATTATTATACTTTATAATATCTGCCGTAGCGTAGGTTTCTTCCCAATTATTAGGTATATAAGAGCCAGTTCCAATAACATCAATAGGGGCATTCGTATTTGCAAATAATAAACATTTTTGAGGATTAAATCCTGAAGATGCTACAATCTTTACCTTTTTCCATCCATTTTTATCTAATATATTTCTTAAGTAAAATATTGAAGAAACGCTTACGCCAGTACCTACTAACCATTTCATTTCTTGTTCATTTCTATATGTTTTAATTGAATTGGGACAAAATTTTTCTAATATTTCATATGATTTTTCAATATCCAATCCCTCTAAATACCTTCCTCCATGAGTATCTAATCTTATGGAAAGTTTACCATTTTTAGCATGTTTATTAAAATAATTACATACTTCTAAGGTATCACTAATTTCTTTTCCAAAATAATCTACCAAAACAGTCATATCTTCTTTTGGAAAAGATTCATAAAATAGTTGAGCCGCTCTCAAAGTAGATTTTGCAAAACCAATAAAAGCGTGTGGCATGGTTCCTAAACCTTGTTTCTTTCCAAAATAATTGGCTGTAGATGAACATGAAGTCCCAATAAACCCTACAGCTTTTATTTCATTCTTTGCTTTTTTTGAACCTACACTGGCTCCATATGCCATCATTTCATGCATTTCTGCACCAGCACAATGTCTAGCATCCATAGCTAAAAATCCAGTTTTAGGCATATTTTTACTCATTATATAGGCGTTGTATGCAGCAACCGATGAAGGTCCTATTAATTGTAAGTAAATTGTCTCTAAATCTACTAATTTTCAAAAATAACCACTTACATACATTAATGGATCTCCAGCCCCTACCCAATCACCTTCTTTATGACATAACTTAATATAAAACTTTGTTTTTCTTTTTTTTTCAACTTCTTTAAACCATTTTAAAGCCAGTCTGGGACAAAACAAAACAGGCCTTCTCATAAATACTGCATAAGTAACTTTGACATCTATATTTTTTTTAATAATCTCTTTTGTCTTGCGAAAATAATGATCTGTATTGTTTTCTATAAATTTTTCTAGAGATAGTTTAACCAAAAAATCACCAATTAATTAGTTTTTAAAAACTCTGATATTTTAAAAGCCAATTCGACTCCCTGATTAGCATTCAATCTAGGGTCACAATGAGTATGATATCGATCAGAAAGATTTTCTTCTCTTATTTTTTGTTCTCCACCTACACACTCGGTAACATTTTGGCCTGTAATTTCTAAATGTATTCCTCCAGGAAAAGTTCCTTGCTTTTTATGAATAGAAAAAAATACTTCTATTTCTTCAGCTATTTTATCAAAAGACCTAGTTTTATAACCATTGTTAGATTTATAAGTATTAGCATGCATGGGATCACATGACCAAATAACTATCTTCTTATTTTTATTAATTTCCTCAATTAATCTAGGTAAATTTTCAGATAAATTTTGAGCACCCATTCTTGTAATAAGCGTTATTCTTCCTGGTTCATTTTTTGGATTTAATTTGTTGATTAAGTCAATTAAATATTGATTTTCTGTTTTAGGCCCTATTTTTACACCAATAGGGTTTTCTATTCCTCTCATGAACTCAACGTGTGCTTCATCTAATTTTCTTGTTCTTTCTCCAATCCATAGCATATGGGCTGAACAATCAAACCATCCTCCCATAAATGAGTCAGTTCTAGTTAAACATTCCTCATAATTTAGCAAAAGTGCTTCATGACTGGTAAAAAAATCTACCTGTCCAAATTTAGAATTATTTTTGTTATCCAAACCACACGCTTTCATGAAATCTAATGCTTTGCTTATTCCATTAGCTATTTCTAGAAATCTACTTTTTGTACTTTGTTTTACAAAATCTAAATTCCATTTATGGACTTTTTCTAAGTCAGCTAACCCTCCAGTTGCAAAAGCTCTAAGCAAATTTAAAGTAAAAGCAGACTGACTATATGCTTTTAACATTCTTCTAGGATCTGGCTTTCTTCCTCCTTCATCAAATACGATATCATTAATAATATCCCCTCTGTAAGAAGGTAGTTTTACTCCATCCTTAAGTTCTAAGTTTTCAGAACGAGGTTTAGCAAATTGTCCTGCCATTCTGCCTACCTTTACTACTGGCAATGATGAAGCATAAGTTAAAATAGCGGACATTTGTAATAAGACTTTAAATGAATCTCTTAAATTATTAGCACTAAAATCTGAAAAGCTTTCTGCACAATCTCCACCTTGCAACAAAAAAGCTTTGCCAGCAGCAACATTAGCTAATTTTTTTTTTAATTTTCTTACCTCATCTGCAAAGACTAAAGGCGGTAATTTCTCTATTTCTTCTTCAATTTTTTTAACTAAATTTTTATCATCATAAATAGGCTGTTGACTAATAGGATAATTTCTCCAAGAATTTTTTTTCCAGATATTTTCCATAATTATACTCTTTTAATTCTTCTTGATGGACCTTTGAAAGTCACAAACTCTTCAGCAACTGTGGGATGAATAGCCATCGTATTATTAAAGTTATCTATTGTAGCATTAGCTTGAATTGCTATAGCTAATACTTGAATTATTTCTGGGGCTTCATCTCCAAACATATGCGCTGCAATTATCCTTTTATTTTTTCCATTTACTAATATTTTAATATATGTCGGTATCTTCTTATTAACAATAGAATACTTCAACGAAGTAAAAACACTTTCGTAAATATCAATATTTTTATATTTTTTTAAAGTTTCCTTTTCAGTAGGCCCGATGGTACTTATTGGAGGAGAAGAAAAAACAGCCGTTCCTATATTATCCAGGTTTATTTTTTTATTATTTATTCCACCAAATAGTTTATCACTTAAAAATTGTCCCTCTGCTATGGCTACTGGTGTCAGATTTACCCTGTCAGTCACATCACCTATCGCGTAAATATTTCTAATATTTGTTTTTAAATTTTTATCTACTATAATTGATTTCTTTTTAGAAAGTTTTATACCTATATTATCCAAACAAAGTCCTTTGATATTTGCATGTCTTCCTATGGCTACTAAAATTTCATCAGTTAATAAAACACTCTTGCTTTTTTTTAAGGAAATTTTTTTTAAACTATTTTTTAAGGAAATTTTTTTTACTTCCTCGTTTAACAATACTTTTACTCCCGAGGCAATTAACCTTTCCTTGACTAATTTAATCAAATGATCATCAAACCCTCTTAATATATTTTTCCTGCAAATTAAAACTACTTTAGCGCCAAGCATTGAAAATATAAAAGCAAACTCAATTGCTATGTAACCGGAACCAATAATGCTTAATTTTTCTGGAATTTTATTCAACTCCATTATTTGATCAGAATTTATACAGTATTCATTTCCAATTACATCCAGGCTTTTAGGAACTCCCCCAGTAGCTATTATAATATTTTTTGTAAAGAGTTTTAAATTGCCTGCCTTTACTATATTTTTGCTTTCTAAAAATGCTTCCTCATGAAAAATTTTAACTCCAGATTTTTTTGCATTTTCTTCATATATTCTCTCTAGTCTTTTTAATTCCTTATTTTTATTTATAATTAATTTTTTAAAATTCTTAGAAATATTTTTAATGCTCCAACCATAATTACCTGCAATATCCAATGTATTTTTAAACTGAGCAGAATAAAATAGTAATTTCTTTGGTATACAACCTCTTATTACACAAGTACCGCCCATTCTATCTTTTTCAAATAATGCAACTTTTGCTCCATGCATAGCAGCAATTCTTGCAGCTCTGACACCACCTGATCCTCCACCTATTACTACTAAATCAAATTCTCTCATTTATTTAATCTCTTAAGTTCTTAATTAAAGAGTTTATATTTTTTAAGTATTCATCAAAAGTAAAATATTTTTTATATTTTTTTTTTGCATTTTTTCCTAATTTTAATCTTAAATCAATACTATCCCTTAATCTTGTAATTGCACTTTTTAATTCTGTAACGTTATTTTTTTCTATTAATAATCCGTCTATATTATTTTTAATAATATCAATAGGGCCATTACAATTAGTACTTATTACTGGAATCCCCCTAGACATTGCTTCTATTATAACTAATCCAAAAGGTTCTTCATATGAACTGCAACAAAATACATCTATCTTTTTAAAAAATAAATCCTTATTCTCTATCCATCCTAGTAAATTAATATTATTATTATTATTAGAAATTCTTTTTAATTTATTAAATTCTATTCCATTTCCAGCAATTAGTAATTCCACATTATCTATTTTCATACAAGTTTTAACTAAAAAATCAAAGCCTTTCTTTTTTACTAACCTTCCCATTCCACCAACTTTTAATTTTTTATTTGCATGACATGACTTTGATCTATGCAATTGATTTTTTTGACTTTTTTCTTTTTTAATAGAATTAGGAATATAAATGGCTTTTCCAAAAAAAATATCATTAATTTTTTTTTCCATTGTTTTATTTACTGTAACTACTTTATCAGCATACTGAAAGTCTTGTAATTGCGATAATTTATCAGTATGAAAAAACATCACAATTTTTTTTTCAGGAAAATAATTTCTGATTACCTTCAATAGTTTACTGTTATGAACAAATATAATATCAGAATCTTTTAAACTTTCTCTCATACTGCTTCTCAATAAGCTAAATTTAAAAAACTGCCTGTCTGTAAAACTTAAATTTTTTAAAACTAAATTTTTAATTTTAGATAAATTAATTGAAAATTCTTTATTTTCTAAAATTGCGTTAGTTAAAAGTAAATTAACGATATTGCAATTAGATGCTATAGCCATTGTAGATAATTGAATCATGGCAGAAATTCCCCCTGGCTTCTTATCTAAAGAGACAATACTAAATATTTTGTATTTTTTTTTTTGCAATTAATTAATTACTTATACCATCGAAACAAATATACTTAATTTCCAAGTATTCATCTAGTCCTTCTGCAGCGCCTTCTCTACCTACGCCAGATTCTTTTATGCCCCCAAAGGGAGCAACCTCTGTAGATATCACCCCAGCATTTACACCTATCATTCCATACTCTAAAGCTTCAGCTACCCGCCAAATTCTGCCAATATCTTTGCTAAAAAAATAACCGGCTAGCCCATAACTAGTATCATTTGCCATTTGTATTACTTCTTCATCATCTGAAAATTTTATTAGCGGCGCGACGGGCCCAAAAGTTTCCTCATAAAATATCTTCATATCATTGGTAACTTCCGTCATTACAGTAGGCTTATAGAATTGTCTGCCTTCATTATCTAATTCTCCTCCTGTAATTATTTTTGCGCCTTTACTTTTTGCGTCGCTTACATGATCCTGAACTTTTTCAACCGCAGCCATAGTAATTAATGGTCCTATTTGTGCCCCCTCTTTTCTTCCATCAGAGACTTTCAGTTCTGCTGATTTTTTTGCTAATTTTTCTGCAAATTCATCATGAATTTTTTCGTGCACAAATATTCTATTTGCTGAAACACAAACTTGCCCGCTATTACGATATTTATTTGCCATAGATCCCTTAACAGCCTCATCTATATCTGCGTCATCAAAAACTATTAAAGGAGCATGTCCTCCTAATTCCATGGAAACCTTCTTTATTGTTGATGCAGATTTAGCCATTAAAGACCTACCTACATTTGTAGAACCCGTAAAAGATATTTTTCTCACATGTCTATTAGTACAAAGTTCGTCTCCTACCTGACTAACATCTTTTTCTGATACGGATATTAAATTTATCACTCCTTTTGGGACACCAGCACGGTGTGCTAATTCCACAAGAGCAGTAGCTGAAAAAGGAGTAGTTCCCGCTGGCTTGATTACAACTGTACAACCAGCAGCTAGAGCAGGTGCAACTTTTCTTGTTATCATTGCAGAAGGAAAGTTCCATGGCGTAATTATACCACATACTCCTACCGGTTGTTTAATAGTTATAATTCGTCTATCAGCTGTAGTAGATGGTATTGTCTTTCCATAAGCTCTCTTAGCTTCTTCTGAAAACCAATCAGTAAACCAAGATGCATACATAATTTCTCCTCTTGAGTCATTTATAGGTTTTCCATTTTCTAAGGTCATTATTAGTGCTAAATCGTCTATATTTTTAATTATTAATTCATGCCAATTTCTAATAATTATAGATCTATCCTTACCTGATAACTTTTTCCATTTTTCCCATGCATTATTTGCAGACTCTATAGCAAATATAGTTTCCTTTTTTGAGCAATTTGGCATAAGACCTATTAATGTTGAGTCAGAAGGATTATATATTTCAAAGGTCTTACCACTTTCAGAATCCATCCATTCTCCATTTATAAAGCATTTTTGCCTGAATAAATTTTTATCTTTTAATTTCGTAGCTAAATTTGTATCATCAAAGTCCATAAGGCTCTCCTACTAAAAATAAAGTTATATTTTTTAACCAAATCTATTTTCTCCTCTTGTACCTGGCGAAAGAAACCAGAACAATAGAATAAGAAAACTAATAACAGATAAGATTATAGACATATTAGTATTTTTTGTAAAAAAGAAAAAAATCATGCCTAAAAATGGAAGCAGCAACCACCAACCAGATTTATTTACATCGTGCAGTCTTCTAACACTTACACAAATTCCTGGAAGAAAAGTGAAAAAAAATATAAATAAAGAAAATGATCCAGACGTATTTTCACCAAAAAAAATATTATCTAGCCTAAAAGAAATATATGCTAAAAAAAACTCAAATAAACGCCAATACCAATATTCAGCGCGATTGGCCCTACCTTTAAGTACTGTATACTTTTTAAAACAAATATTAATTGCTTGGAAAAAGTTCATATAATTAGTTACTATTTTAGTATGAATACCATTTACAATAACACATGTATTGTTAAAACTAAAATAGGTAATTTTTTAATTGAAATTAAAAACAATAAGATATCTAAAATATTCCCTACAAATACAAATGAAACTCTTCCTGTAAAAGTAGCTGTTTTTAGATTGGTTAAAAAAGAAATAAACTTTTTCTTAGAAGGTAAAATCACTGATTTTAGCTTTTCAACTTTACTTGAAGGAACTAATTTTCAAAAAAAAGTATGGGCGATTATTAAAAAAATTAAATATGGAAAAACTAGTTCATACTTAGATATAGCAAATAAAATTAATTCCTCACCTAGAGCAGTTGGGAGAGCTTGTTCGAAAAACAAGTGCTTATTTATAGTTCCTTGTCATAGAGTAATTTACTCTAATGGAAGTATAGGAGAATATGTATTAGGAAATAATATTAAAAGATATTTACTTAAAATGGAAAAAAATTAATATGCTTTCTTTTTATTGTGAAAGAGTTTCTGATGATTTTTTTGGTGAACCCTTTAATGCATTTACTAATATATTTTTTATTTTTTCAAGCATACTAATAATAAGACTCAGTAGAGACTATATTTCTTTTTTTTCTGTTTCATTTATAGGTTTAGCATCATTTTTATTTCATACTTATCCTAGCTCTTTGACTGGATTTTTGGATGTTTTGGCTATAATAATTTTTATGTTGCTGGTTACTAATAAAATATATTTGCAATTTTTTAACTTAAGGTTTCTGTATTCAATATTTATATCAATTTTTTTTGTTATAATTTGTTACATATGCGGAATGCTTTTGCATGAAAGTATTTTGGGCACCTCTAGCTTTTATTTTCCAATAATCTTGCACCTTTTCTTTCTAATAATTTATTTGCATAAAAAGAAATTTACTTTTGAAAATTTAAAATATCTATATTATTCCACTTTATTATTTAGTTGTTCTATATTATTCAGAATACTTGACAAGAAAGTTTGTGTTTTTTTTCCTGTAGGAACTCATTTTATTTGGCACATATTTAACGCTATTTTTTTATATCTCCTAATAAAGTTTTTATATTTAAGTAGCCACAGAGCCACCCCAAAAAAACCACCCCAATCCTATAGCAAATAAAGAATTTCCATATAGAGCATGCTCTAAGGAAACCAAAATTAATGATCTGGTTTTTTTATAGGTGCTAGCAAAAATAAACCCTCCAAATATACTTAGAAGCGGCGCTACCCAGTTTATGGAAAAGATATGTGCAAAACAAAAAATAATAGCGCTTGTTAAAACTAAATTTTTTTCATTTTTAAACAAACTTTTGTATCTAATGAAAAAAAAAGTACAAAATATAAATTCTTGAGGTAATGCAGATAAAAAAGGATATAAAATAAAAATTTTATATAATAAATCAACGTTATTTTTTTGAATTAAAAAAAGTTTATTTGGAAATATATAATATGTAAAAAGCAATAATAGGAAGCTTAGCAGCAACCATCTAATAAAAATAATATAAAAATATAATCTATTTTTATTGTAATTTATGTGTAATAAGCTTTTAAGATTAAACTTGTTTCTATAAAATATTACCAACAAAATAATAGCGTAAATATTTACAAACCATAAGAATAATAAAATAAATTGAGAAAATTTAAATACAACTATAGTTAAAGGAAATAATACACCTAATATAAAAAGTTCAATTATTTTAAAATAGTTTCCCATAATCTTATTAACAAAATAAAAAAAATAACATATTATTATTCTTACTTTGTATAAAATATCAACATCTGCCTGTCCTCATGATTGCCCTAGTACTTGTGTGCTTGATATAGAGCATGATAATGAAAAAATTTTAAAAGTAAAAGGTAATACAAATAATACTTATACCAAAGGAATTATATGCTCAAAAGTATCTAGATACCCTGAGAGAACTCATAACAATAAAAGGCTTACAGTTCCTTTAATAAGGGTAGGTAAAAAAGGTGAAGGTATATTTAAACCATCAACATGGGATGATGCCCTAAATATTGTTAGTAAAAATTTAAAAGAAATAATTAGAAAGCATGGCAGTCAAGCAGTATGGCCGTATTTTTATGCAGGAACTATGGGCTTAATTCAAAGAGATAGTATTAATAGATTGAGGCATTATTTTAATTTTTCAGGACAATATTCGACTATATGTACAACCTTAGCAGCAACAGGATGGTTAGCTGGCACCGGTTGTTTAAAAGGAGCTGATCCAAGAGAAGTAATTTATTCTAAAATTATAGTTATGTGGGGTGGCAACCCAGCCTCCACTCAAGTAAACTTTATGAAACATGTTCAAGAAGCTAGAAAAAAAAGGAATGCTTTTTTTGTTGTTATTGATCCTTACCAAAATAAAACTGCAAGATTAGCTGACCTGCACATAAAAATCAGGCCTGGCACCGATGGCGCATTAGCATGTGCCATTATGCACAACATTTTAAAAAATAGAAAAGAAGATGAAGAGTACTTAAAAAAATATACTAAAGACTATGATCTATTATCAAAACATCTAAAAATTAAAACACCCGAGTGGGCAGAAAAAATTACGGGGGTACCTGTAAAGATTATAAATAAATTTTCAAAGATTCTGTGTAATGAGTCACCAAGCTATTTTAGATTAGGATATGGATTTACAAGACAAAGAAACGGATCTTTCAATATGCATGCAGTAAGTTGTATCCCGACACTTCTGGGATCTTGGAAATATAAAGGTGGGGGTGCTTTTTACAATAATTCTGGAATTTATAATATAGACAAAGATACGATAGAAGGTCTTAGATTTATTAATCCTAAAATAAGAATACTGGATCAGTCAAGAATAGGTCCAATATTAAATAATGATTTGTCTGCTTTGAATGGCGGGCCGAATGTTAAAGCTATTTTCATACAAAATACAAACCCTCTTGTAGTTGCGCCTGAGACAAATAAGGTGAGAACAGGTTTTAAAAGAAAAGATTTATTTGTATGTGTACATGAGCAATTTATGACTGAAACAGCAAAATATGCTGATGTGCTATTACCTGCCACTAGTTTTGTTGAACATGACGATATCTATATTTCTGGAGGGCATCAACACTTAACTTATGGTCCTAAACTCATTAAAAATATTGGCAAGTCCTGGTCTAATAATAAATTAATAAATGAGTTAGCAAAAAGGTTAGGTAGCAAAGATGAATGTTTTAAAATAAATGAGAAGCAAATTATAAATATTACTTTAAAAAAGTCAAAATTAGGAAATTTTAATAATTTAAAAAAAAATAAATTTCTAGACTTACAGCCTTCATTTGAAGAATCTCATTTTTTAAATGGTTTTGGACATAAAGACAAAAGATTTCATTTTTCTCCTAAATGGAAAAAAGATAATAAAAATTTTAACAATAAATATAATCTTCCTGATCACTATGAGTTGATAGAAAAAAATAGTAAAAAACATCCATTTAAACTTGTAACTGCACCTGCACATAATTTTTTAAATAGCTCATTCACAGAATTAGATACATCAAAAAAAAAAGAAATAAAGCCTACAATTAAAATACATCCTAAAGATTTAAAAGAATTAAACCTTATATCTGATGAAATAGTCATGATAGGAAATAATAGAGGAAAACTTAGGATACATACAGAAAAATTTTCAGGCCTTTTGCAAGGGATTACAATCGTGGAAGGAATTTGGCCGAATGAATTTTTTTTAGATAACTTAGGTATAAATACTTTAGTAGGTTCAGATGTTCCCGAGCCTGCTGGAGGAGCAGTTTTTCATGATGTTGCGATTTGGATCAAGAAAATAAATTAATTCTATTTCTAATAAATTTAATGTTAATATATTTGCTATCTTTCCAGTTTACGCTTTTATAACCATCATTAGTATGATTGGAAATGCTATGCGAACATGCATCTCTCAAAAGCTTCTTACTTCCGCCCCAATTTTTAAATCCTTTTTCAATTACACTAAAATATTTTAAAGTTGGCACTGCATATTTATACTTTTTATTCATTGTATAAATCAAAATTTCTCTATTTCTTCCTTCAATATTTTTTTTAATGATTGTCTTATTATAAATGTCTGGATACTCTTCATAATTATCTAAAGATTTTTCACATAAATTAGTTATATCATATACTCCTATAAAACTTATACTGCCCCTTTTTTTTTCTAAGTCTGCTACACCCTTAAAAACCAGCCTATAATCATCTAGGTATAAAGAGCATATTGGATAAGCCCTAGGACATCTTTTTTGCATTTGTTTAATATTAAGGTTAGACCCGTAAGCTCCATATAATTTCATAGATTTAATTTGTAATAATGTTATAAAAAAATGTATGAAGTATTTACATACCATGATCAGAACCAGTAATCTAGAAAAAAGTATCGACTTTTATTGTGATAAATTAGGCTTGATAGAAATTAGACGAATAGTGAATGAATCAGCTAGATTCACTTTAATTTTCCTATGTGCACCAGACGATATGATTGTTAAGAATGAAACTATAAAAAGTCCATTAATTGAAATAACATATAATTGGCCTGACGAAAATGGTAAAAAAGAAAAACTTGGTGAAGGGAGAAATTTTGGTCATTTAGCATTTTCAGTTGATAATATTTATAATTTTTGTGAAAGATTATTAAAAAAAGGAGTGATTTTAAACAGACCTCCTAGAGATGGCTATATGGCTTTTATAAGATCTCCTGATAATATATCTATAGAGATATTACAAAAGAATTCTCCTTTAGAAATTTCTGAGCCATGGGTAAGTATGCAAAACACAGGAAACTGGTAAAAAACTATTTATTGATAAATGCTATTTCCCAGCCTCCCTTATCATAAGTTATTTTAGTAACTTTAAGATTATCAATTTTAAAATTTCCTACACTTACCTGTTTATTATTAAGTGCTATATTAATAGCACTTCTTATAGGACCACCATGAGAAAATATTACAAAGTTTTCATTATCATTCTCTAATATTTTTTCTTGCAAGAACTGGTTTACTCTTTCATTAAGATTTACAAAACTCTCCCCTCCTGCTGGAATATATTTTTCATTCATTAACCAATGAGGAGAATAAACTTTTAATTCTTTTGTTAATTTATATAGTTCTTTATATTTCATTCCTGCAAATTTACCTATATTCTGTTCTTTTAATCTTTCATCTTCAAAATAGGATTTAAATTTAAAGCCTGATTTAACCGTAGCCGTAAAAGTTCTTTTTGCCCTTGATAGTGTTGAGGAATATGCTTTGGAGTTACCTGGAAGAAGCTTTGCCAAATATATAAACCGCTTAATATTCGATGTATCACAATCTACTTCGTTATCACCATAACAACATCCTAGGTTATTAACGACAGGTGCATGTCTAACCCACCAAAAATTCAACATGCTATACCAGAAGAGATTAAATTACTAATTTTTTTTTGCACTAAACAATTACTCCAACTAATGAGAAATATTCTAAATATTCTTTATTTTTTTTAGGCTTAAATCTATTTTTTTCAATTACGAATTTAAAATCTGTAAAAAAGTCCCAATTTTGAATGTATTTAGTTAGAAATGCTGCTAATTGTTTGTTAATATTGAAAGTATGATAAAAATTACTCTTTAAGAGATATTCTTCTTTATTTCTATTCATTTTTTTAGTATAAAAAAAAAATATAAAAGGTAAAGAGGTGTGTTTGAAGATTTTTTACGATAATAAATGTAATATCTGTTCTAAAGAAATACAGTTTTATAAAAAGCGTAATATTAAAAGTATTGAATGGATAGGTATCCACAATAATACAGAAAAATTAAATAAAGCAAACATATCAAAAGAAAGTTCTTTAAAAGAAATTCATATCATCGATGAAAACAATAATGTTTACAAAGGAGTTGATGCATTTATAGTATTATGGAAAAACTTTAAATATTTCAGATATTTAGCAATAATAATTAACTTCTATCCTATAAAAATTCTTGCAAAATTTGCATATAAAATATTTGCTAAATATAGATTTAAAAAGTTATATAAATTTAATTAATAGGTTTTCCAAAATACATTTTATTGGACTTAAAAATATAGCCCTCAATAAATGAACCAGCATTTACGTTATGATCTAGTTTAGTTTTAGCAATTTTTTCCATATTCATTTTTTTATAAAAATTAACCGCCTTATCATTGGTTTTATTTACTGCTAGATAAACTGAACCTTTAGCACAATTAATAAATTTAATAAAAACATGCCTTAATAAATCAGTATTACTTTTTTTTTTATTTTTTACTAACTGTTCAAGAATTGTATTACCGGCATTAACCCTAAAAGTGCCTAATTTATATTCATTTTTTAAAATTTTAAAAGTTATTAATATACCATTTTCGTAAATACATTCTTTGTTATTAATTTTTTTAATAAAATGTTTTTTATCTAAATGTGAAAACCAAACATTATATTGTTTAATTAAATCATTTATTTCTTCAAGTTCATCTAAACCTGCATATCTAAAAAATTTCCAACACTCATCCATAGATAATTATTTTTATTTAATTTTCATTATGTTGTCTATTATTAATCATAATTATTTTAGGATTTAAAAGACCCTCTAATTTATTAAGATCAAATTTTGTTTCTGCCCATATATTGCATTTATCAGCGAGTCTAATTTCATTTCTAACAGATAAAGGAGTTTTTCCATAGCCTATAGCAATAGCATCCCCAGCTGGCCAATAGGCAATCTCTCCAAAACTAATAACCTGTTTAGCAGTTTCTTCTAAAGGTATTTTTAAATGAGTGTAAAAATAAAATTCTTTACCCCATTTTTGGCACTCTCCTTTGAGAGGAAGGTTTTGAGTAATCTTTTTTGCAGTTTCAGTATTTCTTAAGGTTATTTCAAAATCTAAAGTATCTATGCTAATCCAATACTTTTTCATAAATTATCTAGAGTTTCTTTCTTTTAAAGGTTCTTTCATTACTTTTAAACACCTTCTAGTAATTATTTTTCTCTCACAATCACTGTAAAAAAGCCAATTACTAATTTCTTCTGATGTTCTGGTACACCCTATACATTTATTTTTAACTACGGTACAAACGCCTACACATGGAGATTCTATCATAACTTTTCTGTAATTAAATTTATTAATTTATTATTAACAAATGTAAATAATAGTAAAAATACACCACTTACTAAAAATCTATCCTTTCCCTCTGTGACAGCAATTATAAAACATAAAAATGCTCCAAATCCAAATAAAAAGAAATTTGTAAAAATTAAAAATTTTCTGAGTATATATTTAACTTTCATTACTTAAACTATAAAAAATTTAAAATCATTTCTGGAGGTCTACAAACTATATATCTAACTCCATTAAAAAAAATTGGCCTTTGCAAACAAATGGGGTATTTATTTAAAAAAGATATTACCAAATTTTTATTATTAATATCAAATTTATTTTGCTTAAATACCTTTTCATTTGTCCTAATAATTTCACTGAGTGGGCTAGCAAGGTTATTAATAATATCTTCTAAGACATTAAGCGTAAGCCCTGTTTTTAAATAATTTACTTCTTTAAATGAAACGTCTTTATCCTGTAAAATTTTTAGGCATGATCTAGATTTTGAACATCTAGTATTATGGAACAATGAAAATTTTTTTTTGTTTGTATTACGCTTCATTGGTTTTACTTTTTTCCTCATGCTCGTCAGCTGAGTCTTCTCTAATGTGTTTTAAACCTGTTGGCAGCTTTTCGGTAGGCCCAGCATATTTAATATTTTCATTAGATTCAATATTTTTTTCTAATTGACTCTCTTTTTCATCAATTAAAGGTTTATTTTTTTTAATGTTAGCTTGATCATCTTTGTTTTTTTTATTAACAGTAGGGTTTAACACTTGATTAATATTACTACTTAACTCAGGGTCAGAAAAAGAGATTTCTTTTCTCACCTCCTCTAGTTCACTATTTTTAATAGCATCATCAACAGTCTCTCTAAAATCACTTGTAATACCTCTAATCTTACCAACAAGCTTTCCTATGTAACCTAAAAATTTTGGTATATCTTTAGGTCCTATTACAAATAAGCTTACTATTGCTAAAATTAAAATTTCAGTCCATCCAATATCAAACATAATAACATTGTAACACTAATTAAATAAAATTTGCTTTAAATTTTAAAATAAATAATATATTTATACTTATGGTCAAATTATGCCTTCTGGAATAGTAGAAATAAATAAAAATAAAGAAATAAAATTCAAAGGTTATGTTACAGCTCCTGCTAATGGGGTTTATCCGGGGGTTTTATTGCTTCATCAAGAATTTGGGATAGATGCAAATATAAGAAGTATAGCTGAATTATATGCTGCCAAAGGCTACACTGTATTTGTTCCTGATTTATTTTGGAGACAGCTGCCAGGCTGTGAACTTAACAGTAGTAAAAAAGAAGACTTAAATAAGTCTATAAAACTTATTAAAAATTATAACATTGATAATGGCTATGAAGATATAGTTAGCTGTTTGAAATGGTTAAGAGAAACACCCCAGTGTAATGGGTTAATTGCAACTGTAGGGTATGGTATTGGAGCCAATCTTTCTTATTTATCAGGCTTATGGTTAGATATAGAGTCTTCTGTTTGCTATGATTTTGAAGGGTATGATTTCTTTCAGGAACATGACACCTTTATCAGAAGACCCATGCTAATACATTTATGTAAAACAGTTTTAAATAATTTAAAAAATAATTCTAAACTTAAATATCTGGAAAATATTAAAAATATTAAATTAAATATTTACGATAACTGTGAAAAAGGATTTACAAGAGTTTCCGACGAAAAATTTGATGAAAATGAGGCCTTAAAAAGTCAAAAAGAAACTTTTGAGCATATTCTTGCATCTTTTAAACAGCCTCATACTCATTCTTAGTATGTTATACTAATCCAGCAAATTAAATTGATATTCTCTAGCTAATTGTATCTCTCTGCTAATTTCTAGATCGACTTTATCAATTGTAATCAATTCATTTTTTTTAATATTTTCTTTTACCTTAGCCCCATCAGATAAACCTATTGGAAGAATATTTTTTCTCTTACTTAATTTTGCTGATATCCCTTCCCCTCTTACTGTAAATCCTCCTTCTCCATCTAACAAGTCTCCTTTCACAAGGTCTTTCTTAGCAATACTAGCAACGTCGGCCTTAAAAAATTTAGTCTTTCCAGTAGGCTCTCTTTTTAAGGCAATATTATATATGCTTTGCGCTAATTCTAAGCCTACATAATGGTATGGCCTCCAAATTGCTGAATAATATCCAGAATCATCAGTAATAATTCCATATTGTTTGAAACAACTTTTTACATAATCATTTTTTCCTTCAATTACTATAAATACTCCCCACCTTAGATCATTTAGGATTTTTTCTTTTTTCTCATTTATACTAGATATTACCTCTACTTGATTAACCTCATTTAAAACACCTCCTTTTTTTTTAGGAATTAATTTTTTGGCAATATTGTCTACACTGATTGGTAAATAACTTAATCCATTTTTTGGATAATGTAAGTGTGAAGCATTTACTACTGCAGTCATTTCAATTGCACTTTTATCTCCTGTAATAAATGAATTAAACATTTTTTTATTCATGCCAGCCTTTATAGCAATATCTGGATGAATACCATAATTATCCCAAACTGTATCAGGTGTAGAATATTTATAAGTATGATGATATTTAGTACCCTTGCCTGCTGCTATTACATTAAACCCATTGACAAGGCCCCATTCTATTTGCTCAATAATTAAAGAAGGTTGATCACCGTATGCCATAGAATATATTACATTATATTTATCAGCTAAATCAGACATATATTTTCCAGCAACTACATCTGCCTCTACATTTACCATAATAATATCTTTGTGGTTTTTAATTATTTGTATCGCATTAGTAATTCCTGCTACTGCATTTCCAGTAGCTTCTACAACTATATCAATATCATTTTTTTCAAGAATAGAGTCTATGGAAGTGCTAAAATTAATTTTAGATACTAAATCTTTATTTAAACCTGCAGCGTAGCAATTCTTCTTTGCTTTTTCTACATCAATATCTACAATTGTGTGAATAATTATTTTATTTAAGCTATGATATTGTGACAAAAACATTGATATAAATTTGCCACAACCAATAATTCCAATATTAATATTCTTTTTATAATCTTGAAGTTTAGAATATAAATACATTTGAAAAATATTAAAGATCAAACTCTACTATTATAGGAACGTGATCACTTGGCTTAATCTCTCCTCTGATCTCTTTACATATTTGGGTCATTTTAACATTAGGCTTTAAATCTTGTGAAACAAAAATATGATCAAGTCTACGTCCTCTATTAGATTTTTTCCAATCTTTATTTCTGTAAGACCACCAACTATATAACTTTTCATCAAATTTATTATTACTTCTAATAATATCCACCCATTTTCCCCTATCAATTAATTTCGACAAAAGTTCTCTCTCAACCTCAGTATAAGAAACAACATTGAGTAGTTGATTGTGAGACCAAACATCGTATTGGCTAGGAGCTATATTAAGATCTCCAGCGAGAACTTTACATGAAGCAGTATCTTTTGAAAAAAAATCTATCATTTCTTTTAAAAACTCTAACTTATATTTAAACTTTGGGTTTGCTTTAACATCAGGAATATCTCCTCCAGCAGGAACATAAAAGTTATGTATTAAAAAATTATTTTCAAGTTTTACCAAGACATGTCTGGCTTCAGCAATACCACACCAATTTATTATACCATTTTTAATAATTGGAATTTTTGTAATTACTGCAACTCCATTATATGATTTTTGGCCAGTAAAATGAAAAAACGGATATCCGTTTTTTTTAAAATCTTCAATAGGAAAATATCTGTCCTCAGTTTTTGTCTCTTGCAAACATAAAATATCAATATTAAAATTTTTTATAAAATTAATTATACTTTTTATTCTTAACCTTACTGAATTAATATTCCAAGAAGCCAGCCTCATATTTTTTACGATATCATATAATAGTACAAATTGCTTATTTATCTTAACAATATAAACCCAGAACCATTTGGAATTATAAAATTAGGAGAAAAAAAGTAGCTTATTTATATCAGCTTAAAACTTTTAATGAAAAGACTTAGATAAATTAAAGCCATTTTTATACTCTTCTTTTTTTTCTAATTCTCCATTGTCATAATAGACTTCCCTTACTCCATGCAGAACTCCATTCTTATAACTATTTTTAATCCATAATTTTCCATTACTGTAATAGTAATAATAATCTCCTTCTAACTTCCCATTTCTATAATTTCTTTTTTCTTTAATTTTTCCATTTTCATAAAAGCTTTCGCTCAAGCCTTCTTCTTTATTATTTTTGTAATTTTGTTTGAGTTTTAATTGACCTTTTTTATAATATTCAGATAACTGACCTTCTAATTTTCCTTTAATTAAATATCCTTTTTCTTTTAAGTTCCCATCACTAAAATAATTTAAAAACTCTCCATTTAAAACACCCTCTTTATAATTACTTTCAGATAAAATTATACCTTTTTCAGAATATTCTTTCCAATTTCCATCTGGCAGGCCATCTTTAAAAGTTCCTGTTGCTAATCCTTCTACCTGCCCATTAAAGGGAGTATTAGATTCTTTTTCATAAAATTTTCCATCTATTTCTTTTAGATCTTTAATATTCATCACACTTATTTCTATTTTAATTATAATGTATTAATAATTTGCTTTTTTCAAAAAAAATACTCTATATAAATAATATGTATAAATTAAATCAAATTTATAAAACTTTCATCCATTTATTATTAGTTCTTGTTTCTGTTTTTATTCATTCTTATGCCATAAGCGATAATAATTCCAACGATGCAGTAAAAACAAGTATTACTGAATACTGTAAGGATGCTTTAGATTTTTATTTAGATAGACCAGATTTAGAAACTGAGTTTCTTAGAAGACTTGAGTTTTGTAAAAATACTGTAAGAGATGTAAGTCCTAATGGCTTTAAAGTAAATCCAATAATATCTGACTTTAAAAGTATGTTTGGTGTAAACGGAAGAACTAGAATGAATATACATCAAGGTATTGATATCATAGGATATGCAAATCAGCCTATCATCGCTATAGCTGATGGTATAGTACTTGAAACAGATAAAAAATTATGTGAAGGTCCCACTTTAGTAATAGATCATGGAAAATCTATAACAGGAGAAAAATTAATAACAATTTACACTCATACTGGAGAATTCTTAGTTAAAGAAGGTGAAAAAGTAAAAAGAGGGTCACCCATAGCAAATTTGCCTGAAAAAATTTCATTTCCATGCATGGCTAGAGTAAGACACCTACATCTTCAAATTGGTCAACAATATTGTGAAAAAGAAGAAAAAAATAGCTGGGGTTGCGATTTTTTTATTAAAGACAAATACAGCTCTTTAAATCCTCATTCTTTTTGGGCTAACGGTAAGGGTAATGTCACATGCTTTAGCGAGAATAAACAATACAAAAATGGTACTATTACTTATCCATTTGTTTGCGAGAAAGATGATTAGTCAAACTTCTTTTATTAACTTAAAGCTACATAAATAGTTGCACATAGCGAAATAATCAAAATTAACGGCATAAAGTAAGTAAGATAAATATCTTTGTTATTAACTTTTGAATTGCTTTCAAACCATCTTCCAGTTTTAGCTAACCTTTTCTCTCTCTCCTTATTTAATCTTCTATCCAAAAATTCCTCCCGGAAAACGTGAATAAATTTTGGGTAATAGTATATATTATTTTACTATATTTACAATACTAAATTAAATAATTTACAAATTTTTACTTTTATAGACTAATCTTACTATTAGATTATTAATAAATAAGTAATAGTTAATGAAAAAGAAATTAAATTATTAATATTTACAAACTTTTCTTCATCTCTTTCCAAACTATTTCAATTCCTTTTAACGGTCTTAAAAACACTTTAAATTCTACTATTAAATTATTACTAACTTTTATCGTATCAATTCCATTTACCAATGTATCTCCAAATAAAGCCTCGAATTCTGCACAAATATAATTTTCTGATTGTACTTTATTTACATAATTAAACTTTTTATTTTGGAATATTTTTACTGCTGACGAAAGGTATTTTATTACAATTTTTTTGCCTATCTGTGGGGTGAATACTATAGGAGAATAAAAAACAGCATCTTTATAAATTATTTTTTCAAGTTTATCGGTTTTACCTGTTAAAATAATATTTTCCCATTGTTCTAAGCAAGATATATTTTTTTTCATATATAATTAATTCAAAATAAATATTAGTAAGTAATCACTTTATTTTAATACAATAATTATATTTAATAAAAAACTTTTTAATTTTTTTTATTAAATTCTCAATAATATAAAATTATTTATCATAATTACATTTTTGATGCGCAAGGACTAATCAGAATGCTCATAAATTTTAGACTTATAAAATAAAAACTCTGAGATTGTTGAAAGTGGCGGTGGTATAAATACCTAAATAGCAGGAACAGGAAAATACAAAAAATATGATAGGCTTAAAGTGCCCATACGGGGTTCAATATCATGAGGGCACTGTTTAGTATTAGTATAAATGCAAAATAAATTAGTTTTTACATTTAACTGGAGAAAAAACTATTTCTTCTACATAAACAACAGAGTAAGTGCACTTATATCCTATGTAATTTTTCCAAAAACCTTCAGCATCAATGATATTAGTCTGTCCTACCGCTCTATCTAAGTCAGATCCTTTTTTCCTTTTTCCCATGCTAATGAAAATGTCTCCATTCTGATCTATGTTTCTACAAGCAAAAAACATATTTTCTAATGCAGATTGTTTATTATATAAAATACTTCCATTACATTGGTATCTTCCATATTTTCCTATATTAGTTTCAAACCCACCCTCATGTTTGAAGGAAATAAATTTACCACCATCAGGAAATTCTGTAACTTCGTTTCTTATCAATTTCCCGGTACTTTTAAACGTTAATTCCTTAGCATTTAAGCTAAAAGTAAAAAAAATTAATAAAAAAAATATACTCTTCATAACTTTACTTTTTTAACTCATTAAATAATTCATCACTAATTACACATTTGTTATTTCCGAATATTTTATTTTTAAAATAACTTACTGCATAAGTGCATTGTTTTCCTTTTAACTTATTAAAGCTTTTTGTTCCACCTAAAAAGATAAATTTACTTACTCCAACATCAGACTCTCCGGATGATCTGCTTACTTTAGTCCAAAATTTATTCCCATCATCAAGCTCAATTTCGCAATAAACTGTTAATTCTTGAAGTTTACCATTTTTATCTCTTCTGTTTCCAGAGCATTTACTTACAGAATATTTTCCTAAATTACTTGTACCCTGCCCTGATTGCTCAAAGTTTTTATAAATAGAACCATCTGGCATCACTATTTCATCAGTGATCGTAACAGTTGCAAAAGTACTTGATTTCCAATCTGCAGAATTCAGGTAAAGACAGTTAAAGTTTAAAAATATAAGTATTAAATATCTCATTTTATAAATTACTTTACAAATTTATCCCAAATACAAAAAATAAATTATTATTAACAAACTAAAAATAGGAGTTTCATTCTATTGATTTACAATTTTTTTGTACTTTTCATCATCAATTTTACATTTATGCTTATGAAAATTAACTTTATTAAAATACCTAGCAACAAATGTACAATCTTGACCTATCAAGTGAATATATTTTCCAGTACCATTTAGAAATCTTGCTTTCCCAACTCCTCCACCTTGATCGCCTCTTTCTCTAAAAAATAAAATCCAGAACTTTTCATTTTTCTCATTTTTATTTTCACACACTACTTCTAAGTTAAACTTTCCTGTTATTAATGTTTCTACTTTACCATGGCAGAATGCCGTTCCTATATCACCAAAACTGTCCCTCCATGCTCCTCTATTAATAAGAATATTATATTTTTTATTATCTGGAGTTTCGATTTTTATAAATTCTGACTCAAAATTACCTTCATAGGAATAATCAAAGCAAAATAAATTTTTAGTTAATAATATAATTAATAATAATTTATAAATATATTTCAATGCCCTACTTTACCTCAATATTTTTACTGGCAACTATCATTTTTTTATTATGGTTTCAAATTCTTTAATTCCTTTATTATTTATTTCTAGCTTTATGCTTATATCAAATCTATTAGAATTATTATTTTTTATTTCGTTTTCTATTAATTGATGAGATCCAACACCTACTTGTTTTAAAAACTTTCTTATTTGAGTTGTTATCTCTTCATTATTATTTAAATCGTTCATTATATATTCCTTTTATAAAACTTTGACTAATGGAAAAAATAGCCTTCAATAACTTTTTTGTAATACTATTAACCTATAAATAGATATAATTATGTTTCTAATTTTTCTAATCTATCAAAAATAACCTTAAATACTTTATAAAACCAAAAATAAATAAAATAAAAATATCCAAAAATTGGAATTATAGAGAGTATAACAGGTACTACATAATTATTTTGCATTCTCTTTGCAACGATGTATATAAATATTGAGTAAATAATTTGAAGTAATATCATTGGTAAAAATGCTATAATAATTTCCATAAATAAATTTCCTAATTTAATAGTATAGTATAGCAGTATTATGAAAAGTATTCTAAATTATTTTTTGATAAAATCTTTTCTTTAACTTGGAATACTATTGATTTATATAATTAAAAGTAATGATTTAAAATGAAATGTAAAAAATATATTTTAAATTAAATTTGGTTTTTTTTTACTTTTGTGCAGTCTGCTTTATATCTAAATAAATACATTATACTTATTTAAAGATTATTTTTGATTTTGTTTAATATACTTTTATCAACATTACACTTTGTGATAAATTGTAGATTATTTTCAAAGTACGAAACAGCATATTTACAACTTGTATTTAATAGGCTTTTATAATCTTTTGTTGCATCAATAATTTTTATATACCCTACTCCTGCTTCTTGAAGTGATTTTTCTCGACCTCCTCTAGTTATTATTTTACCTTTTTCAGACTCTTTTTCACATAATACATCCAAATATAGTGTAATTTTTTCTTTTTTTTCTAAAGTACCGTAACACTTGTTACTCCCAAAACTTCCTAAGTTATCTTTCCAATGACCAATTATGGATACTACAGAAAATTCTGTGTTATCTGATAGTTTAATATTTGCAATTGTCTCAAATGTTGCTGTATCTTCCATCGTATAATCTTTTCCAAGCAACCTCATAGAATAAAAAACAAAAAAAATAATCAGTAAATATTTCATAAAGTTATATTATTACTTTAAATCCTTCAAATACAGGGTGTCCTATATATATATCTCTGTGTTGCCCAGCGCCCTTATGCGCTGAACGAAATGCTTCAGATTTAGTCCAATTTAAAAAAGCGTCTTCTGAGTCCCATACACTATGGGATGCATAAAGCGTAAATGATTTCTCAGAAACTCCTTTGATCAAATGAAACTCTTTAAATCCTTTGACACCTTCTAAATGAGAGTCTCTTTCCATCCAAATTTTTTCAAAATCATTTTCTCTTCCCTTAACTATTTTAAATCTATTCATTGCAATATACATTTTTTATTCTCTTATTCTTTATTTTTTGATGAGTAATTATTAATTCTATTCATTGTACTTTCTGAAACTTCAAATTTACACTTAGACATCCAGTTAGAGTCCTGCATCGCAAAGTAAGCACAAGGTATAGTTAAACCTACTAACTCTTCAAAAGGACCAGTTCCAGCGATCCATTCCCAATATGCTATAGAAGTACCAATTATTTTTCCTATTTGAAGTTCTTTTATATTTTTCTTTGATGCAGGAACAGAACGCATGCTGCCTAAATTTTTATTATTATCATTGAATTGACAAAGAATATTTTGGTCTTGTTGTCCTTTCAATATTTCTATTGTTCCAGCACATTTTCCAAAACCGTATAAAATTGAGTTTGTTGTAAATTGAAAATAATTTTCATATACTATGAAACTTTTATTTTCTTTTATTTCCATTATATGCAGATATTTATCAGTCCCTGTGACTGACATTTGAAATTCATCTGCTAATAATATTTTTGTAAAAAAAAATAATATTAAAATAAATATTCTCATATCTTTCCTTTCAAATTATAAATAGCTAATTCACCAGTCAAATCTACTCAACTGTTATGGGATTGACTTGAAAGATTAAATAGATTGACCAAACACATTTAATTATCTTCCTTAAAATTTGCTATTTTTTCTTTAGTATTTTTAATAAGAGAGTCTGGAACATTACATTTTCCTTTCCACATAAAATGACTTTCTGGCATTCCGAAATATGCACCAATGCATTTAACTCCAACAAAATCACCCCAAACACCATCACCACCTACAAAAATAAAACTTTGTGTATTTGCATTTCCAGCGCCTTCACCAGCATCTCCTTTTGCTTTGTTAGTTTTAAAATTAAATTTCCCATATTTATTTCTACTCTCACACATTATGTTTTGTATTTGCTGACCGTCTATAATCTCTATTGTTCCACCACATTCACCTACAGATCTGATTCCTAGACTTGAAACATTTTGAACTTTACTAGTCCATACTATAAAAAGTTTTTCACTGTCGTATGAAAACAAAGTCGGTTGTTTTTCAGTTCCCCATCCTTCTATAGTAAACTCTGCACCAAAAGTCTTATTTGTTGATAATATTAAATATAGTAATATTGAAAAAGTATAAATAAAAGTTTTCATAATACCCCAAAAGTTGATTTAATATAACAATATACATAAGATTAAACTTCATTTTCAATAAGAAAATAGTTTATCAATGAACTTTTTTCCTTAAACCCGAAGTCGTTCCTATTCGACTGTATTGGAGTAAATCAACTAATGAAATATATTAATAAAATTAAACTA
>PAZF01000003.1 GCA_002715505.1 Candidatus Pelagibacterales bacterium
AAGAAGACAGTAGTCTCGGGGATTTTATTGAAGATAAAAATGCTCTACAACCTCTTGATACAGCAATTAGATCAAACTTAAGTGAGTCTACAACTAAAATTTTAGCATCACTTACTCCAAGGGAAGAAAGAGATTTAAGAATGAGATTTGGTATCGGAATGAATACAGATCATACATTAGAAGAAGTTGGTCAGCAATTCAGTGTAACTAGGGAAAGAATAAGACAAATTGAAGCAAAAGCATTAAGAAAACTGAAACATCCTTCAAGATCTAAAAAACTGAGAAGTTTTCTTGATAATTAAAACACAGGGCCTGTAGCTCAGTTGGTTAGAGCAAACCGCTCATAACGGTTTGGTCGTAGGTTCGAGTCCTACCGGGCCCACCATTTATAGATGTTAGTAACGCATATTTTTTGTTTCTAAAAACCTGACCTTAAAACTAACCAATTTTTAAAAATTAATTATCTTTATTTTTAAATTATGTTAAAATTTAGTTTATAAGGGAGAGTAAATATGTTTGGTTTAGAAGCTAAAGTTTTGTGGTTAATTGTTTTTGTCGTTCTATATTGGTCATACTGCATATTTTGGGGCATTAAAGGAGCAAGACAGTCCAAAACTGCTGGAGATTATTTTATAGCAGGAAGATCAATCTCCATTTGGGTTTTTGTTCTTGCTGCTACAGCAACTTCCTTTTCAGGCTGGACTTTCATGGGTCATCCTGGACTAATTTATAGAGATGGATTTCCCTATGCGTATGCTTCTTTTTATGCCATAACTATACCATTTACTGGAGTACTATTTTTAAAAAGACAATGGATGTTAGGTAAAAAATTTGGCTTTGTCACTCCAGGAGAAATGTTTTCTGAGTATTTTAAATCCGATACTATTAGACTTTTAATAGTTTTAGTTGCTTTAGTTTTTTCAGTTCCTTATTTAGGAATTCAACTTAGAGCTTCCGGTTTCTTATTTAATGTACTAACTGATGGAATGTTAGGGGTAAATGTAGGTATGATACTTTTATCTCTGGTTGTAGTTATTTATGTAGCCTCGGGAGGATTAAGAGCTGTTGCTTATGTAGATACTATGCAATGCATTTTACTAGCAGGGGGTATTATTGCTTTAGGTTTAATTTCATTTTTTTACATAGGAGGTCTTTCTAATCTAACAGAGGGAATAGTAGCCTTAACACAAATTGACACAAAACTAACACTCGATGGATATAGTCACTATGTAGCTATACCTGGAATGATACAATTTGTTGACGCAGGGTCAAAAGCAGTAGGAGGTCCTTGGACTGGAATAATGATACTCACTTATATGTTTGCGCTGATGGGTATACAATCAGCTCCTGCATTTACTATGTGGGCTTTTTCAAATCAAAGCCCTAAGCCTTTTGCTCCACAACAAGTTTGGGCTTCAGCTTTTGGAATTGGGGCTATTTTATTTTTCTTCACAGCAGTACAAGGAATAGGATCCCATTTCTTAGGCGCTAATCTTGATATGGTTACCAATAATCCTGATGTGGTAAATAATGTGATAGGACCCAATCTTGGAGGTAAAGATTTAATGGAAACTGCAAGCAAGCAGGGAGGCCTTGTTCCACAACTTATTAACCTTATGGGGGATTCTACTCCATGGCTAGTAGGTCTGTTATCAGTATGTGCTTTAGCAGCAATGCAGTCTACAGGTGCAGCTTATATGTCTACAGCAGGAGCAATGATTACAAGAGATATAGTAAAAAGATATTTGTTACCAAATGCCTCAGATGCTCAGCAAAAACTATTTGGAAGGTTTTTTGTGATCATTATAGTAGCGTTAGCATTATTAGTAGCAGCTACAGCAACTGATGCTCTAGTTCTACTAGGAGGCCTAGCTGTGGCATATGGTTTTCAGATGTGGCCTGCATTAATTGCAATTTGTTTTTGGCCTTGGTTAACCAGAGCAGGAATTACATTAGGATTAGTCGCAGGTTTAGTAGCAGTAACTTGCACTGAGTCAATTGGACAGTCCTTAGGAATTTCAAATTGGGGAAGATGGCCGCTTACTATTCACTCAGCTGGATGGGGTATTTTCTTTAATTTAGGAACAGCAATTTTGGTATCTTTCTTTACTCAAAATAAAAATGAATTTAATCATAAAATGAAGTATCATAATTTTTTAAAAGATTACGCTGGACTTCCCGCTGAAAAAAGAAACTTAGTTCCCATTGCTTGGATCATCACATTATTATGGTTTTTCTTTGGAATTGGACCTGGGGCCGTCATAGGCAATTGGATTTTTGGAGACCCAACCAATCCTGCAGGTTGGATTTTTGGTATACCTTCAATATGGGCATGGCAGATATTATTTTGGATAATAGGTGTTTACATGATGTGGATGTTAGCCTATAAAATGGAGCTATCTACACCATCTAAGAAAGATATTTGAAAATTTATAAAAAGGATAGATGTTACCAGATTTAATCTTAAAGCTTCTATCTGCAATAATACTAAGCTTATGTTTAATCTTTCCTGTATACAAATTTATATTGATGATGTCTGCTAGAAAATATAGTTTGGAAGAATACAATGCAATCAAAAGTAAAGTAAAAAAAAAATCTTTAATTTTGTCTATTTTGATTACCATTGTTTTTTCATTAGTATACTGTTTGCAAGTTTTATAAATGAAACTTAAATATAATATTTTAAAACTTGTCGCTATATCTTTCGGTATTTTTACATTTATTTGGATGATAAATGATTATTTTTCAAGTAAACCCGACATAAACAAAAACTATCTTAAAGCTAATGAAGCATTTTTAGACAAAAAATATAATGAAGCATTTAAGTATTATAACAGAGCGTTAATTGACAATCCTAAAAATATTTATTTCTTGGATGGTAAAGCTAGAGCATTATTCCGTTTAGGAAATTATTATGAGGCTGAGAAAATTTTTAAAGAAGCTATAGAAGAAGATAAGACATTTGTTGCAGCGATAGCCAACCTAGGCATATTATATGATACTTTAGGAAAACATAAGGAAGCTATTAAGTATTATAAATTGGCTGTACAAAAACAAACAAAGGTAACCCAAGGAATGTCATGGTTTAAAAGATTTTTAAAAAATATCCATTTTAAACCATCTAGTATTGAAGACCGTTTAATTTTTTTAGAAAATCGAATTAATACTAAATCAAATAATTTAAAGCTTATAGATAGAGAGGTAGATAAGAAACAACCAGATTTTGAAATGTAATAATTTAGAATTCTGTAAATAATACTCTTAGACAAAAAAGAAGTGATATTGATCCAAACAGTAATCTTACAAAGTCTTTATTTCCATTTTCATCTCTAAAGGTAAGACCGTGCCAGGCTATTAATGCAGTAATTATAACAAAAATAACATTCATATTTTCTTATGATTTTTCTATTATACTTTTTTGTTTCATTTGAAGTTTATTTTTATCAAAGTTTTTTATTAGTTTTTCAAATTCCTCATGCCAGTTTATTTCAGCATTTAAATGCATAAATACTGATCCCAGTCCTATAGCTGCTCTATCTACTAACACAAACTCTCTAGGAGGTTTAACTCCACCAAATTTTTTTAGTTTTTTTCTAACTTCTCCTAAAAGTTCTTTTCCATAAGTAGATGTATTGTGGTTTTGAATCTTTCTAATTTTATTTTCTAAAAGTGGCCCATAAAGATAAAATGCCCAAATATTTAAAGTTTCTATAAGTTCATTATTTAGTTTAGTAAAACCCCAACTTTTATAGGCCTCAGCTGCAAGTGCATTGTTCTTATTTTTAAGTGCATGGTAAAGCTTAATTACTGCTTCTACAAATTCACTTCTAAAAACTCTTATACATCCGTAATCTAAAAGATTCAAAGTTTTACCATTATCAGCAATAGTATAATTACCAGGATGAGGATCACCATGTATTATTCCATATTTATAAAATGGGACATACCATGCATGAAATAAATTAATAGCTATGTTATTTTTTATTTTGCTTGAATTTTTATAAAAGTCATTTAGTGGCTTCCCTTCTAGCCATGACATAGTAATTAATTTTGAGCTAGATAGCTCATCTACTGTATCAGGGATTTTTATTAAATTATTATTTAAAAATATTTTTTTATAATAATTCATATGATTTGCTTCTTTATTATAATCTACTTCTTCTATTAATCTTTCCTGTAACTCATCATAAATATCTTCTGTAATTATAGAGCTATCTATTTGTTTATAAATCTTTAATATTAATTTTAATTGTTTAAGGTCTGCTTTTATAGCTGACTCCATATCAGGATATTGCAATTTACAAGCAACTACTTTTTTATTTTTTTTTAGAATTGCCTTGTGCACTTGTCCCAATGAAGCAGCTTTGTTTGCAACTTTTTCAAAACTATGAAAGTTATTTATCCAGTTATTACCTAACTCTTTGTACATTCTTCTTTTAACAAAAAGCCAATTCATTGATGGAGCTTCAGCTTGTAATTTTGATAATTGCTCTGCATATTCTTTAGGTAGTGCGTCAGGAATTGTTGCTAATATTTGAGCAACTTTCATTATCGGCCCTTTTAGATTTCCTAGTAGATCTGTTAACTCTAGAGGTATATTTTTATTAGATATTCCGAGAAAGCTTTTAGTTGCAGTTTTAGCCAAGAAACCACCCACATTACTTCCTACTTTTAATATTCTCTTTGTTTGTTTTACCAATAAACTCTACTTGTACAATTTTTATTTAAACATTTATAGATTATTCTGCAGCAATTTTTGGACTTTTTTTGTTGCTATTTTTTTCAAAAATTTCTAATTTTTGCTTTAGTTCAATTTCAAAACTTTTTATATTTTTTAATTTAACATGCCCATAACCTTTAATCATTAAAAAAGTTTTGATTACTTCATTTGCATTATGATAGTTATTTTTACTAATTTTATTATTTAAAGTAGCTATTGTTTCAAAACATTTTTTGACAAGCTTTCTTTCTAATTTTCTTTCATAATTATAAGAAAATGGATCTATAATAGTATTTCTTAGAAACTTAAGTCTTTTTAGAATATTAAAAATATACAAAATTTTAGAAGTCACTTTAATTTTTCTTGGCTTATTACTATATTTATCCTTTAAACCTAAAAAAGGAGGTGATAAGTGAAGATAAATTCTTTCATAACTTTCGTAATTTTTATTTAGTTCTTCTTGAAATCTTCCATCAGTATAAAGTCTTGCAACTTCATATTCATCTTTATATGCCATAGTTTTGTACAAAACTTTAGCAATATTTTCAATGTAAGCGTTATCCTTAATACGCAGTTTTTTAAGTTTATTTTTAGTAATATTTATTGTTTGTGTAAATAAATTAGCATACTTTTTGTTCTGGTAATTAATCAGGTCTATATATCTAGTTTCTATAAGTTTATCAATATTAAGTTTTTCTTCTTTAAACTTTCTAATATTTAATTTATTAAGTACATAATTTATATCATTAGCTGCAATCCTGCCCCAGTTAAAAGCATTTATATTTTCATTAATTTTAATATTATTTAGTTCTACGGCTTTTATAAAAGAGCTGCTTTTTATTGGTATTAGACCTTTTTGGAAAGCATAACCTATTTGAAAAATATTGCTGTAAATGCTATTGCCAAAAATTAACTGTGATATTTCTGATGTATTTAAAAAATCACTTTTAAATGAATGATTTTCAATAAGACGTTTATTTAAAGAGTTATTTATAGCAAATTCAGAGTTCAAAACAAATTGAGACAAAGGTGTTTCATTATCATTAACTACTGAAACAGTAGTTTCTGGATTTATAAGTTCGCGCACCTCCTTGCTTGCAGAAACTACTAAATCTGTTCCTAACAGAAAATTACTTGAATAATTATTTATCTGTGATGAAAAAATACTTTTAGAGTCCTTAGCTATTTTAATATGCGATGTCACTGCACCACCTTTTTGTGCTAGACCTATTTGATCAAGTACTGTCACTCCCTTATTTTCTATATGGGCGGCCATTCCTATTAAGGCTCCAATAGTAACTACTCCGGTGCCTCCAATTCCTGTAACAACTATATTATAAGTTTTATCTAATTCAGGTAATTTTGGTAAAGGTAGGTCAGAAATTTTTTTATCTATATTTTCTTTGATAGCACTTCTGGTTTTTATTTTTCCTTTTTCAACTGTAATGAACGAAGGACAGAATCCATCTTGACAGCTAAAGTCTTTATTACAGGTTGATTGATTTATTTTCCTTTTTGTACCAAATTGCGTTTGTAGAGGTTCTACAGATATACAGTTTGATTTACTGGAGCAATCTCCACATCCCTCACACACTAGATGATTAATAAATACTTTTTGAATTGGGTCTTCTATTATTCCTCTTTTTCTTTTTCTTCTTTTTTCTGTTGCACATCCTTGTTCATAAATAATAACTGTTACTCCCTTAATTTCTCTCAAAGCTACTTGAACATTGTTTAACTCTTTTCTATCATGAAAGGATGTAATTGAAGAAAATTCTTCTTTTTTATTGTACTTACTAATTTGATCAGATACTAAGGCTATTTTTTTTATACCTTCTCCAAACAATTGATGAGAAATTCTTTGAGGAGTGGGCATTCCATCTAGAGGTTGCCCTCCAGTCATAGCAACAGCGTCATTATAAAGAATTTTGTAAGTTATATTCACTTTTGACGCGACAGCTGCTCTAATTGCTAATAAGCCAGAGTGATTGTATGTACCGTCGCCAATATTTTGAAAAATATGTTTGTCCTTAACAAAAGAGGACATCCCAATCCAATTAGCTCCTTCAGCTCCCATATGTGTAAATAGTTTAGTATTTCTATTCATCCATAAAGACATAAAGTGACAACCAATACCAGCCATTGCTTTGCTTTCTTCTGGAATTCTCGTAGACGTATTATGAGGACATCCTGAACAAAAGTAAGGAGTTCTTTCAATATAATTTTTATCAGATACTGTTTTTCTATTTACTGTATCTATTATTTCTCTGCTTTTTTCATAATTGCAATTTTTACTTATTCTAGACTCAATTATATTTTTTAAATCAGACTTTAATAATTGATAACTTTCTTGAATTAGTCTTTCATTTTTTTCGTCAAATTTTCCTACTATTTTTTTCGGTTTATTTTTAAAATTATATAAATGATTTCTAATATGACTTTCTAAAAAAGATCTTTTTTCTTCTACTATAAGTATTTCATCTAAGCCAGATGAAAAAACTTCAATTTTTTCTGCATCCAGTGGCCAAGACATTCCAATTTTTAGTAAATGTATTCCTAGATCATTAGAAGCATTTTTATCAATTCCAAGCAAAGATAAAGTATCAATAGTATCTGAAAAAGCTTTGCCAGTAGATATAATTCCTAACTTTTTCTTTTTTGATTTCCATAAATATTTGTTTATCTTATTCAATCCACAGAAATTTACTGCGGCCGGGAGTTTTAAATCAGAAATTCGTTTTTCTTGCTCTAAAATATCATCGTTGGCTCTTATATGAACACTATCAAAGGTATTTTTTGGGCGTAAAAAATTTAATTTATTTAAATCAATGTTAATTGAGGCTGAACTATCCATGTTAGAAGTTATACATTTCATTGATACCCAAAGACCTGAATACCTAGATAATGCCCATGCAAATATACCATAATGAAAAAGATCTTCAAGATTAGAAGGGTTAAGTACAGGTATCTGGGCATCAAGCATAGCAAATTCGCTTTGATGGGCAATAGTTGAAGATTTAGCAGTATGATCATCACCTAAAAGAACCAATACACCACCATTTTTAGATGTTCCTGCTGAGTTACCATGCTTGAAAGCGTCTCCTGATCTATCTACTCCAGGTCCTTTTCCATACCAAATAGAAAAAACTCCATCATTTATACCTTCGGACATTAGATTAGGTTGTTGTGATCCCCAAACAGCCGTTGCAGCTAGATCTTCATTTAATCCAGGAGAAAATAAAATAGAGTTACTTTTCAAAATATCTTTGGCTTCCCATAAAGCTTTATCATAAACACCTAGTGGTGAGCCTCTGTAACCAGATATAAAACCAGATGTATTCAATTTAATTTTTTCGTCTAGTATTTTTTGAACCAGAGGGAGTTTGACCAATATTTGGGAGCCTGTAGCAAAAATTTTACCATGGTTTTTAGTATATTTATCTTTTAAAGTTATCTTCATATTAAATAAAACTATAATTTTTAATTTTTCTCTATTATAACAAATATAGTTATTTTTTTATAATTTTATTTATTAATGAATATTTTAATTACAGGCGTTGCTGGATTTATAGGGAGTAAAGTTGCAATAAAACTTCTTTCTGAAGGATTTCATGTTTATGGAATTGATAATTTAAATAATTATTACGATGTAAAATTAAAACACTACAGGCTAAATCACATTAAAAAACATAAAAATTTTTTATTCAAAAATATAGATATTTCGTACAAAAAAGAGCTTAATAATTTTTTAAAAAATAAAAATATTAATGTAATATGTCATTTAGCAGCGCAAGCTGGTGTAAGATATTCACTAGTCAATCCTAATGCTTATACTAAATCTAATATTGATGGTTTTTTAGAAATACTAGAATATTGTAGATTCAAACCAGAAACAAAATTAGTTTATGCTTCATCGAGTTCAGTTTATGGTGAAAATAAAAAGACTCCATTTTCAGTTTCTGATGATGTATCAAATCCTATTTCTTTATATGCAGCAACAAAAAGAGCTAATGAATTAATGGCTGAAAGTTATAGCAAACTATTTTCTTTAGAAATAATAGGTTTAAGATTCTTTACTGTGTATGGCCCCTGGGGAAGACCCGATATGGCAATTTGGCAATTTACTGACTCAATTATTAAAAATAAAGCTATTAATGTTTATCATAAAGGAATTTTAAAAAGAGACTTTACTTACATTGATGACATAGTAATTGGTATTAAAAATGCTATTTTTTTGAAAAAAAAGCCTAGAAGAAACAATCATACAATCTTCAATTTAGGAAATAATAAGCCTATATCTGTTAACCAAACTATAAATTTAATAGAAAGTATACTAAATAAAAAATCTAAAAAAAAGTATCTACCTATGCAATTAGGTGATGTTAAAACAACTTATGCAGATATAAATAAGAGTAAAAAAGAATTAAAATTTAATCCTTCAACAAATATGAAAGAAGGTCTAGAAAAATTTATAATGTGGTTTAAATCTTACAAAAAGTAACTATTTCTGATATTTTTCTTTCCACTCCGAGTAAGGCATGTCGTAAACTATTTTTTTTGCTTCATCATAATCAACTTCTGACCCATAATTCTTAGAGGACTCACTATACCATTTAGATATGCAGTTTCTGCAGAAACCTGCTAAATTCATTAAATCTATGTTTTGTAAATCCTTATTGTCTTGAAGGTGTTTAATTATTTTTCTAAATGTAGCAGCCTCAATTTTTTCTTTAATATCTAAGTTAGACATAACTAGCCTTGTTTCGCTTTCAATCTAGGATTTTTCTTATTAATAACAAGAACTCTTCCCTTTCTTCTGATTATTCTACAATCTTTATCTCTATTTTTAGCACTTTTGAGTGAAGCTAGAACTTTCATTTGATACTCCTTAGCAAAATCTTATATAATGTTTCATAATATTTGTCAAAATAAAATAATGATTAAAATAAAAAAATTACATCATAGTGCTTACAGGTGTAAAGACACCAGTGATACCAAAAAATTTTATGTTGATTTTTTAGGTTTAAAATTAACTAAAGCTTTCATTATAAATACAACTAAAACTAAAAGAAAAACAAGAGTTTTGCATTCTTTTTACGGTTTGAATGATGGATCAGCAATAGCTTTTTTTGAAGACCCAAATACATTCTTTGAATTTAAAAATCAGCGTGACTTTGATTTACATATTGCTTTTGAAGTTACCATGAATGACTTAGTATTTTACTTAGAGAAGGCAAAAAAAATTGGAATTGAAAGCAGAGGTATAAGTGATCATGGATTTATAAAATCTGTTTACTTTCGTGATCCTAATGGATATGTAATAGAATTAAGCGCTCCAGCAGACCATCACAAACAACAAACCATTAAAGATATCAATAAGGTTTTAAAAGAATGGGAGCTTTCAAAATAATTTTTTTAAAGCTTATCCCATTTAAGAGCATAATTTTTTTGCATTAAATAAGGATTCTTAAGCTTTTCTCCTATCCTTAAACATTGATTCCATTTTATCAATCTTTCTGATCTGGAAAAAGATCCAACTTTAATTTGATTGGCTTGCCAGCCTACACTTAATTCAGCGATGATTGTATCTTCAGTTTCACCTGATCTAGCAGAAATTATATTTACTAGGCCTAAATCTTTAGAGAGTTTAAATGCTTGGTATGTTTCTGTAATTGTACCTATTTGATTAGGTTTAATTAAAACAGAATTTATACTATTTCTTTGAAAAGCTTTTAATATTAAATTTTTATTGGTTACTACTAAGTCATCTCCAATTATTTGAACATAATCAGGAGATGCAATTTTTAATTTTTCATAATACTTTATATCATCCTCAGAGAAGGGGTCCTCAATCGAAATTATAGGATATTTTTTCATCCATGTATTTAGAATATATAAAAGTTCTTCAGCACTAATAATTTTATTTTTAAAAAAATTATAACCAGATTTTTTTTTAAAATTATTTGCAGCTACGTCTAAAGCAATCGAAACATCAACAAGTAATCTAAGTCCACATTGTGTAATTATTTTAGAAAGAAACTTCAATATATCTTCAGCTTCTTTAAAACAAGGCCAAAAACCTCCTTCATCAGCTACACCCATCAATAAATTCTTTTTTTTCAGTTCATCATATGTTTTTCTATAAATTTTAAAAACCCATTCCATTGCCTGATAAAAATTTTTAGCCCCGTTCGGAATTATTAAAAAATCTTGAATAGAGATCATATTATTAGCATGGGCACCTCCACCAAAAATTTGAATTTGTGGTATAGGAAGCTTTGCACTTTTGCTATTATTTAAATAATACCAAAGGTCCTTTTTTTTTGATTTTGCAGCAGCCCTAAGAACAGCCATGGATACGGCTATGCAAGTATTAGCGCCTAATACAGATTTATTTTTTTTTCCATCTAATTTTAGTAAAATATTATCAATTTTGGACTGATTAAATACTATTTGTCCTTTTAAAGCAGAATGAATTTTTGTTTTGATGTCATTAATATTTTTTTCTACACTTAAACCTAGAAATTTTTTTCCTTTATCTCTCTTTTCTAATGCTTCATTTTTTCCAACAGATGCTCCTGAAGGAGCAATCGCGCTACCTCTATTACCATCATCTAAAATAACATCAGCTTCTATTGTAGGGATGCCTCTACTATCGAAAATCATTCTTGCATCTACTTTTTTAATTTTAGGATTTGATGGCATTTTCCCAAATCTGAAATAAGTTATTTAAACTATAAATTTTTTGAGACAATATTTTTTTAGCTAAATTTCTAGCTAATACTTTGTTTTTACTTTTTAAATATTCTACCGGAGATTTTCCATCTACTCTAGCTAAAATTAAAAGCGCTTGAAGAATAATAAATTTTTCTAAATTATTCTTATTATTTATTATCGGAAATTGAGCAAGGTAAGATTCTATGAATTCTTTGCTCAATTTTAAATAACTTTTTCTTATAGTCCTATTCAAGATGCTTTTTAGAATTATGTGATTATTGAAAAAAGCTACATCAAATATAGGGTTTCCCCAACAAGCAGTCTCTGCATCAAGAATAATTGGATAATTTTTTCCAATTAATATATTTTTTGGGCTAAAATCTCCATGAATAACTGTGGTTTTATTTTGGGTTAAAAACTTTAAAATTCTTTTATATTGACTTCTTAATTCAGGATATAACTTAGAGGTAAATATTAAATAAGGCTCTATTCTAATATCATAAAAGGTTTTATCATTAGTAAAAATCTTTTCAAATTTTTTTTTTTTATAATAATAACTATGTATAGTACCAAGCAAGCTACCAACTCTTTTTCCATCTTTTATTGATATAGATTTTTTTAAAAGCTTCTTTTTCCAAACTACAAATTTATTATTATTGAACCATTCCATTGCGAGGATGAATTTTTTTTTATCGTGTCCTAAAAGAGTGGGAAAAGATTGAGGAACAATTTTTTTACAATTTCTGAAGTATTTAGCTTCAAAGTTATTTCTATCTACAGGAGCAAACCAATCTTCTTTTACAGTAAGTTTTGGCAAAGCTCTTTTTATACAGTATTCGTTATTTGATGTTTTTACATACCATATGTCTGAAGAAACTCCATCGGTGATTTTTTTTGATTTATATTTTTGATTATCAGAAAGTAAACCGAAGCCTACTGAGGCTAAATATATTTCTTTAGGAAGTTTATTTGTTTTCAATTAATAATACCGGATCTTTATCTATAGGCTTCATTGGTCCAGAAATTATAGCACCTACTTCAACTACAATAGTATTGTAGGATAAAGAACCTTTTACTTTTCCTCCTTTACATACTTGAAGCTCTCTAACTTCACCATTACCTGTAAACTCTCCATAAATTTCTAAAGTATCACAATTTAAATTTCCATCTATTTTTCCTTTTGGACCTATTTTTACATACTTACCTTTAATATTTCCTTTAATATATCCATGAACATCGAGGGTGCATTCTGAGGTAAATATTGAACCTTTTTCTACCAATATTTTGGTTTCATAAGCTATGCTAGAAATACCATTATTTAATTTTTTTATTTTCATAAACATGTTTATAGCACTATTAATTTTTTTAATCGATAATTTTTTTATTGTTATAAAATATTTTTTACTATATTTAATTAATATGTTTAAATCGCTTAAAAGTTGTAACAACACAGAGGACTTTAGAAATTTAGCTAGAAAAAGACTTCCCAGTCCAATTTTTCATTACATTGATGGAGCTGCAGATGATGAAATCACACTCAAAAGAAATACGGAAGCATATGAAAATTGTGATTTAGTTCCAAACGTATTAGCTGGCGTAGAAAAAATTGACATGTCTACTGAAATTTTTGGAAAAAAAATAGATCTTCCATTTTTCTGTTCTCCTACGGCTTTACAAAGACTTTTTCATCATGATGGTGAGTTGGCTGTAGGAAGAGCAGCACAAAAATTTAATACATTTTTTGGAGTATCTTCATTAGGTACTTTTAGTTTAAAAGAAATTGCTGAACACGTAAAAACTCCTAAAATCTTTCAATTTTATTTTCATAAAGACAGAGGACTTAATGATAATATGATTGAAAAATGTAAGGAGGCAAAGTTTGATGCGATTGCATTAACAGTAGATACTATTACAGGTGGAAATAGAGAAAGAGATCTAAATACAGGGTTTACATCACCTCCAAAGTTAACTATTGGAAGCTTAATTAGCTTTGCACTACATCCAATGTGGGCTGTAAATTACTTCACTCACAAAAAATTTGAGCTGTCTCAACTAAAAGATTACATTACAGAAGGAAGCAATCTTGCTATATCAGTAGGTGATTACTTTTCTTCAATGCTTGATCAAAATATGAATTGGAATGATGCAGAAAAGCTAAGAGATAAATGGGGTGGACACTTCTGTCTAAAGGGAATAATGAGTGTAGATGATGCAAAAAAAGCTGTAGATATTGGCGCAACTGCGATAATGATATCAAATCATGGAGGTAGACAATTGGATGGATCCAGAGCACCTTTTGATCAGTTAAAAGAAATAGTTGATGCTGTAGGAGACAAGATTGATGTTATATGCGATGGTGGTATTAGAAGAGGCACTCATATATTGAAAGCTCTATCACTTGGAGCTAAAGCTTGTTCAGGAGGCAGACTTTATCTTTATGCATTAGCTGCAGCAGGTCAAAAAGGTGTAGAAAGAGCACTTAATAATATGAAAAATGAAATAGAAAGAGATATGAAGTTAATGGGATGTAAAAAAATAAGTGATCTCTCAAGAAACAATCTCAGATTTCGATAAAGACTTCATTAAAACCTTATAAAATAATTTATATTTTTTTACTCTTCTGATTAGGTTTTTATTATTAAACATTACGTAAATGCTAAATCCTTCTAAAATTTTAAAACAATGCAAATAAAACCTTCTTATAATCAAATTGAATCTTTATTAGAAAAACTTTTTAATAATAAAATAATACAATATGAAAAGTCTAGAAATTTTGCGTATTTTGATAATGATATTTTAAAAAATGTATCAGGACTATCACCCTTTATAAGTAGAGGAGTTATAAAGGAAGAATTCCTTCTTAGAAAAGTAATTAATACTAAAAAAAATAGTAATAAATTTATTCAAGAAATATTTTGGAGAATATATTGGCAAGGTTGGTTAGAAAATCATGTAAACGTTTGGAAAAGATATGAAAGTCAATTGGATCAAATCAAAAAAAGCAGATTGATTGATATGAAAAATTATAAATTTGCAATTTCTGGAAATACCAAAATAGTAGCTTTTGACGAGTGGGTTAAAATATTAAAAGAAAGTGGATACTTGCATAATCACGTAAGAATGTGGTTTGCTAGCATTTGGATACATTATTTAGGTATACCATGGCAATTAGGAGCTAATTTTTTTTATGAACATTTATTAGACGGAGACATCGCTTCTAATTTGTTATCTTGGCGATGGGTAGCAGGCCTTCAAACTAAGGGTAAAAAATATATAGCTACAGAAGAAAATATTAATAAGTATACTTTTAATCGTTATGGGGATCTAAAACTGCCTAAATTAAAGGATATAATATTAGATAATGAAGAAAACCAAAAAAGTATTATTAATTATTCAAAACTAGAAAAAAGTGTAAAGGATTGTGCTTTTTTTATTACAGAAAATAATCTTAATTTTGGTTCATTAAAAAATTGTAAATATAATATAAAAATTATTGTTTTAATTAGGTTTAATTTTTTATCAATAAATAAGAGTAAAATAGTTTTGGAGTTTCATAAAAAATTATGTGAAGAATTTATAAATAAATTTGATTGTAAAAAAATTAAATATTATGAAATATTATTGCCAGATCAAAAAGATAAACTTAATAAATTATTAAAAGACCATTCTATTAAAAATATTATTTATGATTATCTTAGATGTGGTTATGAAAAAAATATAATTCAAAACTATTTTTTTAACTTAAATAAAAATATTAAAATTTATGATGTTTTGGATGATTTTTATGTTAGAGCTTGGAAGTTTTGCGATAAAGGTTTTTTTAAATTTAAAGATAAAATACCAATGCTATTAGATAAATTAAGATAAATATTCATCAATTCCATTTTCTTCCAAATGCTTAATTATTTCGTAATCAGCTTCTAGCCAATCAAGGTTTTTTAAATTTTTTATGGTCATTAGTTTGTATTCTGTATGAGCATTTAAATTAAAATTTAAATTTTCTATTTTAGATACATAAAATGTTAAATCGACTTTAAATTCAGGATAATTAAAAGTGGTCTCGTAGTATTTTTTAAAATTTTCAATATCTATTTCAAGTTCTTCATTCAATTCTCTTCTAATCGCGTGAATTGCTAATTCATTATTTTTAATTTTTCCTCCAGGAAACTCATATTTTGACGATAAGTGTTTATTAGATGAAGAAAAAGGCCTTTTGAATGCAAGGATTTTTTCTTTATAAACAAGTATTGCAGCTACAACCTTCACTCTTTTAAATTTTAGAGAATTTTATAAAATTATTTAGATCATAACTTGAAGGACTTTGATAAACTGATAATTCAAATAACTTTGTGGAAGCTAAAATATGATCAAAAATATCTGATTGTATATCTTCATAATCTAACCAATCAGTATTTGAAGTAAAAGCATAGATTTCTAGAGGAAGACCATACTGATTTAGAGCTTTTTGTCTTACCATTAAGGTCATTTTCTTATTAATATTTTTATTGTTCTCTAAATATTTTTTTATATATATTCGAAAACAACCTACATTTGTTAATTTTCTTTTTATATTTTTATTGCTTTCAGGAATATTATTCTCTTTTTCAATTTCTTTAGTTTTTTTGCTAATGTATTGCTTTAAAAGGTCAATAGATGAAATTTTTTTTAGAAGAGTTTCATCTGCAAATTTAATTGATGATGTTTTTATTATTATATCTCTTTTTATTCTTCTTCCGCCACTTTCCTTCATATTTCTCCAATTTTTAAAGGTTAAATCTAAAAGTTTAGAAGTCGGAAAAGTTGCAACTGAATTATCCCATGCTTTGACTTTAACTCTATGAAGACCAACTTCTAATACTTCTCCATCAATATCTAAGTTTTTTAATTCAATCCAATCTCCTTCTTTAATTAGATTACCGCCATAAACTTGAATACTTGCTACTAAACCTAAAATAGTATCCTTAAATACTAATAATAAAATTGCACCTAAAGCCCCTATTCCTGATAAAACACCCCAAGGAGAAGTATTTAGTAGATAACAAATTGCTAATACTATTGATACAATAACTATTACTAATTTAATAAGTTGTAGGTAGGTATTTATAGGATATCTAATAAAAAAATGGTTGCTTTTAAAAGAAAGGCTAATAGCTGATAAAAACTTATTTAGTAGAAATGGAACATATATTATTATAAAAAAGCCTGCTATTCTTTTTAATTTTAAAAGGAATTCATTAATATTCTCATATTCATTTACATCAATATTCTTCAATGAGAAAAAAATTATTAATGGAGGAAGAATAAAACTAACAGAATAAAAAAATCTAACATTAATCAAGTTAGTAAAAATTTTTTTATTTTTTTTACTCAATACTTTTCTAACTTTTGGTAATATTATTTTTATGAAAATAAAAGGCGCGGATATAGAAAAAACTAGAAGTAGTAACAAACTTAAATAATTGAAAAAAAACTGTGGCACAATTAATCCTTATTAATATAAAAAATATGGTGGGCGATACTGGGATTGAACCAGTGACCCCCACGATGTCAACGTGATGCTCTCCCACTGAGCTAATCGCCCATATCTAATTGAATATATTATATTTTCAAACTAATCTAAACAAAAAATAAAAAATACTTGTTTTTATGAGAATAGTTACTAATATCAAAAAGGTGAGACATATACTAAGATTATTTTATTATTTTTTTTTTTTAGTAATACCTTTTACAGATGTATATTCAGAAAATCTAAATATTTACTCAGCAAGACAAGAGGTCTTAATGAGAGATTTAATTTCTTCATTTGAAAAAATAGAAAACATAAAAGTTAATTTAATATCTGCTAAAGCTAATCAATTAATACAAAAAATAGAAGTTGAAGGAAAATATACTAAAGCTGATCTATTATTAACAACTGATATAGCAAGATTGCTGATAGCAAAAGAAAAAGATTTATTCAAAATAGTTAAAAGTGAAAAGTTAAAAAAAAATATACCAACCCAGTATAGAGACAAAGATAATAAGTGGTTTGGTTTGAGTTTGAGAGCAAGAGTGTTTGTTTATCATAAAGAAAGAGTTTCTATTGAGCATTTAAAAGGATATATAAGTCTTCAAGAAAATAAGTGGAAATCTAGGATATTAGTAAGATCATCCAACAATGTTTATAATCAATCACTAGTTTCTGCAATGATAAGTAATTATGGAAAAGAAGTAACTAGAAAATTTTTATTAAACTTCAAAAATAATTTTGCTAGAAACCCATCTGGAGGCGATAGAGATCAAATAAAAGGTTTGATATCGGGTGAAGGTGATTTAGCATTAGTAAATACTTACTATTATATTAAAATGAAAAAAAATGATGCAGATAATAAATTAGCAAAACTTGATGTGCACTTCCCTACTGATAATAAAATGAATACTCATGTTAATATTAGTGGAGCAGGAATAATCAAGTATTCTAAAAACTTTAATAATGCTGTTAAGTTTTTAGAATATCTGGTAAGTGATGAAGCTCAAAAAATTTATGCAGAAGTAAATTATGAATATCCTATTAAAAATAATTTAAGACTAAGTAAATTTATGGAAAAATATACTATACAAAAAAAAGATGACTTAAACTTAAATAAAATTGCTAATCATAACAAGGAGGCTTTATTACTAATGGGTGAGGCCGGGTGGAGATAATAATTTCAGAAAAATTTTATTTGAGCTGGTGTGATGTTTTTTTCTTCATTTAGAAGTAATCTATACATGTATATACCCTCTATAACACGCTGAACATAATTTCTAGTTTCACTTATAGGAATTAATTCAATCCACGTTACTGGGTCTATAGTTTTATTCCTAGGATCACCGTATACTTTTAACCATCTCTTTACTCTGTTTGGGCCAGCATTGTAGGAAGCTAATGCTAGCACATACGAGCCGTTATATTTTTCTAACATTTCTTTAAAATAATATGATCCTAACTTAATATTGTAAGAGGGTTTAAGTGTTAAATTTTTTCTTACATATTTATGATTAATTTTTTTAGATGTTATCCTTGCAGTCCTTGGCATAAGTTGCATAAGGCCTCTAGCTCCAGCACGACTAACTGCTCCTTTATCAAATGCGCTTTCTTGCCTAGAAATTGCTAAAGCTACATTGAGAGGAATATAACTATTTTCCTTGTAGTTTTTTAAAAGCTTTTCACTAGGAAGAGGAAAGTTTAGACTTGGAATATATATATTCTTGTATACTGCCTTTCTTCCAGCGTAAATTGCTAGAGATGTTTTATTTATTTGATTAAGAAAATTTATTAACATAACTGTATTTTTTGTGGTTTGTAAATCATTAATTATTTTTCTAGTAAAAGTTTTAAAAAGTTTTTTATGATTTGCTTGGTCTAATATTATTAATGCTTGAAGTAACTGATTTTTTTTGAATTTTTGTATATCGTTATTAGAGATATTCTCATAGATATCAGGGATAAAGAATTCTTTATTATTTTTTTTTAAAGCCAATTGTCCATAAAAAGTTGATGGAAATGCTGCAGCTCTTTCATACCACATATTTGCTGAAATGTTATCTCCGGATATTTCTGCTGATTTACCCGCCCAAAATGAGGATCTTGCTTTTGAAATAGGGGTTTTTACATTATCAAACATTTTTGTAAAACTTTCATATGCTGTTTTAGGATCTTTCTCAAATGTTAAAGATAACCATCCTATTAACCAACTAGATTTGTAATTAAATTTATTAGTACTATTGTTGTACTTTTTTAAGATTTGAACAGCAGTTCTGTAGTTTTTATAACTTATTTGTTTTCTTGAATGATAATTTACTTCTGTCCACCATTTTTTTGGTTGAGTAATTGAGCCATTGTATTTTAATAATAATTCTAGAGAACTTTTCTCTAATCTGGCTCTTCTTCGCCATTTTATACGTTCGTAAACTAAACTTTCTTCAAATAATAATTTTTTTGGAACCTTTTTTATAGCATTATCAACATTCCCTCTTCTTCTTGCTAAATTCAATTTTGCTGTTGAAAGTAACTTAATATTATAATCAACTCTTTTTAACTGTCTTCTAGCACTTCCCCAGGACTTTCTCCAGATAAGATTTTCAATCCTTGCATTATGAGTTTCTTGTAAAATAGCTGTTTTAAAATTAGATAATATATATTTTTCTTCAGAGTATGAAAATGTATTTTTTAGCCATGTTTGGTTTAATAGCCAAAAGCCTTCATCTTTAAAATTATTTTTAATTAGCATTTCAGCTAATTTTATTTTTCCTATTCCTGAAATAGGGGGGTTTTCTTGAAGCCATAACATTTCAGTTTTAGTATTATTTATCCTAATTTTTGCTTCTATTTTTTTTCTAATCCTATTTAATCTAGGAAATGTACTGTTTTCTTTATAGAAATTTTTCAGTGTGCCTAAATCAGATAATCCGTCATTTGCAGACAACCATCTCCATTCAATGATAGTTTTAGCCAGCCTATTTTTAATATTTTTAGAAGTGTTTAGAGATCTGGCCCACTTTGCTTTATCGCCTAGTTTCAAAGAAATCTTAAAAAGCTCTAAATCTTTCTTTGAGAGGTATATATTGTCTATATTAATTTTTTCTTTTGCAAAAGAATTAAAGCTTAAAAAAATTGAAAATATAATTACTAATAATTTAAAGTATGACATAATATTATTTTTAAAATATAGGTTGAATGATGAATTATCAAGGATCTTATTGTGCACTTATTACACCTTTTAAGAATGGAAGAGTAGATAAAGATAGTTTTAAAAAGATTATTAAATGGCACATAAATAATGGAACCAAAGGTATTATACCTTGTGGCACTACTGGAGAATCTCCCACTCTCAGTCATGAAGAACATAAATTAGTAGTCGAACTTGCAATAGAATATTCAGAAGATAAGATTAAAGTAATTGCAGGAACTGGCTCTAACTCAACACAAGAAGCAATATCATTTACCAAGCATGCTAAAGAGGCTGGAGCAGATAGCGCTTTAGTTGTTGTTCCTTATTATAATAAACCAAGCCAAGCTGGTTTAAAAGAGCATTATTTAAAAATAGCAGATACAATAGATTTACCAATTTTCATTTATAATATCCCTGGTAGAAGTGTTATTGATATGAGTGATGATACTATATTTGAATTGTCCTTACATAAAAATATTATCGGAATAAAGGATGCAACTAATGATTTGACTAGACCCTTGAAGTTAAAAAAAAACATCAATCATAAAAAATTTTATCAATTATCTGGGGAAGATGGAACACAATTAGCTTATTTAGCTCAGGGAGGTGACGGAGTAATCTCAGTAACAGCTAATATTGCACCAAAGCTAGTATCTAGTATGCATGAATCTTGGTTTGAAGGAAATTACAAAAAAGCTATAGAAATAAATTATAATTTAGCATATCTAAATAATTTACTTTTTATTGAAGCAAACCCATGCCCAGTCAAGTTTGCAGCTTATACTATGGGAATTTGTGATTACGAAATTAGACTGCCATTAACAAAAATAAATAAAGAAAATGAAGCTAAACTTAAAAGTGAAATTGAAAATTTGTCGTTATCATTTTCATAAGCAATGCATGTAATAGCTAAAAATAAAAAAGCTTACTACGAATATTTTATAAATGAAACTTTAGAAGCAGGCATAGTCCTTACAGGTGACGAAGTAAAATCTCTGAGAGAAGGAAAGGTAAGTATTAATGAATCTTTTGCAGAGACTGAGAACGGAGAGCTTTGGTTAATTAATGCAAATATTTCATCCTATAAAAACTCATCAAAGATTTTAATTAGTGATGAAAAAAGAAAAAGAAAGTTATTAGTTAAGAAAAAAGATATTAGCACTTTTCAGGGGAAAGTTGAGAGGGAAGGGTATACAATTATTCCAATAAAAATATATTTTAATACAAAAGGTATGGCCAAAATAGAAATTGCAGTTGCAAAAGGAAAAAAACTATATGATAAAAGGGAAGATAAAAAACAAAAAGACTGGAATAAGCAAAAACAGAGACTACTAAGAAGTTTTAAATAGAATTCAGAAAGGAAAAAAAGTAATATGAAACTAATTTTAACATTTTTATTTTTATTTATAAATAGCATGAGTTTTTCTAATAATTTATATGACTTTTCNTTCACCTCAATTGATGGAAAAAAACTNGAATTAAAATCATTNAAAAACAAAGTACTCNTAGTNGTAAATACTGCATCAATGTGNGGNTTTACNAAACAGTTNGAAGGNCTAGAAAAAGTTTATCAAGATTATAAGGATAANGGCTTAGTGATAATTGGAATGCCTTCAAATAGTTTTAAGCAAGAATATGTTGATGAGGAAAAGGTTAAAGATTTTTGTGAAACTAGATTTAATATAACATTTCCTATGACGAAAATAATTCAAGTTACAGGTGATGAAAAGCATGATTTTTATAAATGGCTTGATGATCAACACGGCGTAAAACCTAAATGGAATTTTTTTAAGTTTATTTTTAATAAAAAAGGAGAATTTATAGAGTCTTTTTCATCAATAACAAGACCTAATAGTGACAGAATTTTAAATATTTTAGATACTGAATTTAATAGTTAACTAATGAGAATATTATTTTATACAATCTTAATCTCTGTGGGATTGTGTTTATCATTAGTAATTTTAGTTCCATCTTTTTTTGATTTAAATACTTATAAGACTAGATTATATAAATTGGTAGAATCTCAAACGGGATATGGGTTAGAGATAAAAGGGCCAATAAAAATTTCAGTTTTTCCGCAGTTAAATCTAAATGCTGATGGTGTTACTTTAAGAAATAAAAAAGAAGTTTTATTTAAAGCAAAAAATTTAAACATATACCCTTCTCTTTATTCTTTATTTACGGGAAATATCTCCTTTAATGGCATAAAATTAGATACTGCAAGAATTTACGTAAAAAAAAACAAAGATAAAACCTATAACTGGAATACAAAAAAAGAAAAAAAAAAAAAATCTCAGGAAAAGCAACCTAAAGAAAAAGTAGTTAATGAAAAAAAGAAAAATGGTTTTCTTGTTATTAAAAATTTATACCTGACTAACTCAGCCATAGAATATCAAAATTCAAATGCTAAACAAAATTTAGAAAAATTATTTATTAGCTTTAAACAAAAAAGTCGTAATAAATTCCAACTAGATGGAAACTTTCATTTAAATAATAAGGAATATAGACTTAAATATTTAGCTCATATTTCAAAAATGAACATAAGTTTTGATGGTAAATTTAATTCAGAATATTTTAATTTTGATAATTCAGGGCAATACAATACTGATTTAAAAAAAGGAAATCTTTCATTTAGTGGTAATCTGAAAAAACTAAAATTATTGACTAAAATAGAGGATCTTAAAATTAATGATTTGTATTTAAGTTCTAAACTAGATTTTGAAAGTAATAATTTTGCATTTAATAATTTAAAAGTGAGGATTAAAGATGATAATTTATATGGAAATGCTAATTTAAAAATTGATAAAAACAATAGAAGTATAACTTTATACCTTAAAACAGATTTCTTAAATATAAATAAAATTTACTCATCAAAAGAACAAAATAAGATTGATCTTAATCAGTCTGATGATGCAGAAAATAACACTAAGAATAAAACCAAAAATTTAAATAAAAATATTTTTGAAATTACAGAAGATTTAAATATTAATACAAATTTAACAGCAAAAAAAGTTTTTTACAAAAATGTTTATCTTGATGATGTGCAATTGAAATTAAACAAGCAAAATAATATCAAAATCAATTTTAAAGCAAAAAATTTTTTTAAATCAGAGTTAGAAAGTAAATTCATTATAAATAAAAAAATGGAATATTCTTTTGACAATAGCTTAACCGGCTTTAGTTTAAGAGACTTAAATGAATTTTATAAGGTTGATCTAATAAATGGTAATTTTGATTTAAACTCAAGTTTAAAAGGTGCAATTAAGTCTAAAAATAATAATTTTTTTCCATTTAGAGAAATTCTTTTTAACTCCAATGGAGTATCTACTTTACAAGGTAAAGAATTAGTATTAAAAAATCTAAATTTAACTGATTTTAAAGAGAAAGTTTCTAATCTAAGTAAAATAAGCCAAATTAAGGAATTAAAGAAATCCTTATTGGAAGGTGACACAGTTTTAGGAAATCAAGAAATTAATCTTTTGCATGAAAAAGAGATCCTAAATTTACCACTTACAAAACTTAAAGTTGATGACGAAATTATTGGTATTTATGGAAAATATAATATAAATAATAAAACGATAGAACTTGTTTCAAGTTATGATAATAAAAGCAGTTTTCTATCATTATTTAGTATTAAAACTAAAGGTAAAATATCAAAACCTATTACAACCATATCCTTTGATGAAAAGGCCGTTTCTGGATTTATTGAGAAATTAGTAGAAAAGAAGTTGAAAAAGTCATTAGAAAAAAAATTTGATAATATAATAGAAAATTTATTAGAGTAACTATGATTATAGAACTATATACTGCAGCTACGCCTAATGGATATAAAGTTTCTATTATGTTAGAAGAGTTAGGAATTAAGTATAAAGTTTTTAAAATAGATTTATCTAAAGGAGAACAAAAAGAAAAATGGTTTTTAGATATGAATCCAAATGGAAGAATACCTGTTCTTAAGTTTGATAAAAAAATTATTTTCGAAAGTGGTGCAATTCTTTATTTTTTAGCCGATAAATATAATAAATTTCTTCCATCAGATAAAAATAAAAGAATGGAAGTAATGCAATGGCTAATGTTTCAAATGTCAGGTATAGGGCCAATGCAAGGTCAGGCTAACGTATTTTATCGTTATTTGGATGAGAAAATACCTACTGCTATATCTAGATATCAAAATGAGTGCAAAAGGCTTTATGCAGTTTTAGACAAACAATTAGAAGGAAAAAATTGGATATGTGATGAGTATTCCATTGCGGATATTGCTAATTGGTGTTGGGTCAGAGTTTATTTTTGGGCTGGAGTGAATATAGATGGTTTGAAAAATTTAAAGAAATGGATGAATTTGATGGAAAGAAGACCTGCATGTATTAAAGGTGTCGAAATTCCTAAGAGAGAAACATCAAAAAAATTAATTAAAAACGTTAAGAAGATTATACAAACTTAGTTAATTAGAGTAGAATAAAAATCATTTCCTTTGTTGTCTATTATCAAAAAAGCAGGAAAATTAACTACTTTTATTTTCCAAATAGCCTCCATTCCTAATTCAGGATAATCTATACATTTTACATCTTTTATATTGTGAGCGGCTAACTCTGCACCAGGTCCTCCTATGGATCCCAAATAAAAACCAGAATACTTTTTACAGCTTTCCCTGACTATTGATGATCTATTACCTTTAGCAAGCATTATAAGACTTGCTCCCATTGATTGAAATTGTTCTACAAAAGAGTCCATTCTACCTGCAGTAGTCGGACCAAAAGATCCTGTGCTAAATCCTTTAGGAGTTTTTGCCGGTCCTGCGTAATAAATAGGGTGATTGAGAAAATAAGAAGGAAGTTTTTTACCTTCATCTAATCTACTTTTTAGTTTACTGTGAGCAATATCTCTTGCTACTATCATTGTTCCTGAAAGCAAAACTCTTGTTTTAATTTTAAGCTTAGACAATTCTTTAATAGTTTCCTTAATAGGTTTATCCAAATTTATATTTATTTCTTTTTTTGACAATATATTAGATTTGATTTTTGGAAGATATTTAGCAGGATTTTTTTCTAGTTTCTCAAGAAATACGCCTTTTTCATTAATTTTGCCAGCTGCTTGTCTATCAGCTCCACAGGAAACACCTACACTAATAGGAAGACTAGCCCCATGTCTTGGCAGTCTTATTACTCTCACGTCATGACAAAAGTACTTTCCTCCAAACTGTGCTCCTATTTTCAAATGCATGGTTCTTTTGAATATAGAAGCTTCCATTTTTAGATCTCTAAATGCTATTCCTGATTTATTTCCTTTTCTAGGAAGATTATCTAAAAAGTGGCTACTAGCTAATTTCAAAGTTTTTAAATTCATGTCAGCTGATAAACCGCCAATAACTATTGCTAAATGATAAGGTGGACATGCTGAGGTTCCTATAGATTGAATTTTTTCTAATAAAAAATTTTCCAAATTCTTACTTTTAAGTAAAGATGGTGTTGCCTGAAAAAAAAAGGTTTTATTAGCAGAACCTCCCCCTTTTGCAATAAAATAGAATTTATACTCGCTCGCTACTCCTTCTTGTAAAATTTCAATTTGTGCTGGTAGATTATTTTTAGTGTTAATTTCATCATACATATTTATAGCCGACATTTGACTATATCTTAAATTATTATTTCTATAACAATTTAGAATTCCTTTAGACAAGCTTTGAATATCTTTACCGTTAGTTATAATTTGATTGCCCTTTTTTCCAATAACTATAGCTGTTCCTGTATCTTGGCACATAGGAAGTATTCCACCAGAAGCAACATTAGCATTTTTTAGTAGAGTATTAGCTACATATTTGTCATTGTTAGAAGCATCTTTGTCTTTTAGTATTCTGCCTAGTTTTTCCAAATGACTGGATCTTAGGAAATGAGATATTTCATAAAAAGCTTTTTCAGATAACTTTTCTAATATTTTTTGATTTATAAATAAATAATTTTTATTTTTTATTTTTAATTTTTCTAAAACAGCTTCAGATACTTTTTCATAAATTATATTCTTATCATTTAAATTAAAAATATTTGATAGGAGGTTCATGTCAATCTTTATTAGGTTTAAAATAGATTATATTGCTTTTATTCTCCAATTTAGCCTTTTGATTCTGTTGAATTTTTTTTGTTTTATTTATTTTTGATTTTTCTTGTCCAATTACATCTAAATTTAAATTAAATGAAACGGATGGATCTACAAAGCTTAAAAGTGAGTTAAACATTATTTTTAAAGTTTCAATTTTACCTTTGAATTTTAAATCAACTAAAAAATGATTTTCTAATACTTTCAGATTCCAATACTCATTTTCTATAACTATCATCATATTATCGGGATATTCCTTATTAAGATATACAGGCAAATTATTACCCTTAAACTTAGTTAAAAAAGTTATATAAAAGTGATGCCCATCTGATAATCCATAGTCAGAAGCTTTATTCAGTGCTTGCTTGACGACATTGAGTAAATTTTCTCTTATCAGTATGTTGTAGTCTAAAAATTTTGTTTCTTTATTCATAAATATATTTCTCTAATGAAGGCTTCTGTTGCCAGGTGCCTTCAAACCCCGCCTAAAAAGCGTGATCAATTTAGGACTTAATTCTGCTTGGTATTTTTAGCAACTTAAGCTGCTAAAGCAACCCCACGACTATTGTCGTTGGCAGTTATAATTTAGTCCTTTACGGTGGTACTATACCGAACGAAAGAATACGACTTTAAACGCTTGTCGATCCTATTTCGCCCCCTCGTGCTTATTGGTGGAGGCGCCGGGTACCGCCCCCGGGTCCAATTCGCCTATTACTCGCACCATTTATCGTCATAGTTATAAAATAACATTATTTATTATAATTATTTCTTTAAAGCTTTAAAGTTTTAATTAGATTTAATTAAAAGTTATGTTAAAAAGTAATATAATTAAGTACTGATATGAAAAAAGTAAAAAATCAAATAAATTCTTTAAGAAACAAGAAAAATTTAACTTACAGGCCAATCTCTAAGGGACTAGAAGGTATGCTTTTTAAAGAACTGAAAGTCTTGGATAAAGGATATGTAAGGGTTGTGGATTACATGGGAAACGACTCATCAGTGGTACAAGCAGCAAGGGTTTCTTATGGTAAAGGAACAAAAAAAAAGTCAGAAGACGAAGGCTTGATTAGATATTTGCTTAGGCATAGACATACTACTCCTTTTGAAATGTGTGAAATTAAACTTCATATAAAATTACCAATATTTATTGCGAGACAATGGATAAGACACAGGACTGCAAGTATTAATGAGTACTCTGCAAGATATTCAATCTTAGAAGATGAATTTTATATACCAAAAAAATATCATTTGGCTGAACAATCGTTATCTAATAAACAAGGAAGAGGAAGAGAAATTGATGAAGCAACAGCTGCAAGAATATTAAAAATTTTAAAAGAGGACTCGTTAAGATCTTATAAAAATTACAGTTGGATGTTAAATGAAAAAAATAGTTTTAATCATGATAGTAATAGGGCTAGTTTATCAAGAGAGCTTGCTCGAATTAATTTAACCCTTAATACGTATACCCAATGGTATTGGAAAATAGATCTTCATAATTTTATGCATTTTGTAAGTCTTAGAGCGGATAGTCATTCTCAATTTGAGATAAGAGAATATGGAAAAATCCTACTAAAAATTCTTAGCAAATGGACACCGTTGTCATATAAAGCATTTTTATCCTACAGACTAAATTCTGCCGAACTCTCTATGGAGGCTATAAATACTATCAAGAAAATGATCTCAGGAAAGAAAGTGACAAGAAGTAAATCTGGATTATCAAATAGAGAGTGGAAAGAATTAGAAAGCTTATTATTTTAATTGATTAAGTTCTCAGCTAAATTGTTAAAAATTTTCTCTTTGTTTTCAAGTTTACTATTGTTTTGTTTTAAGCCTTCTTCGAATTCACTTATAATAGGAAGTTTGGCTACAACCTTGGTATTAAATTGTTTAGCTAAATCTTCTACGCCATTTTTTCCAAATATATAGTTAGGTTCCGAGCAGTGATCGCATTCAAAGTAACTCATATTTTCTATAATTCCTGTAACAGGAATATTAAATTTTAGCATGAGGTTAATGCCTTTTTTTGTATCTGCTATAGCTAAATCTTGTGATGTCGTAACAATTAAGGAATAATCAATTTTTAGTTTTTGTAGAACTGCTAAGTAAGCATCTCCGGTGCCTGGCGGTAAATCTACAACCAAAAAATCTAGTTTTCCCCATTTTACTTCCTCTATTAATTGAGTTAAAGCACCTTGGATCATGGGACCTCTCCAAATTATGGGCTTTTCTTCTTCTATTAGTAGTCCTATTGACATCACTTTTAAACCCTGTTGTGTTACTGGAATAATTTTTTTTTTTTCGTCAACTTCTGGCTTTGCAGAAATTTTTAAGAGTTTTGGAACAGATGGACCATAGATATCAGCATCTAAAAGGCCTACTGAATAATTAAGTCTTTTTAAGGCCAAAGCTAAATTAACTGCTATAGTGGATTTTCCAACCCCTCCCTTACAACTAGAAATTGCAATAACTTTATTAAATAATTCTTCTTTTTCTGTAAAAGATATGAAAATTTCATCAAATATATTTTTATTTTTTAAAATTTCTTCGCATTCTTTTTTATATCTTTCTAAATTTTTTGCATCATCATAATCTTTTGCTTTAAGAGTTATAAAAGCTTTATTGTCTCTTATAACAAAGTCATTTACTAAAGGTTTTAATTTAACGCTAAAGGAACTGATTAGTGAATTAATTAATTTTTGATTTTTATCATTCATTTTAAATATTGAATAAGATAGTATAATATATATATATAAGTTATAACTAAATTAATCAAATAAGGAAAATTATGCCTTGGGATAACAAAAATGACGGGCCATGGAATAACAACAATCCATGGGGTAATAACGATAATAACAATGGTTGGAAAGGAAAGAAAAATTCAGACGACTTAGATAAGGTTTTAGAAAACTTAAAAAATAAGTTTTCTTCTTTTTTTTCTAAAGGTCCAAAAAGTTTTATTTTAGCTTTCTTAGTTCTTATTTTCTTTTGGATTGTAAGTGGTTTCTACACTATCAGTCCTGAAGAACAAGGAGTAGTTCTCAGATTTGGAAAATATACTTCCATTAGCAGTCCAGGTTTAAATTATCATATCCCATCTCCTGTAGAAAAAGTTATAAAAGTTCCTGTAACTGTAACCAGAAGTGTTGAGGTAGGGTTTAGAGGTCAAACAGGCGGCAATAACGTTAGGAATGTAGATGAAGAGAGCCTTATGTTAACAGGGGATGAAAACATTGTTGATATTAATTTTGTAGTACAGTGGTTTGTTTCGGATGCAGCAAAATATGTTTTTAACATCAGAGATCCAGAAAAAAATGTTAAAGATAGTGCTGAAAGTGTAATGAGAGAGGTAATTGGAAAAACAAATATAGATTTTGCTCTTGCTGAAGGTAGAGATCAGGTAAGACAAGAAGCTCAAGAGTCACTTCAGAAAATTTTAGACAATAATGAAAGTGGTATTACTGTCTCTTCATTATTATTACAAAAATCAGACCCGCCGCCAGCAGTAATTGATGATTTTAAGGATGTACAGAGAGCTAGAGCTGATCAAGAAAGGCTCATTAATGAAGCCCAAGCATATGCTAACAGAATAGTTCCAGAAGCTAAGGGAGAGGCTTCTAAAGTAAGAGAAAGTGCGGAAGCCTACAAACAAGAAGTGATTGCTGTTGCAGATGGTGCTTCTCAGAGGTTTTTGTCTGTTTATAAAGAATATAAAGAGGCAAAAGAGGTAACAAGAAGACGCATATATTTGGAGACCATGGAAAAAGTAATGCAAAATATGAATAAAGTTATCATAGACAGTAATAATGGATCTGGTGTTCTACCTTATTTACCGCTTCCAGAGTTAAAAAAATCTAATAGCTCACAAAATAACTGAGGAAAAAATGAGTAAAAAAAATTTAATTTTAGTAATTATAGTATTTGGGTTGTTAATAGGTACTTACAACTCTTTATTTTTTGTAGAACAGAGAATTCAAGCAATAGTTTTACAATTTGGTGAACCAATCAAGGTTATTAGAGAGCCAGGATTGAATTATAAAATCCCTTTTGCCCAAAATGTCATAAAATTTGATAAAAGAATATTACTGTTTGACAATAATGCAGAGGAGATAATAGCAGCGGACAAGAAGCGATTGATTGTAGACGCATTTGTTAGGTATAGTATAGTAGATCCTCTTAAATATTACCAAACAGTTCGCTTTGAAAATGCTTTAAATAATAGGCTTGGATCAGTTGTTAATAATAGCTTAAGGGCCGTTTTAGGAAGAGTTCCTCTTAATGCCGTGATTTCTGATAGAAGAGAAGTACTAATGGAAGAAGTTACAAGTCTTGTTTCTGTAAGAGCTTCACAGTTTGGTATTAAAATCCAGGAGGTTAGGATTAAAAAAGCTGATTTGCCCTCTGAAAACTCAGAAGCAATATACCGTAGAATGCAAACAGAAAGACAGCAAGAAGCAGCGCAAATTCGTGCTGTAGGGGAAGAAAAATCAAGAGTTATCAAAGCTGAAGCTGAAAAAAATAAAACAGTAATATTAGCCGAAGCAAAAAGAGACGGTGAGATATTACGAGGAGAGGGAGATGCTGAAAAAAATAAAATTTTGGGAGAAGCATTCAGTCAAGATCCTGACTTTTTTTCTTTTTACAGAGCAATGCAAGCTTACAGTAAAGCTTTAACTGAAGGAGATACTACAATGGTTTTATCTCCTAATGGAGAATTTTTTGAATATTTTTCTGATGCAGAGGGAAATGATTAAATAGTAAATGATAGATTTTATTATTGCCTTTGGGTTGGTTTTCGTAATAGAAGGGTTGCTTCTTTTTATTTCGCCTAATAGAATAAAAAACTTATTAAATGTTATAAGCAGTTACTCCGAAAAAAAAATTAGACTTATAGGGCTTTTATCTATTATTATAGGAATTATTATTATAGCTTTAATCCGATTATAGAAAAGGAACGTAGAATTTACATGAAAACATTTATATTCCATTTAAAAATAATAATTGTATCTTTTCTCTTAATACCAGTAAAAAGTAACCTTAATGCTAATACAATTCCTGATTTTTCTGAATTAGCAAGTGAATTAATTCCATCAGTAGTTAGCGTTTCTGTAATGATAACTAGAGATGTTTCTCCAAATAGGCCTGTACCTCCACAATTCCCGCCAGGATCACCTTTTGAAGATTTTTTTAAAGATTTCTTTGAGAGAAGAGGTATTCCTGGAAATCCTCCACCTAGGCAAAGAAGAAATGAGACTGCTGCAGGATCTGGTTTTATCATAGACAAGGAAGGATATATTGTTACTAACAATCATGTAATAGCTAATTCCAGTTCTATTACAGTAATATTACATGATGGAACTTCGTTACAGGCTAAGCTTATAGGAGCTGATAAAAAAACAGATTTAGCTATTTTAAAAGTAGAAACAGATATTAAATTAAAACCAGTTGAATGGGGTAATTCAGATGATGCAAAAGTTGGCAATTGGGCATTAGCAATAGGAAATCCTTTTGGACTAGCTACAACAGTAACTTTAGGAATAGTTTCTGCTAAAGCCAGAGATATAAATGCTGGCCCTTTTGATGATTTTATTCAAACAGATGCTCCAATTAATAGAGGTAATTCAGGTGGCCCTTTATTCAATCTTAAAGGAAAAGTTATTGGTGTTAACACAGCAATATATTCTCCTTCAGGAGGTAGTGTGGGAATAGGGTTTGCAATACCATCTTCATTAGCAGAGGGTATAATTGATCAACTTATAGATTATGGTAAAACCGTGAGGGGGTGGCTTGGAGTAAGAATACAAACTGTAACTCCTGACTTAGCAGAAAGCCTAGGTTTAAATAAGGCATATGGAGCTTTAGTAGCAACTACAATACCTGATAGTCCTGCAGAAAAAGCGGGAATAAAAGCTGGAGATATAATACTAAAATTTAACGGTCAAGAAGTCACAGAAATGAGAAAACTTCCAAGATTAGTTGCAGAGGCAAAGGTGAATAAAAATTCTGAATTAGTAATCTGGAGAAATGAAAAAATGATTACTAAGAAAGTATTAATTGATGAATTAAAAGAAGACCAAATGGCAAAAAAAAAGAATGACAGTAAGAAAAAAGTTGTTCAAGAAGGAGAAATTAAGGAGTTAGGAATTAAGTTGGTTAATCTTAACGATGAAATTAGAATAAGACAAAATATTCCTGAAGATATTTATGGCCTATTAATTTTAAATGTTGAACAAAATTCAGAAGCAGAAAGAAAAGGCATTAGACCGGGAGACATTATACAGGAAATTAATCAAGTTCCTGTTAATAAAATTTCTGAGCTAAAAGATGTAGTAAAGAACTCCTCTAATAGAAAAGGTGTTTTACTTCTAGTCAATAGACAAGGTAGTATCATATTTATTGCATTAAAAGTTAAAGGTAAAAATTAATTTACAATTTCTTTATCGTTGTATCCTTGAAAATAAAGAATACTTTTAAAACTATAATTAGCTAGGGCATCAGCTACTTTATTAACTTTAGGAAAACCTTTCCAGGCTATACCCAAACTTGCAAATTTTATCATATCTATATCATTTTGACCATCACCTATAGCAAGCGTTTGACTATTTTTTGCAGAATGAGTTTTTATACTACTTTTAAAATAATTCAGCTTACCTTTCCCATCTACTATATTTCCTTTTAATTCTCCTGTTAAAGTACCATTTTGTGATATAGGTTTATTGCTTATGATTTCTTTAAATCCTATTTTTTTTCCTATCCTATTAGCAATAATATCATAGCCGCCAGAGATTAGCATTGTATGGCAACCATATTTGTTCATGGTTTTGATCACTGTTTCAACATTTTTTGTAAGTTTAACGTGTTTTATAATTTTTTTAATTTCATTAACAGAAATTCCTTTTAAAATTTTAGTCCTTTCTGTTATTGAACTATTAAAATTTACACCTCCACTCATGGCCTTCTCTGTAAGTTCTGATATCAAACTATTTTTTAAAATTTTTTCTCCTATGAGGTCAATGGACTCAATACAGATTGCAGTTTTATCCATATCACAAGCTATAACTTTTTTTTTTCTATATGAATTTTCTTGTATACATACATCAGACCCTTTAAGAGTATTTGATTTAAAGTATAACTTAATTTTTACAAAAGTATTTATGTCTATATTTACATAAAAATCTTTAACTAATTTTGAAAGTTTATTTGTTTTTAAAATTTTAATGTTATATTTTTTAAAAAGGTCAGTTATTTTTTCATAATGCAGTACATAGCATTCTCTATTTTTAGACACTAATGTTATTACTGAAGTAATAGTTTTTTTACTCATAATTATTATTTATACTTATAAAAGATAATGGAAAGCAAATTATATAAAAAAAAAATTATAATATTGATAGGAGGTCCAACTGCATCTGGAAAATCAAAACTTGCTATAACTTTAGCAAAAAACATTAATGGAGAAATTATTAATGCAGATAGCATGCAAATATACAGGAACTTTCCTATATTAACTTCTCAACCTTCTAAAGTAGATAGAGAAATTATAAAACATCATTTGTATGGATACGTTGATACTAATGTAAGTTATAACGGATCAAGATGGTTAAAAGACTCTTTAATTAAAATAAAGGAAATATTCTCAAAAAAAAAAACGCCAATTGTCGTAGGAGGTACAGGGCTTTATTTAGAGTTTATGAGCCAAGGAATAAGTATTATTCCGAATATTTCAATTAAGACAAAAACTAAAGTTAAGAGTTATTTTGAAAATAAAGGGCTTAAGAATATGTATTCTTATTTACGAAAAATAGATTCTGAATATTCAAAAAAAATAAATTTTAATGATAAGATTAGAATTACAAGAGCTTTAGAAGTTTTTTTCGAAACAAATAAGACTTTTTCTCATTATCATGAGAAAAAAAAATTTAATAATCATTATAACTATTATAAAATTTTTGTTTCTCCCAGCAAAGAGCAAATAATTGAAAATTGCATCTTACGATTTAATAAAATGATAAAGCAAGGTGTTATAGAGGAGTTCTTAAAAAATAAAAATAAAGTAAAAAATTGTAACATTAGTAAAGCAATTGGGTTCCAGGAATTAGAAGATCATCTTCTTAACAAATCATCTTTATTAAATTTATCAACTAATATAATAAAAAATACTAGAAAATATTCAAAAAGACAGTTTACTTGGTTTAATAATAGATATAATCCACAAATTAAAATTGACTCGCATAAAAAATATTCTTTAATACTGGAAAGTTTATCTAAAATAATTTAGTGTTTAAATTTGGAAAACAAAATGAATTTTAGTGGAGCAAATATTGTTATAAAGTCTTTAAGAGATTTGGGGGTAGAATATGTTTTCGGATATCCCGGAGGGGCTATCCTTCCTATATATGACGAGATTTTTAAACAAAATAAAATTAGGCATATTTTGGTAAGACATGAGCAGGGGGCTGTTCATATGGCTGAGGGATATGCTAGGTCTACTGGAAATGTAGGAGTAGTATTAGTAACATCTGGACCTGGAGCTACTAATGCTGTGACTGGTTTAACAGATGCATTGATGGACAGTGTTCCTATACTTTGTTTGACTGGACAAGTTCCAACTCATTTAATTGGAACAGATGCTTTTCAAGAAGCTGACACACTTGGTATTACTAGATCATGTACTAAGCATAATTTTTTGGTAAAATCTGCAGATAAGTTACAAAAAACTATATTTAAAGGTTTCCAGATAGCAAGAAATGGAAGGCCAGGTCCCGTAGTGATAGATCTTCCAAAAGATGTCCAAAATGATCAAACAACTTACATTCCTAATATGAACAAACGCTTTAGGAGTTCATATTCAAAAAAAAATATAAATAATTCTTCAGTTAACAAAGATCATATAGATATAGCTTGTCAATTAATAATAAAATCAAAAAAACCTATAGTTTATATAGGCGGTGGTTTAATAAACTCTGGGGCTAATGCGATTAAAGAATTAAAAAATTTTAGTATTTTATCGAATTTTCCTATAACTTCTACACTAATGGGACTTGGGGCATTTCCTGCTTCTAATAATTTATTTTTAGGCATGCTAGGAATGCATGGAACTTATGAAGCAAATATGGCAATGCATGATTGTGACTTAATGATAAATATTGGTGCAAGATTTGATGATAGAATTACAGGTAGACTAGATAAATTTTCTCCCAAGTCAAAGAAAATTCATATTGATATTGATCCGTCCTCTATTAATAAAAACGTTTTAGTAGATATAGGTTTAATAGGTGATGCAGGAAAAATTTTGAATAATATTAATAAAAAGTTAAAAACTCTTAACTTTTCTTCCTTAAATCAACTTAGAAGCAATTGGTGGAAAACTATAAAGAAATGGAGAAGAAAAGATTGTTTAAACTTTACTAATTCTAAGGAAATAATAAAACCACAACATGCCTTAAAGGTATTGAATAATAAAATCAAGGATAAAGATTTCTTTATTACAACTGAAGTAGGACAACATCAAATGTGGGCAGCTCAATTTATAGGATTTGATAAACCAAATAGATGGATGACATCAGGTGGTTTAGGAACAATGGGATATGGTTTTCCTGCTTCAATTGGAGTACAAATTGCAAACCCTGAATCTCTTGTTATTTGCGTAGCAGGAGAAGCCTCATTCTTAATGAACATGCAAGAACTTTCAACCCTAAAACAGTATAATCTTCCAGTTAAAGTTTTTATAATGAATAATAGATATTTAGGTATGGTAAGACAGTGGCAAGAATTCTTTCATGGAAAAAGATATTCTGAGAGTTACAGCGACTCTTTACCAGATTTTGTGAAATTAGCAGAGAGCTTTGGAATTAAAGGTATGAGGGTTGATCATCCAGAAAAGCTAAATGAAGCATTAGATGAAATGATAAATCATAAAGGGCCAGTATTGGCTGATATATGTGTAGATAAAGCTGAAAATGTTTTTCCAATGATACCATCAGGAGCAGCGCATAATGAAATGAAGTTGAGTGATAAAGATAAAGTACCAACTTCTACGAAGAAGGGAAAAATGTTAGTATAAAAAATAGGTTAATCAATGGCGAGAAAGCAGTATCACCACGGTAACTTAAAACAGGCTATAATCCAAGAGTCACTCAGGCAATTAAATTTAGTTGGAATAGAAAAGCTTAGTTTTAGAGCAATTGCAAAAAACTTAGAGGTAGTTTCATCTGCACCTTACAATCATTTTTCTAGCAAAAAAGAATTATTAAATGAGTTAATAAACATTGGTACGACAACTTTGCTTAAAAAAATGAATGAGGAAAAATTTATTAATACCACTCCTGCAGAAAAGCTTGCTTATACTGCAAAAGCTTATTTAAAATTTTCACTAGATAATAAGGAACTTTTTTTATTAATGTTTAGTAATAACAATTTACAAATTGGTAGGCTTATAAATACCATATCCTTACAATTTCTTGACATAGTCAAAGAAAAGTTTAAGGATGGAAGAAGAATGAGAATTACAGAGCAAGGTGCTTCGATAACAGCTTGGGCTATGGTACACGGTCTAGCAAAATTAGCAAGCAATGATAATTTAGAAATAATTGAAAAAGAAGCTAACTTAAATATTGAAAAAATTTTTGGCCAAATGTCTGCAATATGGGGAAAAGGAGTATCAAATTGATATATGAGAAGGATAGTAATAAAAACGATAATTTAAGAACTCATTCATTATCTATTTTAGTAGATAATGAAGCTGGAGCTCTTGCAAGAGTTGTAGGTATGTTTTCAGCAAGAGGATACAATATTGATAGTCTAACAGTTGCACAAGTAGAGAGTGATGAAAATTTATCAAGAATTACCATTACTACTTCATCAACTGATAGAGTTATAGATCAAATTAAAGCTCAATTAGAAAGATTGGTCCCAGTTCATAAAGTTTTAGACCTAGGTAATGAAGGCACATTTGTTTCTAGAGAGTTAATTTTTGCAAAGGTCAAATGTAAAGGTGAAAAAAGGGTAGAAGCACTTAGAACTGCTGATATTTTTAGAGCTAAGGTAGTAGATAGCACAAATAAATCCTTTATATTTGAATTAACAGGATCTTCTGATAAGCTTGATGCTTTTATAACTTTAATGAAAGACTTAGGCCTTGTGGAAGTAGCAAGAACAGGATCTGTTGCAATTACCAGAGGAAGTTCAAAAATAATTTAAGGAGAAAAAATGAAAGTTTTTTATGATAAAGATGCAGATTTTAATATTATTAGCGATAAAATTATTACTATTGTAGGATATGGAAGCCAAGGACATGCCCATGCTGCAAATTTGAAAGATAGTGGTGCAAAAAATGTAAACGTTGCACTCAAAAACAACTCTTCCTCAGTTAGCAAAGCTAAGGAAGCAGGATTTAACGTTATATCAATTGAGGAAGCGGCCAAGGAATCAGATATATTAATGTTAGCAACGCCTGATGAAATACAAGGAAAGCTTTATAAAGAACATATCCACAGTTCCTTGAAAACTGGAGCTGCTTTAGCTTTTGCTCATGGACTAAATATACATTATGGATTAATAGATCCTAGGGACGATATAGATGTTTTTATGATTGCTCCAAAAGGACCTGGCCATACCGTGAGGTCAGAATACATTAAGGGAGGAGGAGTTCCTTCATTAATATCAGTATTTCAAAACAAATCAGGAAACGCCTTTGATGTAGCTTTAGCTTATGGGTCTGGTCTTGGAGCAGGAAGATCTGGTATGATAGAAACTACTTTTAGAGAGGAATGTGAAACTGATTTATTTGGAGAACAAGTTGTTTTATGCGGAGGTTTAACTGAATTAATTACTGCAGGTTATGAAACATTAGTTGAAGCTGGATATGCGCCAGAGATGGCTTACTTTGAATGTTTACATGAAGTAAAACTCATAGTAGATCTATTGTATGAAGGGGGTATAGCAAATATGAGGTATTCTATATCTAATACTGCCGAATATGGTGATTATGTTTCTGGAAAGAGAATTATTAATAACGAAACACGAAAAGAAATGAAAAAAATCTTATCAGATATTCAGTCAGGAAAATTTACTAAAGATTGGATGATGGAATGTCAGGTTAATCAGCCAAATTTTAAAGCAATGAGAAACAAGGCTAAAAATCATGGCATCGAAGTAGTAGGAAAAAAACTAAGAGATATGATGCCATGGATTAGCAAAAATAAATTAGTAGATACGAAGAAAAATTAATATATTTTTCTTAAAATAGTTATATTGCATAAACATCAAAAATTTGCTTAAATGAAATATGTTGAAAAATAATAAAATTTTAATTTTTGATACCACTTTGAGAGACGGCGAACAATCTCCTGGATGCTCTATGAATCTCTCAGAGAAATTAAAAATTTTCGAAGCATTACAAGCATTAAATGTAGATATTGTTGAAGCAGGCTTTGCTATCGCTTCAGAAGGTGATTTTGAAGCAATAAAAGAAATATCAAAAATTGCAAAAAATACTAAGGTTTGCTCTTTAGCAAGGGCTAATAAAGAAGACATAGATAGAGCATACGATGCCTTGCAATATGCATCTAATTTTAGAATACATACTTTTATTGCTACAAGCGATCTTCATATGAAATATAAACTTAGACTATCTAAAGAAGAAGTATTAGAAAATATCAAGAACAGTGTAAAGCATGCTAGAAACCTTTGTGAAGACATTGAATGGAGCGCAGAAGATGGATCAAGGTCCGATTTTGATTTTTTATGTCAGTGTATAGAGGTAGCTATTAGAAGTGGTGCAACTACCATTAATATTCCTGATACCGTAGGTTATGCAATACCTGATGAGTTTAAAGAATTAATTAGTAAAATTAGAAATAGTGTTCCTAACATTGATAAGGCAATAATTTCTGTACATTGTCATAATGATTTGGGTTTGGCAGTTTCAAACTCTTTATCAGCCCTAGACGCAGGAGCTCGTCAAGTAGAATGTACAGTTAATGGAATAGGAGAGAGAGCTGGAAATGCATCAATGGAAGAAATAGTTATGGCAATTAAAACTAGAAAAGACTTTTTACCGTATTACACGGATATTAATACAAAAGAAATTTTGCAATCTTCAAGATTACTGTCTGCTATTACTGGATTTACTGTTCAGCCAAATAAAGCAATTGTAGGCGCAAATGCATTCGCACATGAAAGCGGTATTCATCAAGATGGTATGCTCAAACATAATAAAACTTACGAAATAATGAATCCTGAAAGTGTAGGGCTTAGTAAATCAAAGTTAGTTTTAGGAAAGCATTCTGGAAGACACGCATTTAAACAAAAATTAATTGAGATGGGATATAATCTTGGCGATAATTTTATTAATGATGCTTTTAAAAGATTTAAAAGTTTAAGTGATAAGAAAAAAGATATTTATGATAAAGATCTTGTAGCACTAGTAGATAATGAGGTAACTCTTAATGATGAGATAATTAAGTTAATTAATCTTGAAGTGAAATGCGGCAGCACAAGAAATCCAAAAATTTTAGTTAAAATTGACTATAAAGGAAAGCCAATACAAAAAACTGAGTCTGGAAATGGACCTGTTGACTCAATTTTTAAAGCTATAAATTCTATTGTTAAAAATAATGCTAAATTAGAATTATTTCAAATACATGCGGTCACTAAGGGAACAGATGCTCAGGCTGAAGTAACTGTGAGACTAAATGAAGATGGAATTAGCGTTAATGGACTGGCATCAGATACTGATACGATGGTAGCTTCAGCAAATGCATATATTGTAGCTTTAAACAAATTAATAGATAAAAGAAAGAGAAGAACATCGGGAATAGGAATTTCTAGTTCAACTAATATTAAGTAAGGAGAAAAATGTTAAATAAGATTATAGGTTTTTTATCAGCTGATATGGCAATAGATTTGGGAACTGCTAATACATTGGTTTATGTTAAAGATGCTGGAATAGTTTTAAATGAACCCTCAGTAGTTGCAGTAATAAATAATACGGGCCATAAAAAGCAAGTAATAGCAGTTGGAAATGAAGCTAGAGAAATGCTAGGTAGAACTCCAGGGAATATTGAGGCAATAAGACCTTTAAGAGACGGAGTGATTGCAGACTTTGAAGTTGCAGAAGAAATGATAAAGCATTTTATAAGAAAAGTTCATAATAGAAGAGCCTTTGTTTCTCCACAAATAATAATATGTGTTCCTCACGGTTCTACGGCAGTTGAAAGAAGGGCTATACAAGAGTCTGCTGAAAGTGCTGGTGCCAGAAGAGTTTTTTTAATTGAAGAACCAATGGCCGCTGCTATTGGTGCAGGTTTGCCAGTTACTGAGCCTACAGGATCTATGATTGTTGATATTGGGGGAGGTACTACTGAAGTAGCAGTTCTGTCTTTGGGAGGTATTGTATACGCAAGATCAGTTAGAGTTGGAGGAGATCATATGGATGATGCTTTAATAGGCTATATGAGAAGACACCATAATCTTTTGATAGGAGAGGCTAGTGCCGAAAAGCTCAAAAGAGAAATAGGTACAGCTTGCCCACCAGAAAGCGGAGATGGTAAATCAATGGAAATAAAAGGAAGAGATTTGATTAATGGTGTTCCAAAGGAAGTAATTTTAACTGAAAGACAAGTAGCAGAAAGTCTATCAGAACCAGTAGGTGGAATTATTGATGCTGTTAAAACTGCATTAGAAAACACTGCTCCAGAGTTAGCTGCCGATATAGTAGACAAAGGTATTGTTCTTACAGGAGGAGGTGCATTACTGAATGGAATGGATACAGTTTTGAGACAATCGACTGGGCTTCCAGTTTCTATAGCAGAAGACCCATTATTATCAGTAGCACTGGGAACAGGAACAGCCTTAGAAAATATGAAAAATTTAGGGCAAGTACTTGATACAGCCTATTAAAATTTTTTATGGCAAGATCTGTAAATAGAACTTATTTACTTAGGTTAACATCTTACGCTAAAGAAAAAGCCCATGGATTTGGAACAACAATTCTTATTATTTTTTCTGTTCTTCTATTAGTTATGGGAAAAATAAATGAAGAAAGTTTAAGAGTTTTTAAATCTTATTTTTTAGACGCAACATCTGATTTTTTATCAATGATAGGAAAACCGGTAAATTCCTTATCTGATGGTTTTTACAAAATTAACGATCTTGTATTTCTTTACTCACAAAATAATAATTTAAAGTTAGAAAACCAGTCTTTAAATAAATGGAAAGATTTAGCTCTCAAGTTATTGGCAGAGAATGAAGAATTAAAAAAACTATTAAAAACTGTTAACAAAGATCATGAGAAGTCTATTACAGCAAAAGTAATTTCAAATTCTGGAGGTAGCTATATAAAAACTATTACTATAAATGTTGGGACTAATGATGGCGTAAAACTAGGTAATCCTGTAACAAATAATTGGGGAATGGTGGGCAGAGTTGTTGATCTTGGCAAGAATGCATCAAGAGTATTATTAACTGTAGACATAAATTCTCAAATTCCAGTTTATTTTGAAAATAGCTTGCACAGAGCTATTCTAGTAGGAAAAAACTCAGATTTATTAGAATTAAAGTTTCTAAAAAAAAGAGTAGTCTTGGAGGACAAGGAGAGGTTAATGACTTCAGGAGAGGGAGGTATTCTTCCTAGAGGATTACCGGTAGGAATTTATTCTTCTGAGATAAATTATAACAAAGAAAAGATGTTAGTCATACCATCAGAAAACTGGGATAAACTTAATACGTTAAGTGTAATTTTATATGATTATAATAAAAAGCTTTAGAAAATGAATGTAATTAATTTATTAGAAAAAAAAAGCTTTATTAAATATTTACCTTTTTTTCTTATAGTATTGTCTATATCTATTTCTTCTACAATATTTCCACCTAGAGGGTATGCAATGACGATCCCTTTCATACCAATCATTTGTATTATTTTTTGGTCATTGCTTATAGGAAAAAATCTAAATATATTCCAATACTTTCTAATTGGTATATACACAGATTTACTTTTGGGAACTCCTCTTGGAAGTTATCTATTAATTTTTTCTATATTAAGATATCTTTCAATTAAGGTTAAAGCAAGGTTTCAAATTGATAACTTTTTTAAAAATATAATCGCAGCGTTTATTCTTATTATAATATTTTTTATTTTGAGTAATCTATTTTTTATGATTTATTATGGAAAATTAATTTTTTCAAAATATCTAATATTAAATATTTTAGCTACAATATTTTTATATCCAGCCTTAGCAGTTGTATTCCTGTGGATATATAAAATTACTTCAATTGAAAAGTATTATGTTGAAGCCTAGAAAATATTATTATAACGTTTTTAACAGAAGACTTTTTTTAGTAGGGTCATTAAAATTATTAGCCTATTCAATTGTTATAGAAAGACTATATAATTTACAAATAAAACAATCAGATAAGTATAAAAAATTAGCTGATAATAATAGAATTAATTTAAGCTTTATAATTCCTTCTAGAGGATTAATTTTAGATAGAAATTTTAATGTATTAGCAGACAACCAAGAACAATATCAATTAATTTTTAAAAGTTATAATTTAGAAAATAAAGAAACAGCATTAAATAAAATATTTAATTATATAGAACTAACAGATCTAAAAAAAGAAGATCTACATAAACAAGTAATAGAAAATAAAAAAAGAGTTCTAGTTAAGCAAAATATGAAGTGGAGTGAGGTAGCAAAAATATCATCTAATATTACTGAACTAGAAGGAGTATATATAGAGATGGTTATGGTTAGAAAATATGTATCCTTAGCTTCGTCACATGTAGTTGGGTATGTAGGTAGTCCAGAAAAAGAGGATAATTTAAAACTCTCAAAAATTGAAGGAGCCAGTATCGGAAAGTTAGCGGTAGAAGCTTCATATGATAATAAATTGCAGGGAAAATTTGGATTTAAAAAAGAGGAGGTAAATGCTCACGGAAGGGTAGTAAATGAAATTTCTAGGGTAAATGGAATTCCAGGAAATGATATTAATTTATCTATATCAAAAGATCTGCAAGATTTTTGCTATAACAGATTAGAATCAAAAGCAGGGTCTATCGTGATTTTAGATATTACATCTGGAGAGGTTTTAGCTCTAGTTTCTAGGCCTAGCTTTAATTCTAACGATTTTATAGGAGAAATGCATCCTGAAAAATGGAATGATATAATTAATGATAGGCTTAATCCACTTTTTAATAGAGCCATCAAGGGCACTTATCCTCCTGGTTCAATATTTAAATTAATAGTAGCCTTAGCAGCCTTTAGAGTAAAAGACTATAATCCAAATAAAAGGTATTTTTGCAATGGTTCTTATAAATTTGGAAATCAAATCTTTCATTGTTGGAATGATAAAGGTCATGGATTTGTTAATTGTAGTCAAGCACTAGAAGTTTCATGTGATTGTTTTTTTTATGATTTGTCACTAAAAGTTGGAATAGATAATATAAATTATATAGCTAGAAAATTTGGTTTTGGAGAATCTTATTTAAACGAAACCTTTAACTCGGCTAGAGGAATAGTTCCTAATAAAAGTTGGAAATTGAAAAGATATGGAAGAGCATGGACTAAAACAGATACCATAGTTACAAGTATTGGGCAGGGTTTTGCACTTGCATCTCCTTTACAATTAGCTGTTATGGTAAGTAGAATTGCAAGTAATGGAAAAAATATTATTCCTACCTTAATTAAAAAAAGCTCAAATTCATTCAACGAAATGAGTGAAATTGAAGATTTAAACAAAGATGGAATTAATCTATTAAAAGGAGCCATGTTTGATGTAGTTAATTCCCCTTCAGGAACAGCATTTCAATCAAGACTGAGTTCTAATAAATTAATGTGTGGGAAAACAGCAACATCACAGGTAAGAAGAATAAGCATGAAGGAAAGAGAAGAAGGGATTATTAAAAATGAAGATCTTCCTAGAAGTCAGAGAGATCATGCACTATTCACAGGTTACTATCCTCATATTAACCCAAAATATGGGTTTTCTATTGTTGTTGAACATGGAGGTAGTGGTTCTAAAAGTGCTGCTCCTATTGCAAAAGATTTATGTTATAAATTAAAACTTAGCAACACATGAAAAATAATTTATTAAATAACAAAGTTAATTTTTTTACTAACTTTATTTTTAGTGTAAATTGGTTAGTCTACTCTTTTCTTTTAATCTTAGCATTGATTGGATCAGTTGTTCTTTATTCAGTATCTCAGGGACAGTTTCATCCTCTTGTTAGTGCACATTTGGTAAAGTTTACAATTTCAAGTATTGCTTTATTTATAATGTGTTTCATCAAAGTAAAATTCATATATAAATGCAGCTATTTAATATACCTATTTTCCTTATTTTTATTAACTATAGTTTTAATTTTTGGAAATAATGACTATGGAGCAACTAGATGGATTAATTTTTTTGGGTTTAGTTTTCAACCTTCAGAATTCTCAAAGATTGCACTGATAATAGTTTTATCGAGATATTACAATGACTATAAAGTAATAAATAATAATAATTTTTTAAAAGTT
>PAZF01000004.1 GCA_002715505.1 Candidatus Pelagibacterales bacterium
ACGAAAAAATTTAAGTGACCGTCTTCTTAGTCAAGAAAATGAAAAATGGCTTACAATATACAATGCTTATAAAAAGATTGATGATTTAAGAGAAAAGTGTGATAATAATAATGATGAGATTTCATTGAATGCTTTAAATGACATTAATGATTATTTAGAGAAAACTGAAAGACAACTACAAACGTATAGATAGTTATGACAATTCTTAATATAAATGATAATGATTTTGAAGAAAAGGTTCTGAAAGAAAAAAACGTGGTATTATGTGACTTTTGGGCTGAGTGGTGTGGTCCTTGTAAACAAATAACGCCTATTTTAGAAGAACTTTCAAAGGATTTTGAGAAAACTGATCTAACTATCGCGAAAGTAAACATTGACGAGAATCCAGAAACCCCCTCTAAATATGGAATTATGAGCATACCTACACTACTTCTTTTCAAGGAAGGGAAATTAGTTTCTACTCAAGTTGGTTTACAGCAAAAATCGGAATTAAAAAAGTGGATTGAAAGTCATATTTAAATTAATTTATCTTGATTTATAATTTCGCCTACTAAATTAATAGAACCAGCAATTAAACAAATATTTCTTGCATTATACCGAGATTTTATAGATGCGGCGAATTCTATTGTTTCTAATGTGGAATTAATAATCTTACATTTTATTTTTAGTCGAGATGCCTCTACATATAAATCTTTAGCTGATCTACTACTAAAGTTCGTTTTTCTAATGAGCACTAAAAATTTGGGGTTTATTTTTTTTATTTGTTTTAGTATTGCTTTATAATCTTTTCTGATTCCTAAACTCAATATAATGATAATTCTAGATATTTGCTTTTTTAAAACCCATTTTCTTAAAACTTGAAAACCTAAGGCGTTATGAGCACAATCAACCCAAAAGTCTGTGTTTGGATACCTGCTTCTTAAATGTCCATTAAGTTTATGAAGTCTTCCTTCAACTTTTAATTTACTTATATAATCAGGTATTTTCTCATGGCCTATTCTTAATTTTCTTAAATTATTACAGGCCATAATTACACACCCAATATTTTTGTACTGATGGTTGCCTTCTAGTGATAGATTGGATAAGTTTATTTTATTACCATTTTTAAAGTATAAATTTTTATTTTTTATATGCCAATCCTTGCCATAAAAAAAAGTTTTGCATTTATTCATTAACGATGCCTTTTTAACTACATTCAATGCACTTTTATTTTGATGGGAACATATTAATAAATTATTTTTTTTTAAAATTCCTGATTTTTCATTGGCTATTTTTTTAATGCTATTACCTAAATACTCTTTATGGTCTAAGCCTATTGAAGATATAATACATGCTTTTTTTTTATGATTTAAAGTATTAGTGGCGTCATATGTTCCCCCTAGTCCTACTTCACAAATTAATAAATCAGCTTTTAATTTTGAAAAAATATAAAATGCAGTTGCCGTTAAAAACTCAAAAAAAGTAATTGTATTTAATTTATTTACTTTATAAACATATGTTAATGCCTGTAATAAAGATTCATCACTAATTATTTTATTTGCAACTATTATTCTTTCATTAATAGAAACTAAATGAGGAGATCTATAAACATGTACTATTTTTCTATTTAATTTTTGTAGCTTGTAAAGTGCAGTTACTATAGAGCCTTTTCCATTTGTGCCTGCAATATGGATTGCAAAGGGCAGTTTGTTTTGTGGATTATCAAGTTTTTTTAATAAATTTTTTATTCTATGTAGAGATAAATTGATTTCATCAGGATGTAATCTAACAATAGTTTTTAATATTTTATCAATTTTTGGATTAGAGTGATTAGTTAATTTGTATATGCTCACAAATTAATTCTTGATTAAGTGTTTTAGTAATAATGTTAATTTATTTTTAAAGTTTTCTCTCTCTATTATTAGATCGATCATTCCATGTTCTAAAAGAAATTCACTTTTTTGAAAGTTTTCTGGTAAGTCTTGATTAACAGTTTTTTTAATAACTCTAGGTCCTGCAAATCCTATCAATGCTCCTGGCTCAGCTAACAATATATCTCCTATCATAGTAAAAGAGGCTGAAACACCTCCCGTAGTAGGGTTTGTAAAAAGGACTATGTAGGGCAAATTTAGTTCTTTAAAGTTTTCTATAGCTGCTATAGTTCTTGGCATTTGCATTAATGCTAAAATTCCTTCTTGCATTCGGGCACCTCCAGATGATGCAATAATAAGTAAAGGACATTTGATTTTCTTAGCCTCTTCAGCTGCTTTTACAATACCTTCTCCAACTTGCATCCCCATAGAACCTCCCATAAACTTGAAGTCCATTATAGCTGTAACAAGTTTAAAGCTATCTATTTTTCCTTTGACTACTTTTATAGAATCATTAGTATTAAGTTGTTTTCTTACCTTATTAAGTCTGTCTATGTATTTGATTTTATCTTTGAATTTTAAAGGATCATCAATAACTTTTTCAACTACTACCTCTTCATACTTTTTATCGTCATAAATACTATCTAATCTGTCAGTAACTGGCATATTTAAATGAAAATTACAGTTATCACATACAAATAAATTTTCTTTCAACTCTTTAGTAAATATCATTTGCTGACAGTTATTACATTTAGTCCATAAATTATCTTTTTTAATTAATTTTGACTTTATTGCATTTAATTTGGGTTTTACAAAATTAGTTAACCAATTCATATTAATTCTTTCTTGCCTTCATTATTGCACCAGAAAATCTTTTAACCAGCTTAAAAACATTTTTATTTAAATGATTTTTTTTATCAATGGTTTTATTAATCTCATTTACTATAGTGCTTCCAATTACAACTCCATCAGCAAATTTTGAAACATTTGTTGCTTTCTCAGGTGTGTTAATTCCAAAACCAACTACTATAGGAATTTTAGAATATGATGAAAGTTTTTTATATATGCTTTTAACATTACTTAGATTGCTTAAATCAGTTCCTGTTATTCCTGTAATAGAAACGTAATATAAAAATCCAGATGATATTTTAAGTATCTTATTTAGTCTACCTCTATCAGTTGTTGGTGTAGCAAGCCTTATGAACTTAATATCTGAATAATTAAGATACTTCTCAATTTCTTCATCATTCTCAGGAGGAAAATCAACTATTAAAACTCCATCAACGCCTACTTTTTCTGCTTCTCTAAAAAATAATTTTAAACCCTTTTGATAAATAGGATTATAATAACCCATCAATACTATTGGAGTATGATCATTCTTTTTTCTAAAATCTTTTACTAAACCTAAGACTTTATCTAAGGTGACTCCATTTTTAAGTGCTCTTTTGTAACTCTTCTGGATAATCGGCCCGTCTGCCATTGGATCACTAAAAGGAACTCCTATTTCTATTAAATCTGCTCCTGCCTCTGGTAGTCCTAATAATATTTTTTTAGAGGTATTGATATCTGGATCTCCAGCTGTCACAAAAGTAATTAAAGCAGCTCTATTGGCTTTCTTTAAATCACCAAATTTTTTTTCAATTCTATAATTTCTGTTTTTTTGATTCATTTAAATATCAAGTAAGTTTGAAATAGCATCTAAATCTTTATCTCCTCTTCCACATAAATTCATAACTATAACATGATTTTTTTTTTGCTTTGGAGCAAATTTTGTAACAAAATATAAAGCATGGGACGGTTCTAAAGCAGGGATTATTCCTTCTAATTTGCTACAAAGTTTTAAAGCTTTAATTGCCTGATCATCTTTAACAGAAAAATATTTTACTCTTCCTACATCTTTTAACCAACTATGTTCAGGTCCAATTCCTGGATAATCTAGCCCTGCTGATATAGAATGTGCTTCTTTAATCTGACCATATCTATCTTGTAAAATATAGGTTTTATTTCCATGAAGAACACCTGGTTTTCCTGCTAGAAGAGAAGATGCGTGCTTACCCGTTTTTAAACCTTTACCACCAGCCTCTATTCCATATAGTTGTACCTTTTCATCATCTAAAAAATCATGAAATAGTCCTAGAGAATTAGACCCGCCGCCTATGCATGCAATTAAAGAATCAGGAAGTTTTTTTTCATATTCAAAAATTTGTTTTCTTACTTCTTTTCCTATAACAGATTGAAAGTCTCTCACCATCATAGGATAAGGGTGAGGTCCAGCTGCAGTTCCAATTATGTAAAAAGTATTTTCTACATTACTGACCCAATCCCTTAAAGCCTCATTCATAGCATCTTTCAAGGAAGCTGATCCTGAATTGACTTGTATTATGTCGGCTCCTAATAATTTCATTTTTAACACATTCGGTTTTTGTCTTTTGACATCTTTGGTTCCCATATAAATAACACACTTCAATCCAAAAAGCGCACAAACTGTTGCAGTTGCTAAACCATGTTGTCCTGCTCCGGTCTCAGCAATTATTCTTTTTTTCTTCATTCTTTTCGCCAACAGTATTTGTCCTAAACAATTATTTATTTTATGAGCTCCTGTGTGATTTAACTCGTCCCTTTTAAAATAAATTTTTGCACCACCTAAATAATTTGTTAGATTTTTTGCATAATAAAGTGGACTTGGTCTACCAATAAAATTCTTAGCTAAATTATCAAATTCCTTTAAAAAATTTGGATCTTTCTTGTACTTATTATATTTTTTTTCTAAATCTAATATTAGCGGCATTAATGTTTCAGCGACAAATCTACCTCCATAATCTCCAAATTTTCCGAATTCATCAGGAAAGCTTTTATATGAGAATTTTTTTAGCAATTTTTACCTTTTGAATAATTTAACAGAATGACAAAATTTCGTTATTAACTCTTTAGACTTTACTCCATGCTTTTCTTCTACTCCAGATGACACATCAACGCCTTTAGCATTAGTAATATTTAAGGCTTCTGAGACATTTTTGTATGTTAAACCTCCAGAGATTAAATATTTTATATTAATATCAATTTTATTCAAAATATTCCAATTAAAACTTTCTCCAGTTCCTCCATACTTAAGATTATCTTTTTTATCAAAAATAATCCAATCCACTATATTAGAATATTTTCTAGCTAAATTAATATCATTTTTATTCTTCAAACCTATTCCTTTAAATATTTTTACTTTAAATTTTTCCTTTAAAAATTTACAGTATTTTGTTGTTTCACTGCCGTGCAGTTGTATATTATCAATTCCAATATCGACTAACTTTTTAATAAAGCTTTCATCTGGATTAACTGTAACAGCCACTGGAAATATTGATTTAGGAGATTTTTTTATTATCATTTCTGCTGCATTTAAGCTTATATTTCTGGGAGATTTTTTAAAAAAAACTAGACCATACCAAAGAGCATGGTTTTCCTTAGCTACTTCTACTTCCTTCAAGGATTTAATTCCACATATTTTAATAAAAGGCATCATTAAAATTTAACTAGAATTTAAAATTTTAGATAATTCTTTTTTTGGATCAATTGAGTTCATTATAGGTCTTCCAATTACAATATAATTAGAGCCCTTATTAAAAGCATCTAATGGAGTAACTACTCTGGCTTGGTCATCATTGCTATTTGTTTTTAATCTAATACCTGGTGTTACTATTATAAACTTGTCTCCACAAACTTTTCTAACTTTTTCTATTTCTAACGCTGAACAAATTATACCATCTAAACCAGCCTCTTTACATAATAATGCATATTTTATTACATTTTTATTCACATCTTCTAACCACCCCAATTCTAACAACGATTTTGAGTCAAGAGAAGTTAAAACAGTAACACCCAGCAGAAGAGGCCTTTCATTTTTAGGAATTTCTTTTACAGTGGTTACAACTTTCTTCATCATTACTGATCCTCCAGTAGCATGTAAAGTCATCATGTATGGATTAACTTTTTCAATTAAAGGCATTATAGCCTTACTAACTGTATTAGGTATATCGTGAAGTTTTAAATCCAAAAAAATTTTAGATCTGGGTCTGATATTTTTAACTTTTTCTATACCTTCGAAACCAAAAGAGTAAAAAAACTCCATGCCTATCTTGAATATAATATTTGAATCTATGTTCTTTATGATATCTATAGCTTTATTGAGATTATTTGTATCCATTGCTAAGATGACTTTATTAGGATTTATCATCATTTTTTACTTTTTAAATTTGTAATATATACTACCTATAATAACACCTAAGGCTACGCTTAAATAGAAAAATAAATATATTGGTATATTTATGACCACCAATGATGGAAGTACTTTTATTGCCACATTATCTAGGTTTGATGCACCAAAAGATAGTAAGAATAAAATTAAAAAAAATAGAAATATTAACTTTATCAAACTCTTAATCTACCTATTTAATTTTTTAAAAAAATTCTTTGCCATTTTAAAAGTAGGGATGATTGTTCTTTCAACTTTAATATCTTCTCCAGTTTTAGGATTTCTAGCATTTCTAGCTGCTCTTATTGAAGGAGAAAAAACTCCAAAACCTCTAAACTCGGCTCTATGGCCTTTGGCAAGTGCTTTAGAAATTTCATTGATAATTATATCTAAAATTTTTTCCGAATCTTTTACAGAAATATTGTTTTTTTCTGAAAATTGAAATATTAAATCAGACTTTTTCAAATTAACCTCAATTCCAATAATTATTTTTCTATATCTTCTTCTTTTTTATCCTCTTTTACTTCTTTATTTTTGGCGGCTTTTTTGGATGACTTTGCTTCAAGTGCTGCACCAAGAATATCTCCTAAAGATGCTCCTGAGTCAGTAGACCCATAATCCTTCATAGCTTGCTTTTCATCTTCTAACTCCATGGCTTTTATAGAAAGTTGTATTTTTCTAGAATTAGCATCAATTGAGGTCACCATAGCATCAACCTTTTCACCTTTAGCAAATCTCGAAGCCTTCTGTTCATCTTTATCTCTTGACAAACCAGTTCTCTTAATAAAGCCTGAAAGGTTTTCATCAATATTAACTTCTAGTCCTGTATCTAATACATTATCAATTATGCAAGTAACAATTTTACCTACTTTGACTTTTGTTTTAACAGCTTCAGCAAAAGGGTCTTTTTGTAATTGTTTTATACCTAGTGCTACTCTCTCTTTATCCGCATCAATTTCTAAAACTTTATATTTTACTTTATCCCCCTTCTTGAATTTTTTAATTTCTTCGTCAGGGCTCTCTTTCCAGGAGAGATCATTAATATGAATTAATCCGTCTACTTCTTCTGTAAGTTTGATAAAAAGCCCAAATTCAGTAATATTTGCTATTTCACCCTCATTTTCAGTTCCAACTGAAAAATCTTTACCAATCGCTTCCCAAGGATTTTTTTTAGTCTGCTTCATTCCTAAACTTAATCTTCTTTTTTCCTCATCAAAGTCTAAAATAACTACTTCAACTTCTTTTCCACTGCTAACAAGCTTGAAAGGGTTGGTCTGTTTTTTATTCCAACTCATTTCTGAAACATGCACTAGCCCTTCTATACCTTTGTCTATTTCAACAAATGCTCCATAATCAGCAATATTAGTTACAACTCCCTTGTAAGTATTTCCAACTTTAAACTTACTTTCGGCACCATTCCAAGGGTCTTCATGCAATTGCTTAACACCTAAACTTAGCCTTTGTGTTTCAGTATTGTACTTAATCAACTTTACAGTTATTTTTTGACCCACTTTCAAAACTTCAGATGGATGACTGATTCTCTTCCAAGAAATATCAGTAACATGAAGAAGTCCATCTATATCCCCTAAATCCACAAATGCTCCATAATCAGTAATATTTTTAACTATACCTTCCATTACTTGCCCTTCTGTAATGTTAGAAACTAATTCTTTCTTTGCTTCTGCCCTACCTTCTTCCAACACAGATCTTCTTGATACAACTATATTTCCCCTTTTTCTATCCATTTTCAAAATGTGAAAAATTTGGTTTGTACCCAGCAAATAAGAGTTGTCCTTAACCACTTTTACATCAACCTGACTCCCAGGAAGAAACGCTATTACATCATTTAAATCAACAGAAAATCCACCCTTTACTCTAGATAAAATGTGCCCCTTAACCTGTTCTTTTTTATTAAGAGCTTTTTCCATTAATCCCCATGCTGCTTCTCTTTTTGCTCTCTCTCGAGATAATACAGCATCTCCATATTTATTTTCTGCTTGTTCAAAAAAAACTTCAACTGTATCTCCTACATCAGGCTTCTTATCTGGAGGAGTAAACTCTTTTAAAGGAACTCTGCCCTCAGATTTAAAACCTATATCTACTACTGCTGCTTCCTTTTCTATTGCTACTACTTTTCCTTTTACAAGGCTGCCTACTTTTTTTATTTCCTTCGAAAATGACTCTTCTAATAATTCAGCAAAACTCTCAGTTTTATTTTTGTTATTATTTTTATCATTAGCAGATAAATTATTTTCCATTAATTGTTCCCTCTTTTTTTTATTTAAAATTAGGTAGTTTACTTAAAATAATTTTTTTTACAATCATTATCGTTTCTTCTATACTCCTGAAAGAACAATCTATTTCTGTTGCATCATCAGCCTTTTTTAACGGAGAATGTTTTCTTTTAATATCATTTCTGTCTCTTGATATTAAATCTTTTAGAATGTTTTCATAATTAATTTCATTTTTTTTTGTTAATAACTGCTCATATCTTCTTTTTGCTCTTATTTCTACTTTAGCATTTAAAAAGAATTTAATATTAGCTTCCGGGGCTATTACAGTTCCACAGTCTCTTCCTTCAAGAATAATTCCTTTAAATTTTTTTGGATAGTTAGTTAAAATTTTCTTTTGCTCTAACAAAATAAAACTCCTAACAACTTTTAATTTAGCTAACTTAGAAGCTTCTACCCCAATTTTTTCTTGGTAAAGTTCTTTTTTGTAACTTTTATTTATTAAAAAAATATTTTTCTTTAAACCAGAAAGGAATTTTAAAATATCACCATTTATAGATTTACCTAAAAACTCTTTACCTAATACTCTATAAAAAACACCTGTTTCTAAATTGTATAAATTAAAATCTTTTGCTATTAATTTAGCTATCGTTCCTTTTCCAGATGCTGAGGGACCGTCTAAAGTTATAATTGGTCTTTTAATTTTATCCATCATAAACCGAAGAATTTGCACCTAATGAAATTAAACTATTAAAAAAGTTAGGATAACTTGTCATTATAGTCTTATTGCCTTTAATTAAAATTGGCTCTTCTGAAACAAGGCTTAGAATGTTAAAACACATTGCAATTCTATGGTCATTGTTAGCATCTATAATACAGCCTCCTTTAATTTTTTTGGAACCTTTAATAATAATCTTATCTTTAACACTTTTTACCTCTACTCCACTTTTGTTTAAACCATCAATAATAGCATCAAACCTATTACTTTCTTTAAACCTAAGCTCTCCTAAGCCTTCCATTTTTGAATATCCTCTAGCACAGGCTGCAGCAATTGATAATATTGGATATTCGTCAATTAATGCTGAAGACTTATTATCACTCAAATAAATATTTTTTAAATTGGAAGACTTAACGATAATTTTACATTTATCCTCATTAGTCTTTATAATTTTTATTTTTGCTCCCATTTTTTTTAATACACTGAAAATATTTAGTCTAAATTTATCATGTAAAATGTTTTCTATACAAATTGAGCTATTTTTTGTAATTATTGCGGCTACAGCTAAGAAAGCTGCAGATGATGGGTCCCCGGGTATTTTTATACTCTTTGCCTTTACTAATGAAGTTCCATCAATCAAAGTAATACTTTTATTTTTTATTTTTTTAATTTTTATAGCAACCCCCCTACTTTTCAACATTGCTTCTGTGTAATTTCTTGTTTTTTTGTATTCAGTAATAGAAGAAGTTCCTCTTCCTGATAAGGCAGCAAAAATAATAGCAGATTTAACCTGGGCAGAAGGAATTAAAAGATTAAAGTTAATGGGCATTATAAATCCCTTAGCTCTAGCGCCTTTTATAGTGATCGGTAGTTTTTTATCTTTAGAGCAAATTATTGTTGCACCCATATCTTCTAATGGAGATATCACTCTTTCCATAGGCCTATTAGACAGTGATTGATCTCCGTAAAAAGTAACTAAAGCATTAGAACCGGCTACCAAACCTAATAGAAGTCTAGTCCCAGTTCCACTATTTCCCATATAAATAGGCTTCTCAGGAGTTTTTAAATTGCCTACACCTATTCCATTAATTTCTATTAAATCTTTTTTTTTATTTACTAAGGCTCCTAATGACTCTATAGCCTTTAAGGTATGGTATACGTCTTCACTATCAAGTATATCCTCAATTACTGTTTTTCCAGTACTAATGAGCCCTATAATTAAAGCTCTTTGTGAAATTGATTTATCTCCTGGAACTATAATGGATCCTGTTAGATTTTTACTTTTTGAAAAATAGGTTTTATCAAGTTTTTTAATATTTAAAATAATTTTAGATTTATTAATATACATAAGTAAGAAGTTAAATAGTTATTGAAATATAATTACTTTAAAAATATTTTAATAAATATAAATTAAAGTAACATCCTAATGTAGGAGAAACAATATGAATAATGGTATTAAGGGAGATAAACATATTTGTTCTAATTGTGGCACAAAGTTTTTTGATTTGAATAAAACTAAAATATTATGCCCTAAGTGTAATATTGAAGTTCTAAATAAAAAAACATCAGATAATTTAGCAGTAATTAGTAAGAAAGATAAAACTAATGTAGATACTGAAATAGATGATAAAATAGTGGATAATTTAGAACAAGATAATATTGATGAAGATATGGATACTGAGGATGATACCAGCACCATAATAGATATTGATTAAAACTTAATTTGGGGCCGTAGCTCAGTTGGGAGAGCGCGTGAATGGCATTCACGAGGTCAGGGGTTCGATCCCCCTCGGCTCCACCATATAAATTGTTATTTTAAATGCCTTAAAATTATGTTTAAATTAGATGTTAGATGAAAAGACTTTACTTAATATTTTTTATTTCTTTAATCCTAATTTTTTTGTCGATAACTTTTTGGCAAAAAAACTATGGTAAGTACGTTACTACAGATAACGCTTATATTAGAGGTTCAATTACAAATATTTCTTCTAGAATAGAAGGGTACGTAGATAATGTCCCTGGAGTATTGAATACAGAAGTTAGCAAAGGAGATATATTAGTTAAGTTTGAAGAAGAACCGTTTTTATCTAAATACCAGATTTCATTAGCAGAATTTGAGGCTGCTGAAGCAAAGATTAAAGAAATTGAGTCAATTATTAATGCGGAAAATTTAAAAATAGAAGAGAAGATATTATTGAAAAATTTATCAACTACAAAAATCAATGGTGCCAAAGCAAAAAAAGACGCAGAACTGGCAACATTAAAGTATTTTAAATCTGAGAAAAATAGATTTAAAAAACTATTTCAAAACAGAACTATTACTAAGTCAAAATTAGAAAAAGTAGAGTCTGAATATAATAAATCTTTTTTTAAGGTCGAGCAATATGAAACAGAAATCAAAGCTTCAAAGATTAACTATAATGTAATTGATAAAGAAATATTAAAACTGGAGGTTAATCTAGAAAAATTGAAGTCTGAAAAATTAGGATATATTGCTAAAAAAAAATCCTTGGAAGCAAAAGCTCGAGAAGCTCAGATAGATTTGCAGTCAACTACTGTGAGGTCGCCAATTGATGGAATAATAGCAAACAGGGTTGTTGAGCCTGGAGTTTTTATGAAAAATGGATGGCCAATGATGTCAATAGTTCCGGTTAAAGATGTTTGGGTGATAGCCAACTTTAAAGAAACTCAAGTTAATAAAATTAAAGTAGGACAAGATGTTATTGTAATAATTGATGCCTATTCCAATTTTGAAGTAAAAGGTAAAGTTTTGTCGATATCTCCGGCGTCTGCATCTTCTTTTAGTCTAATCCCACCTCAAAATGCGTCCGGCAATTTTATTAAGGTTGTACAAAGAATACCAATCAAAATTACTATTGAAATACCAGAAGAACTCCTTGGAAAAGTAGTTCCTGGGCTTTCAACCTACGTTAAAGTTAAAAAGTAAACTAATTAAGATTTCTTTTTAAGTGACTGTATCTCTTGGTCACATTGAGATAATCTATAAGCTAATTGTTTCACTAAAGAAGATATAACAGGCGGACATCCTGAAAGTAAATCTTTTAAAATTTTTTGATCAATAGGTAATACTATTGAAGGTTTTAAGGCTTTTATACTTGCTGTTCTTGGTTTATTAAGTATTAATGACATTTCACCAAAAATTTCCATCTCTGATATTTCTGCAACTTTTTTATCATTGACCTCTATGGCAACCCTCCCATCAAGTAAGAGATAAGCTTTATCTCCTTTTTCCCCTTGCTTAAAAATATAGTCATCAGGCAAATATCTTTGTTTTTGGCTATCTTTCATACTCATATTTTTACACACATTCCTTCTTTTGCAACAACAATATTACTACCTAGCAACTTACTCTCGTTTTCTATTTTCTTCATATCTTCGTCTTTATTATCCGGGTTATGATGAAATATAAAGTATTTTTTTACATTAGAGTAGTTGCTTATTCTAACTCCTTCTTGCCAAGTTGAATGGCCCCATCCAACATAGTTGCTAAACTCGTCATCTTTGTAAGTTGAGTCATAAATCAAAAGATCGCTATTTTCTATAAATTTAATTAAATCCGTATTTTTAGTATTTTCTTTATGTTCATGGTCAGTAATATAGCAAACTACTTTTCCTTCATGCTCGACCCTATAACCCACAGCTCCGTCAGGATGATTTAGTGCTAGAGTGCTTATTTTAATATTTTTTTTTAAAAAAAAATTATCTCCTACTTTAAAATTTTCATATTTAATATTTGCTTTGAACTCATGTATAGTTATAGGGAACGATGGACTACTTATTTGACTATCCAATATCTCCAAAATATCTTTTCTTCCTCCCCTTAGGGAAAAACTTGACTCTTTAAGGAAAGCTGGTTTAAAAAATGGAAGGCCACATGTGTGATCATAATGAAAATGAGAGATTAAAATATCAAAATTATTAACTTTTCTTTCTATTAAACTATCGCCTAAATTTTTCAACCCCGACCCCATATCAAAAATTAAACTATAGTCAGAAAACTTTATTTCAACACAGGACGTGTTACCACCATATACCGAAAAATCTTTGCCTGGCGTAGGAATACTTCCTCTTACTCCCCAAAAAACAACTTCCATGAAAATCACCTATAGTTATTTATATATCAAAATTCTATTAATTACCATTACTAGAATTTTTTAAAAAGGGAGGAATTTGATTAATTTTAGGCAAAGTTAATTCTTGACCAGCTTCATTTAAACTCCTTATGAATGTTTTTGTAGGCTCAATATTTGCAAATTGGTTCGGAGTTAATGAAACTAATCTTCGATGCATTATCTTTGTTTCATAAAGATTAACATCATATACTCTACCGGCACCAACTACTGCTGTTAGAGCCGGCAAAACTACAACCCCTAATCCCGCTTCAACTAGTGATAAAGCAACTTCATAAGATCTAGTGTGAGCTAATACTTTTACATCCCCAATATTTTTTTCAAACCAAGCATCTATTCTTTTTTTATGTTGACTTCCAAACTCAAAAAGAATTGTAGATCTCAAAATACTCTCTTTTTTTTTATCAAGATTATTAATATTTTTTATAGAATTTAGATTTAAATTTTTGGGTGTCGCTAAAACATAAGGGTCTGAAAAAACTTCTTTTGTAAAAAAAGATAGATTTGAAGCAGCAATAGAATCTACTGCGACTACTGCAACATTTAATTGTCTAGCATATAATAAGTCTATTGCTTCTGCAGGGGCCACCTCTAGAACATTTATTTCTATATTGGGATAAACCTTTGAAAAAATCTTAACTGATGGAGGAAGTATGTTTCTAGCAACAGAAGATAGCATACCTACTTTAATGACGCCTCTCGTTTTTTGAGAAAACTCTTTTAAACCCTCTTCTGTTTCTTCAATATTTGCTAATATCATTTCAGCTTTAGAATATAAAAACTTTCCGGCTTCAGTTAGTTGAATCTTACCTGCAACTCTGTCAAAAAGTTTAGACCCCAACTCATCTTCTAATTTAGAAATTTGTTGAGATAAGGAAGGCTGGGCCAGGCCTAGCATTTTTGATGCTTTAGTATAAGATTTTGCTTGAGAAACTGCCCAAAAAATTTTCATTTGGTGTATAGTCATTGCCATTTAACTTCCTTTTTCTAAATTAATATTACTTGTAGCACTATTTAATTAAAAATAAATAAATAAATGGAAAGTTTTTCTCGATGTATAGTAATGCAATTTATTATGAAATTATTTTTTTTAAATAATAATATTAATAAAGTCAGTATCAATTAAATCTTAATGTAAGTTTTTTTCTAACACGCTACATAAAATTATTTCACTTTTTTTTGTCAAAAGATAACATATAAGTTATACTTTTTTAAAGTTTACCAATAAGAGAGTTAAATTAAAATTCTAAAACCCCTTATGGTGAAACTGTATATCACGCGAACCTCCTAAGTTTGAGTTCTAGGTTAGAGTCCTAGTAAGGGGACCATTTTTAATTGTTATGATAATTATTTAAGTTAATATTATAAGGTGGATAATTACTATAAAATATTTTTTACAATTTATTTCGATTACGCAACGAGTAAAAATAAAATTGTAACAAAGTTTTTCAAAAGCGATTTTGATTTGGGGCCGTCTGGTTTTGAAGAAAAATTTAATGATGAAAATATTTTTAGAATATGGAACAAACATGCTAATCAAACTTCACTTAAAATTTTAAATCCAACAACATCATTCGATGATAGCAAAGCAACTAACAGAAAAATTATCACTCACAGGATAGTGAATTTGAAAACTTTATCAGAAGTTTTTCTTAAAAAAACTTAATTAGCTAAATATTATTAATAGTATCTTTTGCCGCTAGTTTTAATTTCTTTAATTCTCTGAGGTTTACCCAAGACTTGGCATCCCTGATAAATGATCTTTTTTTTTCCGCTAATATAACTTGTTTTTTTAAGTGTTTATATTTTTTTATTATTTCCACTGAATTAATTTTAGTATATTTTAAAATTTTAACAAGTTTTATTGGATATAATTAAAAGTGCGACTGAACCTAGGAATATTTATATTTAACAATGTAGAAATTTTAGACTTTGCAGGTCCTTATGAAGTATTTTCTTCTACTAGGTTAAGCTCAAAGTTGTTGAATAAAAATAATATTGATGAAATTTATAATACGACTTCTCCATTTAATGTTTTTACTATTTCTAAAGATGCAAAACCAATAATTTCAAGCGGAGGGTTAAAAGTTTCATGTGATTATAATTTTAAAAACACACCCAAAATTGATATTTTAATTATTCCAGGTGGAAAGGGTACTAGAAAGCTAATAAAAGATAAAACAGTTATTTCTTGGATAAAGTCAAAAAAAAAATATAGGCTTATTAATGTCTGTATGTACAGGATCGCTTTTATTAGCAAAAGCAGGGCTTTTAGAGAATAAAAAGGCTGCAACTCATTGGAGTGCTGAAAAACTTTTAAAAAAGATGAGTCCATCTACTAAAGTTCTCAAAAAAAGATTTATTTTAGATACTATATATACGTCTTCAGGTGTAGCTTCAGGTATAGACTTATCATTAAAAGTTGTAGAAATATATTTCGGAAAAAAAGTAGCAAAAAATACTTCTAAATACATGGAATATAAATTATATGAGAACTAGAACTCTAGATATCTTCTATTATTAATCCCTCATTTTGTCCCTGCTTAAGTGATTCTTCATTAAACCATTTAGAACAACTTAGTATGCTGCCATTTGAAGAAAACTCACATGCTCTAATCAATCCATTTTTATTTTGCACAAATCCTGCAAAAGATCCATTAGAATTATAGTAAGCACTAAAGCTACTTCCATTGATATTATAAAGCTTGTATAAAAATATTACGAAGACCGTACTAGTTATAAAAAATAAAAAGAAAAAAAATATTATAAAATACTTCATATTTTTGAAGTTATAATAAAAATGTTAGAATTGAAAGTTAATATAAGATTACTAATTAGTTTGTTGGTTGAAATTAATAGTTATAATAAAATACAAAAATAAATCTGGTCTTTATTAAATTTATTTTAGAAAAGCAAATCATAAGGGTGGTTTTGATGAAACTAATAGCTGAATTATTAAATATTTTCATAAAAATAAATTAGACAAATTTGTTGTTTTTTCTAAAATAAATTGAGGATATAAAATTAAATTATTAATTACTAATTTGAATGATGGTCAATGTAAAACTTTTTAGGAGAAAAAATGATTAATCAAGCTATAACTTTTGAGATTGAAAATAATATAGGGATTATTAAAGGGTCTAATCCGCCGGTTAATGCTTTATCTTTTGATGTAAGAAAAGGATTAGTGGACACACTAAATCTCTTTTTAAATGATAATAAAATTAAAGGAATAATTTTATGTGGGGAAGGTAGAACTTTTTTCGCAGGGGCTGATATAAGTGAGTTTGGGAAACCAATGAAATCTCCTAACCTTAATGATGTAATATTAGAATTTGAAAAATCTGGAAAACCGATAGTAGCTGCACTTCATGGTACTCCTCTTGGTGGTGGTCTAGAATTAGCGATGGGTTGTCACTATAGGGTAGCTTCTGAAAAAACAATGTTAGGACTACCTGAGGTGAAGCTGGGCATTATACCTGGAGCAGGCGGTACTCAAAGACTACCAAGACTAGTAGGTGTTGAGAAAGCCTTAAGTATGATAATTACAAGCTCTCCTATTAAAGCAGAAAATGCTCTAAAGTATGGTTTAGTTAGCGAAGTTTTTAAAGATGACCTTTTAAATAATGCAAAAAATTTCTTATTAAAAAAAATTAACTCAGATAATCATCCTGTCGCAAAAAATATTTCCATAGATCAAAATAGCTATGAACAAGAAACTTTTAAAAATCATATTGATAAAACTAAAAAGAGATTTAGAGGAAGAAAATCTCCTCTTGCAGCAATTGCAGCAATAAAAGCTTCAGTAGATCTTAATTTTGAAGAAGGCCTTGAAAAAGAAAGAGAGCTATTTAAAGAATGCCATGACTCTCTTGAAAGCTCATCTTTAATTCATATGTTTTTTTCAGAAAGACAAGCTCTTAAAATTCCTGATATTCCTAAGGATACGCCTTTAAGGAAAATAACCTCTGCATCTGTTATAGGCTGTGGAACCATGGGAGGAGGAATTGCTATGAATTTTCTAAATATAGGAATACCCGTTAATATAATAGAAAGTAATGAAGAGTCTCTAAAGAAAGGTATTTCAATAATAGAGAACAATTATGTTAACACCTTTAAAAAGGGAAAAATAACCGAAGACGATATTAAAAAAAGAATGAATTTATTAAAAGGAAATACGGAATTAAATAGTATTGAAAATTCTGATATTATTATAGAGGCAGTTTTTGAAGACATGGAGCTCAAAAAGAATATTTTCAGAAAAATTGATGAATACTCCAAGAATGGAAGTATTTTAGCCACTAATACTTCTACTTTAGATATTGATGAAATTGCTTCTGTAACTAAAAGGCCAGAAGATGTTATAGGAACACATTTTTTTAGTCCGGCTAATGTAATGAAATTATTGGAGGTTGTTAGAGGAAAAAATACCTCAAAAGAAGTCATATCATCTACTATGCAATTAGCGAAGTTAATAAATAAAGTTCCAGTTCTGGCCGGAAATTGTGATGGTTTTATTGGAAATAGAATGTTTCATGAATATATAAGGCAAGCCCATGCTTTGGCTGAAGAAGGAGCTGAAGTAGAACGTATAGATAAAATTATATATGATTTTGGTTGGGCTATGGGTCCATTTGCAGTAAATGATTTAGCAGGTAATGATGTTGGTTGGAGAATAAGAAAAAGGCATAAAACCGAAGGTAAGTATGATAATTTAAGATATACTTCAACTGTTGCAGACAATCTATGTGAAATAGGAAGATATGGGCAGAAAACTGGAAGAGGATTTTATATTTATGATAAGGAAACAAGGAAAAGAACCATAGACCCAGAAGTTAATGAAATGTTCAAGAAAGCAGCGCAAGAAAAAGGAATTAAAAGAAGGGAAATTAGTGATAAGGAAATTCTATCTAGATTGAATTGGGCATTGCTTTTGACTGGTTGTATGATTTTAGAAGAAGGATATGCCTTAAGAGCTTCTGATATAGATGTAATATATGCTTATGGNTATGGCTATCCTCATTGGAGAGGAGGTCCNATGAAATTTGCTCAAGATTATGGACTTGATAATGCTTTGAGAGAAATNGAAAANTTTAGAAAACTAGGAGATGGTATGTGGCCTAATTCNAGTTTGTTAGAAAANATAGCTAATGNTGAAAAAAAATTTAAATAATGGAGAATNATAATGAATGAAGCAGTAATCGTATCAACAGCAAGAACCCCTATAGGTAAAGCTTACAGAGGTGCTTTTAATAATACGCACGGAGCCACCCTAGCAGGACACGTCATAAAAGAGACACTTAATGAAGCGAAAGTAGATCCTCATAGTGTGGAAGATAGTATTATTGGATGTGCAATGCCTGAAGGTGCAACCGGGCAGAACATAGCAAGACAAGCTGCGATTAGAGCAGGATTGCCTGTAAATACGGCAGGTGTAACTCTTAATAGATTTTGTTCTTCAGGTATGCAAGCTATTACAATTGCCGCTCAAAGGATCATGACTAATGAATTAGAAGTTGCTGTAGCTGGTGGAGTTGAATCAATTAGTTTAGTTCAAAATGATAAGCAAAATAATTTTATGGTTCAAGAAGATTGGATAAGTAAGAATAAGCCAGAATTATATTACTCTATGATAGAAACAGCTGAAGTAGTTTCAAAAAGATATAATATTTCAAGAGAAAAACAAGATGAATATGGACTACAAAGTCAATTAAGAATGGCAAATGCACAACAAGCTGGCTATTTAGACAAGGAAATTTTTCCTCTTGAAACTACAAAAATTGTAAAAAATAAAGAGACTGGAGAATTAACAGAAGAAAAGGTGAGATTAGAAAAAGATGAAGGAAACAGGCCCTCTACTACTTTAGAAGGATTGCAAAGCCTTGATCCTGTAATGGGGCCAGAGTCATTTATTACTGCAGGAAATGCAAGCCAACTATCAGATGGAGCATCCGCTTGTTTAGTAATGAATGCTAAAAAAGCTGAACAGCTTAACCTAGAGCCTCTTGGCTATTTTAGAGGAATGGCAGTATCAGGATTAGAACCAGATGAGATGGGAATAGGTCCGATTTACGCTGTACCTAAGCTTCTTAATCTTTGTGGGTTAAAAATGAACGATATAGACTTATGGGAATTAAATGAAGCATTCGCTGTACAAGTAATATATTGTAAAGACAAACTAGGAATACCAAATGACATTCTTAATGTTAATGGAGGGTCTATAGCAATAGGACATCCTTATGGAATGACAGGAGCTCGTTTAGTAGGTCACGCTCTTTTGGAAGGAAAAAGAAGAAAAGCTAAAAATGTTGTGGTTACTATGTGCATAGGAGGCGGACAGGGTGCAGCAGGTTTATTTGAGGTTTGCTAAATTGAGTGTTTAATAATGGAATTAAAAATAGAAAAACTATTTAAAAGTCTAGTTTTAGTTAATGGCTTAATATCTGTTATAATAACAATCAAGATTTTTAATAAAAATAACTATAATCTAGAATATATATCCACTGGCCTTTTAATAATGACAATTTATGCAGGAATATGGTTTTTTTCACTCTATAAAATATATAATTTTTCTAAGTTTGGGCTTAGACTATATATATCTTTGACGTTTTTAGGATTTTTATTCAATATATTATCGAATTTATCTTTTTTAGATAAATATTTATATTTACTAACTTTAGCTGAACACATGATTATAGGCTCTATTTTGACTTTTTCCTACTTTTCTAAAGTAAAATTAAAATTTAAATAAATTAGGCATGAAAAATGTATAGGATTTAATGTAGTCCTCCTTTAAGAGAGGCTATTTAGCCTCTCTTAATCTTTTTATAATAGTTTCTATTAAAATTATTTTAATATATATTTAATTATGTTTTTAGAAACTACAGAAATTTTTACTAGATCATTTATTCTCTATTTTGTAGTAATTGACCCACTTGGAACAGTGGCTATATTCCTTACCTTGTTGCAAAAAATTAAAGAAAATAAATATAAAATTGCTGTTGAAGCTTCTTTTCTAGCATTTTTAATTTTATTATTTTTTTTTATAATGGGAAAATCAATTATTAGTCATTTAAATATTTCTTTGTATTCATTCAAAATAGCAGGTGGCATTATATTATTGCTTATAGCCATAGAGATGTTGTTGGACAAAAGATCAGCACGTAAAGAAAAATCTGTTTCATCGAAATCAATAACAACATCAGTTTTTCCTCTTGCTATACCTCTGCTTGCTGGTCCTGCTGCCATAACCTCAGTTATAGTCTCAAGTAGTTCTACATCCGGAAATTTAATGTATAGTATTTCGCATATTTTTTCCTTATTTCTAGTTTTATCTATTACTTGTATTTTATTTTTAATAATAATTAAGTCAGAAAAATTTATTTCTAAAAAAATTTTGTTAGTCTTATCGAGAATTATTGCGATTATTTTGGCAGCGCTTTCTATTCAGTTCATAATTGATGGATTAAGTGAAGCAATTAAAACTTTTTAATATTTATAGATTTTTATATATTAGAGTATATATTACATAATAATAATGAAAGGAGGTGGTCTATGTCTAAAATTTTAGATCTAGTCACTTTCTATCATCGTATAGAAAGTTGATTATTTGAAATTAGGTGGGGAGACAAAAATATCTCCTCACCATTTTATTAGGAGAATATTATGAAAAAATCTTTTATATTAATTATATTTGCAGCTTTTATAAGCTCAAATCTATTTGCCGGATGCATGAAAGGTGAAATTAATCAAATTGATGCAAAACTAAAAAATACAAATATTAGTGAGAAGCAAAAAAGTGAAGTTATAGAATTAAGAAGTTTAGTGGTAGAAAATGAACACAGTAATTCTGAATTAGCGTTTCAAAGTTATGAGAAGGCTATGAGCATTCTTAATTAATTATTTAACAGAGAGTTTACAGCTATATAGTTGTAAACTCTTTTGCTTTTTTTTCCTCTTCTGGTCCTTGACTAATAAAAATACTTCCCATAATTACTATAAGAACATTTACTATCAGTCCTAAAAGACCTGCATGTAAATCATAAATACTATTCTCAGCAAAATATTGATAGTAAATAGTAACTATTACTCCCCCTGTTAAACCCAAAATAATAGATTTAGCATTTGCTCTTTTATAGAAAAGTGCTGCATATACTCCTGGAGCTAATTGGGCTATAGGACCATAAGCACCTAATAAAAGTTGAATAAGTCCGTCACTGCCAAATATTGCTATAAAATAAGATATAAAGCCAACTAAGAAAACCGCTGCCCTCATTATCCATAATTCAATATTCTCTTTAATTGCTGGAAATAATGCTTTACAAATATCTCTACCGAATGAAACTGAGGCTCCATGAGTAATAGCATCAGAAGAAGACATTGCAGCTGCTAATGCTCCTGCACCCACAATACCATATAAAATTCCTGAATTAGTTAAATGATTAGTTATTAGATAGGGTAAAATTTGTCCTGGTCTTTCTAATTCAGTCTGTGGGACTACTCCTATTCCTGAAAAGCCTATAAACAAAACTGGTATTAGAAATAATGCAAATATTGGGTAGACAGCTACAGTTGTTTTTATTCTTCTTTCAGTAGTAGTAAATGATTTTGTAAATAAGTGTGGCCACATAACAAACCCGATCATTGAAATAATTATGTTACTACTATACCTTGCCTCAGACATTAAAGAATTTTCTTTTCCTATTACTAAAAAATCAATATTTTCTTGTGCTATTTTCACAAACATATCACTCACTCCTTCATGCAGAGTATTTATAAAATATATTCCTAAAACCCATGCAATAGTTAGCATTAAAATTGCTTGAAATACATCACTCCATGCCGCACCTCTAACGCCACTAGTTGCAACATAAATAACAACAATACCAAAAGAAAATAGAGCGCCTAACCAATAAGGAATATTTCCATATGTTAAAACATTAAATATATAGGCCATACCTTTAATTTGCAAAGTTAAGTAAGGAATAAATGCTAAAATAGCAACTATTCCTACTAAAACTGTTAACACTCTAGACTGAAATCTGTCACCTAAAAAATCTCCCATCGTAATATAGTTATTTTTTTTTCCTATTTTGGAAACTTTTGGTCCTATAACATACCAAGGCATTAAACCAAGTGTACAATATACCAATATATAAAATGAAGCTGCACCTTTTGAATAAGCCCACCCTGGTCCTCCTAAAAAGGCAAATGCAGAAAATATTGTACCTCCCATTAAAAACCACATTATAAATAGATTGAAAGATCTATCTCCAACTGCATATTCTGATAAAGAAAAAAAAGATCTTCCTCTACCTGCCATAATACCAATAATAAATGCTAAAATTAAATATCCAGAGATGGCTACTAGTGCTATATGCCATTTTTCCATAATTTATTTATCCTTATCTATTAATAAAAATATTACTATTCCTATAAACTGAAAAATTATACAACTTACTATCCAAAATAGAGAAAAAGGTATCCCTAAAACAAACGGAGTTACTTTATTTCCAATTTCAAATAAAGGAAATATCAATAACAAAAGAATTAAAATACTAAATAAAATAAAGTACAAATCTATCTTATTTCTTCTATTCACCTTCAGTTGTGCTTTTTTCTATCATATTAGCTTGTAGAATTTCTATCCAGTATCCATCTGGGTCTGTGATAAAAGCCAAGCCTTTCATTTTGCCGTCATCAGGTCTTTTAACAAAATTTACCCCCAACTTTTCGAATCTTTCAGAAGCTTTATATACATCTGGAACAGAAAACCCTATATGGCCAAAACCTTGCGGTTCTTTATTACCATCATGATATTTAAAATTATTATCATCTTCTGTTCCCCAATTATGAGTAAGTTCTAACATTGCCCTTTGATTAAATGTCCAAGTAGTTCTAGAATCATCATTGTCAGGAACATTTTTATCATCTACATCATTTGGCATTGCCAAAAAATAAAGTGTAAATTTCATTTCAGGAAAGTCTAGCTTTCTATATAGTTTCATACCAATTATTCTAGTATAGAAATCTAAAGAAATTTTGGGATCTTTGATTCTAAGCATTGTCTGATTAAAAACAAAAGATTGTGTTTCTTCATCAACGTTTTCGCATAGTCCTTCTTGTTTTTCATGGTGTCTACTCATATTAAAACATCCTTAATTAATTTAATTACTAACTATACTACAAAAATATAATCTATTTTTGAAGCTAAATTAAAATAAATATTGCTTTAAAAAAAATACTATAATATTATGAGAATGAGAATCATTACTAATAGGAATGATTATTATTATAAAGGAGGAGTAATATATGAATATTTCTAGAAGAAATTTTATTTTTGGTTCGATTGCATCTAGTGTATTTATTTCTTTATGGGATATAGATCCATCTAAAGCTGAAATAAAAATAGGTGATAACCCTGAAGATAAAAAGCTTTTAATGAAAATGTGTAGAGATGTTTACCCACATGACAGGTTCCCTGAAGGTCCTTATGAGAAAACAGCTGCTGATGTTATTTCAAAAGGAAATAAAGGTTCTGAAAATAAAGCTATGTTATCTGAAGGCATTGAGAGCCTTAAAAAAGTTAAATACGGTAAGATGAATTTTAAAAAATCTACTAAGTATTTAAAAAAAATTGAAAGTTCTAAATTTTTTCAACACGTTAGGAGCACAACTGTAGTCACTTTATACAATGACCCTGAAGTATGGGGTTTGCTTGGCTATGAAGGCGCTAGTTTTGATAAAGGTGGATATATAAATAGGGGTTTTAATGATCTTGATTGGCTACCAGAGCCAAGAATAGAAGAACATCCTGATTTAGCCGCTTTTTTAAAGGCAGATCCTAATAGATTAGCTGCAATTGAAGAAATGATCAAAACTAATTAGGGAGGAATAAATGAAAAAAATAGATCAAAAAGAAAAAGCAGTAGTAATTATTGGCTCAGGTGCTGGTGGAGGTACTATGGCTTATGAGCTTACTAAAGCAGGAATACCTTGCGTTTGTTTAGAGGCAGGTCCTTTTCATAAAAAAGAGGATTACGTTAATGATGAATGGGGCGCTTTCCTACAAATGGCTTGGTTAGACACAAGAACGACTAGTGGAAATTGGAGAGTCGCAAAAGATTTTTCTGGTCTTCCAACCTGGCTTTGTAAAGCTGTTGGTGGAACAACTACTCACTGGGCTGGAGCAACTCCAAGATTTATGGATTATGAATTTAAAACTAAATCCACTTACGGAAAAGTAAAAGGAGCTAGCCTTTTAGATTGGCCAGTAAGTTTGAAAGACATGGAGCCTTATTATACTAGAGCTGAAGACGCAATAGGATCAACTCATAGAGGAGGAAGACCTGCGCTTCCAGCAAATAATAATTATAAGGTTTTTGCTGAAGGCGCTAAAAGAGTAGGATATAAGTATTATGCTACCGGTCCTTATGGCACAAACGCTGCGCCATATGATGGAAGACCTGGTTCTATTCAAGATGGTTTCAATTTTCAAGGCGATAAGAATGGTTCAAAATGGAGCACTGCTAAAAGAGAAATACCAAGAGCGCTACAAACTAACCTTCTTGATTTGAGAACTGATTCCCATGTTACTAGGATAACTCATGACAAAAATGGCATGGTAGACGGAGTCATTTACAGAGACGTTGATGGAAATGAACAAAGACAGGAAGCTAAAGTAGTAATTTTATCAGGTAATTCAATAGAATCACCTAGATTACTTTTAATGAGTGATTCTTCAATGTTTCCAGATGGTCTAGCTAATAGTTCTGGTGAGGTAGGAAGAAATTATATGAGACACCTAACCGGGTCAATGTATGCTAGGTTTGAAAAGCCAGTAAATTTCTATAGAGGAGAAACAATGGCAGGTTTCTGTGCTGACGAAGTAAAGCATAACCCAAAAAGGGGTTTTGTTGGCGGCTATTATATGGAAACTCTTGCTCTGGGACCTGCATTTTTAGGGAGCTTTTTAGAACCTGGTGGATGGGGTAGAGAGTTTACTAACATGATGGACGGATATGAAAATATTGCCGGTATGTGGATTGTTGGTGAGGATATGCCTCAATCTAAAAATAGGATCACATTAAATACTGATGTTAAAGATCAATATGGAAATCCAGTACCAAATGTTCACTTTGACGAACATCCTAATGATATTGCAATGAGAACCTATGCTTATGAAAAAGCTGAAGATTTATATAATTCAGTAGGGGCTGTTCAGACTTGGAGAACACCTCCTTATCCATCAACTCACAACTTAGGAACTAACAGAATGAGTGCAAAACCTAAGGATGGAGTTGTTAATAAGTGGGGAAGGACTCATGATATAAAGAACTTATATATTGCTGATGGTTCAGTCATGACAACTGGCGCAGCTGCAAATCCAACTTTAACTATTACTGCTTTATCTATACGTTTTAGTGAAAACGTAATAAGTGAGATAAAGAAGGGTAATATATAAAATTAAATAAGACTCTTCTATTTATAAAAAAATAGAAGAGTCTTTTATCAATTAAAATCTAGATAGTTCCTTTAGACATTTCTTTTGCAATGTATTCAGCTTGTCTTATTGCTAATGAAACTATTGTCAATGTAGGATTTTCTGCAGCACCAGTTGTAAACTGACTACCATCAGAGATAAATAGGTTTGCAATGTCATGAGACTTTCCATTCCTATCACAAACCCCATCTCTAGGTTTTGCACTCATTCTACACGTTCCTAAATTGTGAGTTGATGGGTATGGAGGTGTTTCAAAAACATCGACAGCACCTGCTGCTTTATAAACATCAGTTCCTTTTCCAAAAGCATGTTTTCTCATTTTAATGTCATTTTCATGGTCATCAAAATGTACATTAGGTACAGGCATTCCATTTTGATCTTTTACATCAGTATTTAAAGATACGGAATTCTTTTCCTGAGGCATATCTTCACCAACTATCCACATTCCTGCTAGATGATCATAGTTTTCAAGAGCATTAGAAACTTTTTCACCCCAGCCAGAAACTCCAGGAATTAAGAAACCTGCCATGAAAGGTAGGCCTAAAGCAAGTGTTTCCAATTCATAGCCTCCTACAAATCCTCTTCGTGGATCATTAATAGACTCATCAGTTATTATGCCTGCCATTGTAGTTCCTCTATGAAAATTAACTGGCTTGTCCATGAGTGCATAAACAGATCCTGTCAGATGTCTCATATAGTTTTTTCCTACTTGTCCTGAAGAATTTGATAAACCTTCTGGATACATAGAAGAGTTCGACATAAGAAGTAATCTTGGTGTCTCAATTGAATTTCCTGCAACAGCAACTATCCTTGCTTTTTGCTTCTGCTGATTACCGTCCTTATCAACATAAACTACTCCATCAATCTTGCCACTTTTATTATGAGTAATCTGAATAACATGTGCTTCCGTTCTAAGTTCAAAATTTCCAGTTTGTTCTGCTTTTGGAATTTCAGAGTATCCAGCAGACCACTTAGCACCAGATTTACAACCTTGAAAACAAAACCCTAATTGTAAACATGCATTTCTTCCGTCTCTTGGGATACTATTAATACCCATTCTACCAGTATGAACATCTCTATAACCTAATTTTTTTGCTCCGTCATAGAATACTTTAAAATTATTATTGCCAGGCAGCCCAGGAATACCATGGGTCCTAGTAACTCCAATTTTATATTCAGCTTTATCATAATATGGTTCCATCTCTTTCAAACTTATTGGCCAATCTAGAAGATTTGCTCCAGCAATATCACCATATTCAGTTTTTACCTTAAACTCGTGTTCTTGAAATCTTAAAGATGCACCAGCCCAATGTAAAGTCGATCCACCTACACTTTTTACAATCCAAGAAGGCAAATTTGGCCAGTTAGTAGCAATCGACCAACTCCCCGATGTTGTTCTATTATCTAACCAAGCAGTTTGTAAAAATGCACTCCACTCATCATTTATAAAATCATCAGTAGTGTATCTTTTACCTGCTTCTAAACAAACAACATTAATTCCTTTTTGCGACAATTCATTAGAAAGCGTTCCTCCTCCTGCTCCAGAGCCAATTACTACTGCAACAGAATTATCATTTAAATCAAATTTTTTAGCCATGATATATCATTCCCACCAGCCTTTTGGACTAGCATCTTTGGATGGTTGAGGCCAATCAGCATCTTGGAAACCTCTCAAGTAGTAACCGCCTTGATCGTAGGCAGGTCCTTGATATCCAGCAACATCCCAAACTTTTTTATTATTATAAAAAACACTCACCATTTCCCATCGCAATGTATTGAAAAATGGTTTTCCTTGTATCTTTTTTAAAATAGTTACTCTTTTTTTATAAGAAGCTTTCGTGTATTTTCCACCAGCAGCTTTATCAATTTCTGCTACTCCATCAACAAAAGACTTCTTTAGAGATTCGTCAGTTGCAGCTTTTCCATCTAGTGAGTCGACTGAAATCATATATAATTTATCAGAAAACTTGTTTCCAGGAAAAAGATCTTTGCTAACCAAAAGCATAGTTTTGGCAACATTACTATCAAGAGAACTTTTCTTTGCAGCCCAAGCATTAAAGGCATTTAACTGAACCGCCCCGCCTGTTAAAGCAACAAACCCCGTTGCTTTTCCTGAGTTTTTAAGAAAAGATCGCCTGTTCAAATTTATCTTATTCATAATTCCTCCCGTATTTATGTATAAAAAAAAATTAAATCGTAAAAAAGTATAACACTATGTAATTAAAAAATGTAATAAATAATTATTAGTTTTTGTTTGGTGTTAATATATTAATTATTTAAATTGTAACAATAACCATGAGATATGTGGATATAGTCTACTTCATTTCCTTTACCTTTTATCCAGAAATCTGTGATTAAGCTTTTTCTATATCTCAATGTATCTAAAGAAAATTTTATCTTATATGTTACTATATTGCCTATTGGATAGCATGTAAGCAAGGACTTATCTTCACTTTTTTTGCAATCAAACTTGTATTTTGCCTCTAAATTATTTTTAAAAGTATTATCTTTTTCATTTAATTTTTCATAATTATTACTAAAGATCATTACTGTCTTGTATGGGAAAAATTCTGAATCCTTCAAAAATTTTTTTTCATTTTGAAACAAACCACTTACTCCTATTTCAGATAAACACTCAAACTCTATTGGATTTTCTGATTTAGCATGTAGATTAATTTTTAAAATAACAAAAATGCTTAATAAAAATAAAAAAAATTTTTTATTATTAACCTCTTCCAGCAATTGTTACCCCACCATCCATAGTAATAACTTGGCCAGTTATGAAAGATCCAGCTTTAGAAGCTAATAGTATAGCCGCTCCAACAACTTCATCAGTTATTCCTATTCTACCCAATGGTGCAACTTGTTCAACATCTTTTAATAATTTTGGATTTTCCCAAAGCTGCCTTGCAAAATCAGTTTTTATGATCCCTGGACATAAACCATTTACGTTAATATTATATTTGCCTAGCTCTACAGCTAAGCTTCTGATCAAACCTAAATCCGCTGTTTTTGAAATAGAATAAGCTCCTAAATTTTTTACTCCTTGTAACCCAGCTATTGAAGATACTATAATTATTGAACTCCTATTATTCTTTTTCAAAAAAGGTATAGTCTTTTTACAAAGCCACAAATTTGACTTTACATTGTTATTCATAATTTTATCAAATAATTCGTCAGGTATTTTTTCTAAGTCTCCATAATAGGGGTTACTTGCAGCATTACATACTAAAACATCAATTTTTCCATATTTTTCTATACAAAAATCAATCAGTTCTTCACACTCCTTTTTACTAGATATATTACACTCTTTGGAATGCGCAGTACCTCCATTACTTATAATTTTTTTTTCAACCTCTAGACATGCTTCTATTTTTCTGGAAGAAATAATTAGCTTGGCACCAAACTCTGCAAATCTTTCAGCCATACTTCTACCAATACCTCTTGAAGACCCAGTAACAACAATTGCTTTATCTTCTAAATTAAATAATTCATGCATATTTTATCTTTCTAAAGTTAGTAATTTATATATAATTTTACAAAATGTTTCTAATGTATTAATCTATTTAAAATTAGTAGGTATTAAATGTCAAATCATGAAAAAAAAGTTGAAGCTAATCATTTAGAAATAGAAATGTCTTGCATGAAAGATTATAATGATCTTACAGAAAAAGACTTGAGAATTCAATTGGCAGCTTCTTATAGGTTAGTTGAAAAACTAGGATGGTCATTTTTAATATTTGGACATCTAACGGCAAGAGTTCCTGGTTCTGAAAAGAATTTTCTCATTAATCCATATGGATTAATGTATGATGAAATTTGTGCATCTAACTTAGTAAAAATTAACCTTGAAGGCGATAAGGTAGAGAAGTCAAGTTGGGATGTCAATCCAGCAGGATTTATTATACATTCTGCAGTACACTCATCAAAATCTAATGCACATTGCGTGATGCATACACACACAAATGCTGGAATGGCGATGGCGGCTTTAAAAAAGGGTTTAATAAATATTGATTTTAGTGGATCTGCTTTTCATGAAAGAGTTGCATATCACGACTTTGAAGGAGTGACTCTGAGAAAAGATGAATGTAAGCGTATTGCAGATGATTTGGGAGATAAAAGTATTATGATTTTAAAAAATCACGGCTTACTGACAACTGGAGCAACTGTAGCAGAAGCATTTATGAAACTCTACACTCTAGAAAGTGCTTGCCAAGTACAATTACTAGCAAGAGCATGCGATGAAGAATATGAATTTGTTCCTGGTGATATTGCTGAAAATCATGCGAAAGATCTTAAAAATGCCGCTAGCTTCAAGCTTGCATTTAGAGCCTTGGTCAGGAGAATGCTGCGTGAAGATCCATCTTTTATTTTATAAATCAATATTTATTTTTAGAAAAAGGAGAATATAAGTGAAAAGAACTTTTCAACCCAGCAAATTAGTTAGAAAAAGAAGGCATGGGTTTAGAGCAAGAATGGCAACTAAATCTGGAAGAATTATTTTATCTAATAGAAGAAGCAAAGGAAGACAAAGACTTTCTGCATAATGAATGCTTTGAAGATAAAAAAAAAGAAAGATTATTATTTAGTATTTTCTAATGGTAAAAAAATAAAAGGTAAAAATTTTAACTTGCAGTATCTAGATTCAAAAGCTAGCTATACAAGAGTGGGTATTACGGCTAGCAAAAAAATTGGGAATGCTGTGAGGAGAAATTATGTAAAAAGAAGAATTAGATCTTTAATAAAATTAGTTTTTTCTCAAGCTTTTATATCAGTTAAAGATTATGTAATAGTTGCCAAAAAAGGAATCTTGTCAGAAAAGTTTGATAATTTATATAAAGAGTTAAAAATATTATTTAAAAAAATAGAAAAATAAAATGAATGAACAGAAAAACTTATTATTAGCAATAGTTGCCTCCTTATTAATATTACTAGTCTTTCAACATTTTTTTCCTGGAGAAAATACGAGGAGTTTAGAAGAAAATAATGATAATAACCTTTCAAATAATGATTTGACTGCGGCTGTTATTCCTTTAGATAGAAATAAGGCTTTAGAAAAAGATAAGAGAGTTTTTTTATCTTCTTCTTCTAGATTAAAAGGTTCTGTCTCCCTAAAAGCAGCTCGTATTGACGACATTATTTTAAGAGACTACAAAGAAAATATTAATAATGACTCTCCACTTGTAACCCTGATGTCTCCGAAAAAGACTGATAAACCATACTTTGCTGAATTTGGATGGCATGCTCCACAAAGTAATATAGACGTTCCAAAAAATGAAGCCATTTGGAAATTAGTAAAAGGAAAAGAGCTCTCTCCTGAAAACCCAGTCATATTAGAATGGATATCACCCGATAACTTAATTTTTACTAGAAAAATAAGCATAGACAAAAATTTTTTATTTACTATTGAAGATAAAGTTCGAAATAATACCTCTGCAACTCAAACACTACAACAATATGGAAGAATAAGAAGAACTGGAACACCAGAAACATCTGGTTTTTATATTTTACATGAAGGACCTATTGGAGTTCTAGATGAAAGACTTATAGAATTAGATTATGAGGATTTACTAGAAAAAGCCCAAACTATAAACTCTAGCGAAGATGCTAAATCAGGAGGTTGGATTGGAATTACAGATAAATATTGGTTAGCTGCTTTAATTCCAGATCAAAAAAATAAAATAGCAGGTACATTTAAATCAAGCATTAAAAATAATAAAGTAATGTATGAAGTTAATTATAGCAGTTCATTATTTGAAATAGGCCCGGATCAGGAAATTAAAGTTGTATCAAACTTATTTATAGGAGCAAAAGAAGTAAATCTTTTAGACCAATATTCAAAAAAGCTTTCTATAAAAATGTTTGATAGAGCAGTTGATTTTGGATGGTTTTATTATATTACTAAACCTCTTTTTAATTTACTTCATTGGTTTTCTGGTATTTTTGGTAATGTAGGATTATCTATCTTAGCACTTACTATAGTAATAAGAATCATATTATTTCCTCTTGCTAATAAATCTTTTAAATCTATGAGTAAAATGAAAGTACTTACACCCAAAATACAAGAAGTAAGAGAAAGATATAAAAATGATAAATTAAAAATGCAACAAGAAATAATGCATATATATAAAAATGAAAAGGTAAACCCTCTATCTGGCTGTCTTCCTATTTTAATTCAAATTCCGATATTTTTTGCCCTTTACAAAGTTTTATTTGTAACACTAGAAACTAGGCACGAGCCTTTTTACGGATGGATTAAAGATTTATCTGCCCCTGATCCCACTACAATATTTAATTTATTTGGGTTGCTAAACTTTACTCCACCCTCGTTTTTATTAATTGGTATATGGCCAATTTTAATGGCTTTTACCATGTTCTTACAAACAAAATTAAACCCCACGCCACCTGACCCACTTCAGGCCAAAATAATGACCTATTTGCCAATAGTTTTTTTATTTTTATTTGCCACATTTCCTGCCGGCTTGGTAATTTATTGGACCTGGAATAATATTTTATCTATTGGTCAGCAATGGATAATCATGAAAAAAACCAAATAAATTTAATATGAAGCACATAAACTTTAATTCTGTAGATAGAGTTTTAAGTTATGATAAATTTTTTAACTACAAGCAGTTATTGCTTCCAGAAATCTGTTTTGCAGGTAGATCTAACGTTGGAAAATCTTCTTTAATTAATTCTCTACTAAATAGGAAAGGTTTAGCTAAAGTATCAAAAAAACCTGGGCAAACAAAGAAAATTATATATTACAGGATAGATCAATATTTTTCTTTAGTAGATATTCCTGGGTATGGTTATGCAGGAATTTCAAAAAAGAAAATTTCTGAAATGTCAGAATTATTACATGCTTATTTTACAAATAGTAAAAACCTAAAACTTGTTTATGTTCTAATTGACTCAAGGCAAGGAATAAAAAAAATTGATTTAGACTTTTTGTCTTTTTTAAATCAAAATAAATTAAGTTTTAAGTATTTATTTACTAAATCTGATAAAATAAAAGACATAGACAGAAAAAATCTTTTAATTGCTTTTCAAAAAAAAAATTTATCAGGCTTTCCTTTAATTTTTACTAGCAGTAAAACTAAAGAAGGTATAAAAGAATTAAAAGGAAATATATTAAAAATAGTATCTAAAAATGAAAAAGAATCTAAGTAAAATATCAAAAATAATTTCTTCACCTTCTTCAGAAATAAAAAAAAATCTAGAAAAATATAAAGGGGAAATCATAGTAATTAAATATGGCGGAAGTGCTATGATAGATCCAAAATTATCTGAAACTTTTTATAAAGATATAGAGGTTTTGGTAAATTCAGGGATCAAGCCAATCATCGTTCATGGCGGTGGGCCACAAATAAATAAAAATCTTGACGCACTTGGAATTAAACATGAGTTTTATAAAGGAATGAGAAAAACTGATAAAAAAACCTTGAAAGTAGTCCAGATGGTTCTGACTGGTTATATTAATAAAGATATAACTATAAATTTAAGTAAACGTAATATACTTGCTTTAGGAATAGCAGGTACAGATGGCAAATTAATTGAAGCCAAAAAATATATATTTTACGAAGGAAATAAAAAACTTAACCTTGGTTTCGTTGGGAAACCATATGAATTAAATTCAAATTTGCTAAATGACCTTTTAACTCTCGGAATAGTTCCAGTAATTGCCCCTATAGGAGCTAACAAAAAAGGAACTAGGTATAATATTAATGCTGATATAACTGCAGGTTTTATATCTCATAAAATAAGTGCTAGAAGACTATTAATGCTTACTGATGTAAAAGGGGTTGTGGATAAAAATAACGTACTAATTAATGAACTTAAACTTAAAGATATAAAAACGTTAATTTCTAATAAAGTTATTTATGGAGGAATGATCCCGAAAGTAAATACTTGTATTGAAGCAGTAAAAAAGGGAGTAAGAGCTTCTGTAATTATAGATGGGAAAGTTAAACACGCACTTCTTAAAGAGTTGTTTAGCAGCAAAGGTGTGGGAACTTTATTTAGAAAATAGAAATTATTATGCAAGATTTATTAATTGATTTAGATAATACAATATATAGCGAAAGTTCAAAAATTTTTTCCCAAATTGATGTTAAAATGAAAAATTTTATTTCTGCTAAATTGAATGTTAGTAAAAAAGAAGCTTATACTATTCAAAAAAAATATTTTATGGAAAATGGTACAACTTTGAGAGGGCTAATGCTTTATCACAATATTGAGCCAGAACACTTTTTAAAATATGTTCATAAAATTAAACTAGACTCAATTAAGAAAAATTTTGCATTAAAAGATGAAATGAAAAGATTTAGAGGAAGAAAGATAATATTTACAAATGGAACTACGGAACATGCGACAAGAGTCCTAAAAAGAGTAGGTGTTTTTAAAGAAATAAATAAAATTTTTGATATCAAGGACGCTAATTATATTCCAAAACCAGATAAAAAGACCTATAAAAAAATAGTTAACAAATTTAATTTAATTCCACATAATACAATTATGATAGATGATATAAAAGTTAATTTAATTACTGCAAAAAAAATGGGGATTAAAACTATTTTAGTAAGTAATACGAGTAAAACAGGGTTAGATAAACATATAGATTATTGTTTTGAAGATTTAGCATTAATAATGAAAAAAATAAATAATAAGGATATATTTAATGAATAAAAATAGCTTAAAAGAAAGTATAGAAAAAATTTGGAGCAATAGAAAAGAACTTAGCAAATCAAAATCGAAAAAAGACTTCAATATTATAATGGAAACCATTAAAAAACTAGATAATGGAGAAATTAGAGTTTCTGAAAAAATAAATGGTCAATGGATTTTAAATCAATGGGTTAAAAAAGCTGTTTTATTATCTTTTCAAGTTACAAATCAGAAACTTATATTAAATGGCCCTGGAAAATCATACTGGTGGGATAAGGTTCCTTCTAAATTTGAAGGTTGGAAAAAAAAAGATTTCACAAAAGCAGGTTTCAGAATAGTTCCTAATGCAGTGGTTAGAAAAGGATCTTTTATTGATAAAGGAGCAGTCTTAATGCCTTCATTCACTAACATTGGAGCATATGTTGGGAGCTCTACTATGATTGATACTTGGGCCACTGTAGGAAGTTGTGCGCAAATTGGTAAAAACTGTCATATTTCCGGAGGAGCAGGAATTGGCGGCGTCTTAGAACCTCTGCAATCTTCTCCTGTAATTATTGAAGATAATTGTTTTGTAGGTGCCAGATCAGAAGTTGCTGAGGGGGTTATCGTAGAAGAAGGAAGCGTTCTATCGATGGGAGTATATATTGGTGCATCCACTAAAATAATTGATAGAAAAACAGGTAAAATTTTTTATGGAAAAGTTCCAAAATACTCTGTAGTAGTTCCAGGAAACTTTAATGATAAAAAATCCAAAGTTAGTTTATATTGTGCGGTAATAGTAAAAACAGTTGATGAAAAAACGAGATCAAAAACTTCCATTAATGAACTTTTAAGAAATTAATTATTCACTAGACAAAGGCCTAGAAAGAAGCCCTTTTATGACCTTATCTAATTCTTTTTCATTTACTAAAACAGAATAAACTGCCTCAAGAATTGGCATATTAACTTTATATTTTCTTTTTAGATAGTAAACAACTTTAATATTTTCCATTCCTTCAGTGACATAATTATTTTTACCTATGATACTTCTTAAGTTTTTTCCATTACCTAGCATAAAGCCAAGTTTATAATTTCTGGATGACTTAGATACACAAGTTAAAATAATATCCCCAATACCAGAAAGCCCTATAGCAGTCTCTTTCTTTCCTCCCACAGCTTTAGTCAGCCTTATTATTTCCTTTATACCTCTAGCTAATATAGCAGCCCTTGCATTTTCTCCTAAATTTAGTCCTTCAGTCAAGCCAGCGGCTATCGCTAAAACATTCTTCATGGTTGCATTAATTTGGACTCCTATTATATCTTTACTCAAATAAATCCTAAAATAATTATTTCTTAATAAATTTACTATAGTTTTTTCTAATTTACTGCTTTTAGTGGCTAATGTAACAGCAGTAGGTTTTTTATTAACTACATCTACAGCAAATGAAGGGCCGCTGAGGACGGCAATATTAGACTTAGGAAAAATAAATTTAATAATATTGCTTAAAAATTCTTTTCTTTTTAAGTCAATTCCTTTTGAACAAATTATGAAACTATAAGGTTTTTTTTTATATTTTTCAAAATGACTTTTAAATTTATCAAAGAAACCAAATATGAATTGCGATGGAATAACAACAAAAATAATTTCTGTATTAAATTTAGGTAATGTTGAATTTGCTATAATATACTTACTCACTTTTTTATTGGGTAAGTACTTTTTATTTATTAAGCCAGAGTTTATATCCTTTGCCACCTCTTCTTCTAATGACCATAAATAAACATTTTTTTTTGTGTTAACTGCAATTAAATTAGCTATAGCAGTACCCCATGCCCCTGCTCCAAGAACCAAAATATTATTCATAAAAATACTCTTTCTCCAAGGGCCACCTTGGCAAAGCTTTAAAGTTTAATGGGCTACTAATTCCATATTTATATTTTTCATAACCAGCCCATGCTATCATAGCTCCATTATCAGTACATAACTTTGCAGGTGGAATAAAAGGCTCTTTCTTTTTATCAATTATTGCTTTAATAAACTTTCGTCTCAAATATAAATTAGAGGCTACTCCACCAGAAATAACAACATTTGAATAATTAGGAAATTTATTATCACAATATATAATTGCCTTTTCTATTTTATTAATTAATATTTCTGCAATTGTCTTTTGAAAACTTGCTGCCATGTCTTCAATATAATTTTTGGATAATAAGTTATTGCTTTCACTATTTATAAGTTTTGTGATATGAGACTTCAATCCTGAAAAAGAAAGATTTAAATTAGTTGAAACTTTGTCTACTAATGGTTTTGGGAAAATAAAAGCATCCTCATTACCTCTAAGTGCTTTTTTTTCTATTTCTGGTCCTCCTGGAAATTTTAATCCCAGAGCTTTTCCAATTTTATCAAAAGCCTCTCCCACTGCATCGTCTAAAGTGCCGCCTAAATATATGCAATTTGTTATACTTCTCATATAATAAAAACTAGAGTGCCCACCAGAAATTAAAAGAAGTAGGTATGGAAACTCAATGTTATCAGTTAATCTTACTGTGAGTGCATGACCAGCAAGATGATTTACGGCAATAAAAGGTATTTGTTTTACTTGTGCTATAGTTTTTGCAAAAGATAACCCTACTAATAAACCGCCTACTAGTCCAGGACCTGCTGTTGCTGCTACTCCATCAACATCATTCAAAGTCAATTTAGCATTTTTTAAAGCTTTTTGTGTTATTTTTTCTATGTAAAAAGCATGATTTCTTGCTGCAAGTTCTGGAACAACTCCATTATAAAATTGATGCACATTATCTTGAGAAACTCTTTCATTAGAAAGAATTCTTTTTTCGCTATTTACAATTGCAACTGATGTATCATCACAACTGCTTTCTATTCCAAGAATTTTCATATAAATTTATAATATAGGTTAAAAAAATTTAATGAATAATAAAAGAAAAATATTTATTGGAAGTAGAAAAAGTAATTTGGCAAAATTACAGTCTAATTTAGTTTGTAATAAACTTATGGATATGGGAATAAAAAATCTAAAAATAAATCATATTATTTCGGAAGGAGACAAAAAAAATTTTCAGGAATTTAAAAATCTAGGTGGGAAAGGTCTATTTACAAAGGAAATTGATAATATGCTATTAAATAAAAAAATTGATATTGCAGTACATTCGGCAAAAGATATGCCTGCTTTTATAGATAAGAATATTACAATAGCAGCATTTTTGCCTAGAGAGGACGTAAGAGAAGTTTTAGTTACAAAAAATTTTAATATTAAAAGTATTTTAGATATAAAAGAAAAAATTAATTTTGGAAGCTCTAGTCCCAGAAGAATCAATTACTTAAAAAATCTTATACCCTATATCAAAATAAAGCATATAAGAGGAAATGTAGAAAGTAGGATACAACTAGTTAGACAAAATAAAATAGATGCAACTCTGCTAGCATATGCAGGGTTGAAAAGACTAAAGTTAAAATATGATGATATAAATTTTATTAAGATCCCAACAAAAATTATACTTCCTGCTCCAGGACAAGCAGCCATTGCTATAGTTTGTAGAAAAGAAGACAAAGAAGTTTTAAATATTTTAAAAAAAATTGATCACCTTGATACTAGGCTAACAGTAAGTGCTGAAAGAGAGTTTATTAAAGAAATAAATGGAGATTGTTTTACGCCTTTAGCAGTACTTGCAAAAGTTAATGGAAATAAATTAGAAATAAACGGAAAGTTGTTTTCAGATAATGGTAAAATTTCTTCGAAAGCTAAAATAACGAGTAATATAATAGATTATATAAAAGCTGGGAGATCATGTGCTAAAAAGGTTTTAGAGGATCTAAAAAATAAATGACTAATAAATTTATAGTTATATTTCGTGCTTTAGGAAATTTTCCAAATGATGAGTTAGAAGTTTTATTGAAAAAAAATAATTATAAAGTAATCACTTTTCCCATATTAAAAATAGTCAACCTAAGAACAGCTCCCATTAATACTGTTAATATTCAGGCTATTTTAGTAACCTCATCTAATGGATTATATAATTTATCAAAATTATCAAATAATAGAAAAATTAAACTATTTACAGTAGGTGCTACATCAAAAAAAATTGCAAAAGAATTAGGGTTTAAAAATGTAATTGATTGTAATGGAGATAGTGTTAAAATGTTTGAGGTTGTTGTTAATAACACAATTGCAGATGGTGGCTACCTTCTATATGTGGGCGCTAAAGATATTTCGGTTAACCTACCTAAAATGCTAGAAGGAGTTGGATACAGGGTAAAAAGACATGTTGTTTACAGAACTGTGGAATTAGAGATGTTAGATAGAAAATTTTTAAGTCTTATTAAATCAAAACAAGTAGGATGGATTGTTCTATTGTCAAAAAAAGGAGCCTTAAACTTTAATAGGCTTATCCATAAAAACTCAAGCTTGAATTATCTTAAAAATGTAAAGTTCGCATGTCTTAGTAGTAATATTGCTGAAGCTTTATCTAATAAATTTTATAGTAAATTCTTTCCACAAAAACCTTCACTGAATGATATAAAACATGTTATACTTAAAAATGAGTAAATTATGGCAACAAAAAAAAATAGAGATATAAACAAAGATCTACTATTCCCTAAAGCAAGAAAGAGAGCTTCTCAGTCTAGTAAAAAAAATTTACAATCTACGAAAGTTTTACGAACTAAAACTAAAGATAAAAGCTCTTCTATACAAGTTAATGTATTGTTGATCTCATTAGTAAAAGCTATGACTAAGGTACTAGAATCTTTTAAAAATCTTATTTTTAAGTTTTTACAAAATATCGCTAAAGCCCCTTTTCTATTTATTAATATATTTTTCTCATATATTATTGAGATTTTTAAAAAAATTATATCGCTTGTATATACTTTGCTAGAGAAATTATTTGCCAGTGTTTTAAGATTTAGAGAGGTTTTATTAGGAGGTTTTTTTGGCATAATTTCTGGCGCCATAGGAGCGGTTTTGGCAATATCTTATATTGAACTTGGTTCTAATAATAAAGAAAATGAAGTTTCAGATAATTTTAAACAAATTACCGAAGATATAAAGTCACTTGATGAAAGATTAAAAAATACTGAATTACAAAACAAAAAAAATGACTCCTTATTAGCCAATTTAAAAGTTATTGAGTCTGAAATTAATAAATCCGAAAATAATTTTAGTAAGGTTGAAAATGAAATGGCCATCATAGGTAGTGAATTAGAAAAAGTAAAAGAAAAAACAGCAAACCTAGGTAATAATATTTCTGTACTTAAAAAAGATTTAAGAAGTAATTCAAGGCTTATCCTGTCTTCTAGTAAAACAGAGTTATCCAATAGGCTTTATCTTGCTCAAAGTCTCCTAGATAGATTAGAGTCAGGTGTTCCTTATTCTCCACAACTTGAAGCCTTAGGAAAAGAGGGCTTAGATCCAGCACTATTAAGATATGCAGCTGGTGGTGCTCCTACTTTAAAGGATTTAGAAGCTCGTTTGAGTGCTAGAGCTGGTGAACAATTTGATGCTGATAGAACTAAAAGAGATAGTACCTGGAGAGAAAATCTAAGAAAAGAAATTTCAAAGTACGTTAAAATTAAACCTACGAATATTAATGAGATTAAAGGGGTGACTGGAGCCTTATTAAGAGCGGAAAGTTCAATTTCTAGAGGTGATCTAGCCAAAGCAATAAAAGAAATATCATCTGTTCCATTAGAAGAAAGAGGTCCCTTAGATGCTTGGTTGACTGAAGCAAAAGCTAGACAGAATGCAGATATTGCAGCTAAAAATCTTTTAGCAAGAACTACAGCTGCACTAAAACAAAAAAATTGATTAAAATTTTATTTTTAATATGTTTAATGGCAAGTGTTAGCACTATTGCTATGTGGTTCTCAGAGAATAGTGGAAGCATTCAAATAATGTGGTTGGGATGGGAAGTAGACACATCATTATCTATTTTTCTTTTAATAGTTTTTATTCTTATATTTACTGTGTTAATACTTTCGATATTTTTCTATAAGCTTTTTTTACTGCCTTTCAAAATAAAAAAAAGTTTTAAGAAGTACAATGTTAAAAAGGCAAATTATGCACTAGAGGAAGGGCTTTTAGCCTCCATTTATAATGAAAATTCTAAAATTATTAAAAATTACAAAATATCAAAAAAGTATTTAAAACAAACACCTTTGCTTTTACTTCTGAGATTACAATATAATTTGATTAAAAGTAATGAGGCAGAATGTTTTAATACTTATAAAAAAATGTTAAATTTTCAGGCGTCTAGACCTATTGCTTTAAATGGACTAATATCAATAGCTAATAAAAATAATGATCAAGAGTTATATTCTAATATGCTTTATACTGCTAGATCCTTTAAGGTTCCTCTTGATTATTATATCAATAATGCTTTTTCATTTTGCTTAAAAAATAATAATTGGCAGGTTTTGTCTAATCATATTTCAACAGATAGAAAAAAAAATCAAAAAAAGTTTAAATATGTTAATACTATTCTAAAGTATTTCAAAGCTAAGGAATACTATGAAAAAGGTAATAGTGAGAAAGCTATGAGTATTATTCAGCAAACCTTTGCTGAGAAGGTTTTTTTACCTCCTTCAGTAGAACTTTATTCCAGGCTACATAAAGATGCTACAAATAGGAATCTTAAAAAGTTATTGAGACATTACTGGAGATATTTTCCGCACCATAATATTTTAGATTGTGTATTAGATAATTTTAAAAACCTTAGCTTATTAAAAAAAGTAAAGCTTTTGATAGAGTTATTAGACGGTCATGATACGCTATATTTGAAATATTTATTACTAGGGGAAATCAAAGCTAAGGCAAAAATATGGGGGGACTCTAAAAAAGACTTACTTAAGTCTATTGAAATATTTCCTAATAAAAAAGCATATTTATTATTGGTAAATATAGAGGAACAAACAACATGCAATAAAGATAAAATTAAAAGCTGGTTATCATTGTCTCAGAATTACAATGATTTACTTTGGAAATGTAGCTCATGTTTTTCGGTCCAAAAAGATTGGAGTATGTATTGTGATAATTGTAACAGCCTATATACATTTTATCATATAGGGTTTGATAATTTGCCAAAAAATACCTCTGATTTTTTAGCAAACAATAACTCTTTAAAAATTGCTTAATGAAAAAAATATTTATATTTAAAATATTTTCTATTTTTTTATTAAATCTGTCATTTGCAGAAAGCAATACTAAATATTTATTAATCAATAAATCTAATAGAGAACTCAAAGTTTTTTTAAATAATGGAGAAATAAAAACTTTTTCTATCTCTTTAGGATTTGAGCCATTAGGAAAAAAAATAAAAAAAGGAGACGGGAAAACCCCTGAAGGACTTTACTACATTGATAAAAAAATAAAAGATAGTTCTTTTTATTTAGCTTTACAAATTTCCTATCCTAATCCTTGGGATATAAGAAGGGCTTTAAATTTAAATACTCATCCTGGCGGACAAATTATGATTCATGGGTTGCCCAATAAATATTATGATAAAAACTTTCATAATAAACTAAATGACTGGACACAAGGATGTATAGCCGTTGAAAATAAGGAAATAGGTTTTCTATGGAAAAATATTAATGTAGGAACACCAGTTTTTATAAGAAAATAGTATTATAATTCTAACACTATATTCCTAAATATTTTTAAAGGCAAAGTAGAGCCAAAAATATTTTTCATGCTTTTATCATCATCTCTTCCCACCCAGACGCCAATAACATGATTTTTTGCACAACCTATAAACCATGCATCTCTATTTCTTTGACTAGTTCCAGTTTTCCCTATTATATTTAAAGGAATTTTTGATATCTTTTTACCTGTCCCCTCTTCTATCACAGCTCTTAATAGTTTTTTAGTATTTCTTAAAACCTTTTTATTGATTACCTGACTTCTTACAGGAGCCTCTCTTTTCCAAACACTATAATTGTTTCTTAATTGAATCTCTTCAATACCAAATGGAATTACTGGTATTCCTTTACCACAAATTGCACCAAATGATCCAACCGTCTCTAAAAGAGAAAATGAAGATGTTCCTAGTGCCATAGATGGAATATTTAATATGTTAGATACTATTCCAAGTTTTTTAATTTGTTTTATAATATTATCTCTTCCTATATTTTCTGATAATCTTACTGCTGCTACATTAGAAGAAATCGCAAAAGCTCTTTTAAGTGAAATAGTCCCTTCATATTTATTAGAAAAGTTTTTTGGAGACCAATCACCTTTTGTAATTTCTTTATCTTCTATATTATCTGTTAATTTATAGCCTAAACTTAATGCTGTTAGATAAACATATGTTTTAAAAACTGAACCAAGTTGTCTCTTTGATTGAGTAGCTCGATTAAATTTACTTTCTGCCCAACTTCTACCTCCAGTTAAAGCTTTTACTGCTCCATTATAATCCATTACCACTATTGCTGTTTGAATTCTTTTATCAATATTTTTCATATTATTTTGTGTAGCAATTTTTACTACTTTTTGCATATTTAAATCTAAAGTTGATTTAATGATTAAATCTTTTTCATTATTTAAAATCTCTTCTGGAGTTCCGGAATGAAGCCAATCTATGAAATATCTAATACTGTCATCCGAGTAATATTTTTTTTTTTTTATATTACTCAATTCTAATAAAGCATCGTTCTTTTGGTCTAAGGTAATGAGATTATTTTTACTTAAAAGATTGATTACTATCTTTGCTCTTGAAATACTTGCCTCTTTGTTAATAATTAAGGATAGCTTGCTAGGGGCTTTTAAACTTCCTGCTAGAATTGCAGACTCAGCAATTGATAAGTCTATTGGTTCCTTAAGAAAATATCTTTTTGCAGCTGCTTTTATTCCATATTGCCCTGATCCATAATATGCTCTATTTAGGTACATTGATAAAATTTCTATTTTTGTAAATTTATACTCTAAATAAAAAGAAATTATTAATTCTCTTACTTTTCTAGAAAGAGTTTTTTCTGTATTAAGAAATATTAGTTTAGAAAGTTGTTGAGTAATCGTAGATGCACCTTGACTATACCTCATATCCTTAAAGTTTTGAACCAAAGCTCTACTCAGACCAATATAATCTATCCCGTGATGTTCAAAAAATCTTTTATCTTCTAATACAACAACAGACTTAATTAAATTTTCTGGAATATTTTTAGCATTTATAACTCCACCATAGACATCCCCTAATGACCCTACTAAATTTTTAGAATTATCCATTACACTAATAGACGGCTTTCTAGTTTTATTTCCTAATCCTCCTAAATCTGGTAATGTTATAATACAATATGTTATCCAAAAAAAAGTAATAAAGAAAAATATACTGAAAAGTTTTATTAGAACTTTCATAATAATAATTTTTAAGAGTCTATTTCCGCCTCTAGCGCAAATTTTTGAATAAAGTTTCTCCTAGCTTCCACATTATTTCCCATTAATTTACCAAATAAGTCATCTGCTTCCCATAAGTCTTTATATTGCACTTGTAATAAAGTTCTGGCATCAGGGTCTAAAGTAGTTTCCCATAATTGGTCTGGATTCATTTCTCCTAATCCTTTATACCTTTGTATCTTATAACTTTTTTTAGTAAATCTATTGATTTCAAAACAAAACTCTTCTGGTCCTTTCAAAAAAAACTCTTTATCAGCTACATTAAGATAGGCCCCATCAATAAATATTTCTATAATATCTGAGTTATTAGTATTAAGTTTTTTTACTTCTGGTTTACTTAAAAAACTTTCACCTATTTTAAAATTCTTCACTATTTCATTTTTTGTATGTGCGAATAAAACTTCCTTGGTTTTCTCATCTATTTTTGCAGACCATTTTTCGTCTTCTTGATTATTTATATTAAGATGAGTGAGTGTTTTATCAATAATCCTATCAAGCTTTTTATTATCATCAAAGTTTTTTAGACTTAGCCCTCCATTCAAATAAAAAGACTGTATAAGAGAAATATTTGAATTTTTGGATAAAACTTTTATTATTTTTGCATAATCCATAATTTTTTTAATAATTTTCAAAAAAGGTTCTCCAGCTATTTTGATACGATCTTTCCCATAAAAAAGCGTTAAATCGTTAATAGAACTTTCTATTAAAAAATTTTCTAAATCAATTTCATCCTTAATGTAGACTTCACTCTTACCTCTTTTAACTTTAAATAAAGGTGGTTGGGCTACGTATAGATGCCCCTCTCTAATAATTTCTTTCATATGTTTGTGGAAAAAAGTAAGTATTAGCGTTCTTATATGCGATCCATCAACATCAGCATCTGTCATGATAATAACCTTATGATATCTTAGTTTTGTAATATCAAAGTCTTTTTCTATACCTGTTCCCATAGCTGAAATCATTGCCATAATTTCATTTGAACCCAATACTGCTGATATTCTTGGCTCCCATGTATTCAATATTTTACCTCTTAAAGGTAATATCGCTTGAAATATTCTATTTCTAGCTTGCTTAGCAGATCCTCCAGCACTGTCTCCCTCAACTAAAAATAATTCAGATTTAGTAGCGTCTTTTTCCTGACAATCAGCAAGTTTTCCTGGTAGGCTTGATACTTCCAATGCATTTTTTCTTCTTGAGAGATCTCTTGCTTTACGAGCAGCTTCTCTTGCTGAAGCAGCGTCTATAATTTTTTTACAAATTATTTTTGCATCAGAAGGGTTTTCTTCCATCCAATCTGATAATTGTTCGTTGACTATACCTTCAACTACTTGTCTTACCTCTGAGGAAACTAACTTGTCTTTTGTCTGAGATGAAAACTTCGGATCTGGAACCTTTACAGACAAAACTGCAAATAATCCTTCTCTCATATCTTCTCCTGAAAAACTAAGTTTCTCTTTTTTAGTATTATTATTATCTTTTAAGTATCTTGATAAAACTCTTGTAAGTGCTGCTCTTAAACCTGCTAAGTGTGTGCCACCATCTCTTTGTGGTATATTATTAGTATAACATTTAACATTTTCATGATAGCTATCAGTCCATTTTAAAGATAGCTCAACTTTAATACCGTCCTTTTCTGATTTTATTGTTATGGGCTTTGAATTAAGAGACTGCGTATTTTTTGACAACCATAAAATAAATTCTTCCAAGCCTCCAGAGTAGTGAAAGGTTTTCTTTGGACTAGGTTCGGTTCTTTTATCTTCAAGTAAAATTTTTATATTTGAATTTAGAAAACCAAGTTCTCTTAATCTTTTTTCTAAAATATCAAAATTATAGTTGGTTTGAGAAAAAACTTTATTTGATGCCCAAAAAGTTAATTTTGTTCCTGTTTTTTCTTCTTTTTTGGTTTTTTCTTTCAAAGGAGAAACAGTAGCTCCGTCAGCAAAATTTATTTCATAGGACTTTCCATTTCTGTATATTTCTAATTCTAATTTTTCAGAAAGTGCATTAACAACCGAAACTCCTACACCATGCAGTCCACCAGAAACTTTATAAGAATTTTCATCAAATTTTCCTCCAGCATGTAATCTTGTCATTATCACTTCCGCTGCGGAAATTCCTTCTTCATGCATGTCAGTAGGTATTCCTCTTCCATTATCCTCAACAGTTATTGACCCATCTTCATTTATAATTACATTTATAGTGTCACAATAACCTGCTAGAGCTTCATCAATAGAATTGTCTACAACTTCAAATACCATATGGTGTAATCCAGATCCATCATCAGTATCCCCTATATACATTCCAGGTCTTTTTCTAACGGCCTCTAGTCCCTTTAAAACTTTAATTGAAGAAGCGTCGTAACTTTGATTTTTTAGTTTTGTTTTCTTATTCATTTAATTTTCTGGGTTATCTTTTAATTCATAATAATAAACATTATCATATTTTTTTAAAAAGTTGTCAGTTTCTGCAGTAGTAATCCATATTTGTGATCCCAAGGACATTAGTTCGTTAAATAAAAGATTTTTTTTAAATCCATCTAAATGAGTAAATATTTCATCCAATAACATAATTGGTGATACTTTGATGCTTTTTTTTAATGCTTTAGCACACGAAAGTATAATAGAAATAAGTAAAAGCTTTTGTTCGCCTGATGAGCACATTTCTGCAGGCATTTTTTTTTCTAAATTGTGACAAATTAGTTCAGTTTTGTGACTTCCATGAAGGCTACCTCCAACAATTAAATCCAATTTTCTAGACTCTCTATATTTTACTCTTAGATCTTCTTCAATTTTAATTGCAGGATTTTCCAATAAGCTATTTTCTATTGACTCAAAAAAATCAATTTTTACTGTAGGAAGACCAGAAATCTTTTCAGTTAAAAAACTGGATATTCTATTAAGAATATCTAATCTAGATGAACAAATTGCAACTGCAAGCTTAGATAATTGATCCTCAATTGCATCTAACCAATCTTTATCTTTATTGTTTTCTTTTAGAACCTTCGATCTTTGCTGTAATAGCTTATTATAATTATTAATTCTACCGGGATGAGAAAAATCAAAGTTAGAAACTATTCTGTCTAAGAAAGCTCTTCTAGAAGATGGTCCCCCTTTAAAAATTTTTTCATCATAAGGAGTAATCCAAAGCATTGGAAAAGAATGTCTTAGTTCCCCTATTTTTTTTTTTCTTTACCATTAATATAAATTTTTCTGGTTTTATTATATTTACTATATGTTGATTTTAGTTCTGAATAAATATCATTTCCATCTTGGATATTCATAGAAATACAAAACATTTCTTGATCAACTTTAATCATTTCTAATAATTTAGAATTTCTTAGTCCTTTTGTATTTGAAAATATTGATATCGCCTCTAAAATACTTGTCTTTCCAACTCCATTTTTTCCATAAATCACTATTGATGGTGTTTTGGTAATAATTTCTAAGTATTGATGATTTCTAAAACTCTCAATAGATAAATTATTTATAAAGTTTTTTTCTGATTTTTTTGTATCCAACATAAATTTAATTATTTTCTTAACTAAATGTGCATTGGCATTAGAAGGTAAAGTGCTAAATTGTCTTCTTCATCTAACATTAGAGAAGGAGAGAGTTTATCAGAGAGCATAAATTTTATATTAGCGCCTGTTATTTGTCTTGCAATATCTATTAAATATTTTGAATTGAATCCAATTTCTAGATTATCACCTTCATAATGAACGCTTAAATTCTCTTTAGCACTACCTTGGTCTGGATTTTCAGCAGTAATTTCTAAAACTTTTTTTGCTAGTTTAAATTTAATAGCTCTAGTTCTATCTGAGGACAAAGTAGATACCCTGTCAACTGCTGCAATAAACTCTTGCTTATCTACTATTAACTCTTTTGTATTGTTATCAGGTATTACTCTTTCATAATCAGGAAAAGCTCCATCTAAGAGTTTAGAAGTAATAATTACATTATCTATTGTAAATTTTATCTTGTTTTTTGCTATTTGTATTTTTACAATCCCATCCATATTATCAATAATTTTCTTTATTTCTGTAACAGTTTTTCTTGGAATAATTACTCCTTTTAAATTATTTGCATTCTTAGGCAAAGATGCACTAAGTCTTGAGAGCCTGTGTCCATCAGTAGCCACTGCTCTAAGTACTTCTTTTTCGTTTTCTTTTATTGAATGTAAATAAATACCATTTAAATAGTATCTTGTTTCCTCAGTAGAAACAGAAAAAAGTGTTTTATCTATCAGTCTGCTTAAACTAGCTGTATCAATATCAAATCCTTCTGGATATTCACCAGAATGTATATCCGGAAAATCATTAGGGGGAAGACACATTAATGAAAAAGAAATTTTATCTGTCTTAATATCTAACTTTTTCCCCTCTTTACTTTCTAATTCTATCATTGCCTCATCAGGTAGTTTTCTTACAATATCATATAAAATATGAGCAGGTGTCGTTACTGCTCCTTCTTGTTGGACTTCACAAAAAATACTTTGAAGTTCAGCAATTTCCATATCTGTTGCAGCTAAAACTAAGCTTTTATCTTTAGCCTCTATCAAAACATTTGCGAGTATAGGTATAGTATTTCTTTTCTCCACTACACTATACAAATGAGACAAGGTTTGTACTAAACTCCTTTTATTTATTTTAGCCTTCATATTTGTAACTCAAAAAGCATTGGAAAGTTATGTATTTATTATACTACTATATGTAGTAATATTACAAATTAAAAAATACTTTAATTTCACCTAATTAAAGATCTAAAGTCCTTTTCAAAACTTTAATATGCTCGGCAAACGAAGGATCAACTTTACATAGCTCCTGAACCTTTTTTATAGCATGCATTACAGTTGTATGATCTCTGCCTCCAAACATTCTTCCTATTTCTGGTAAAGACTTAGGCGTAAAATTTTTTGAAAGATACATTGCCACTTGTCTAGGTCTAGCTACTATTCTAGATCTTCTTACAGAAACCATATCATTAAACCTAATATTAAAGTAATCTGCAACTTTCTTTTGTATGTCTTCTACTGTCACTTTTCTATTATTAGCTCTCAGGAGATCATGAAGAAGTTGTTGAGCCACCTGTAAATTAATAGGTCTATTGACTAACTCAGAATGAGCAACAAGTCTTCTTAAGGCTCCTTCTAACTCCCTTACGTTAGAACTAATTTTTTTAGCTAAAAACTTAATAATTTCTTCATCAACAGATACATCTTTTCTAGCTTCAATTTTAGTGTGTAAAATACTTAATCTTAATTCATAATCAGCTTTATGAATTTCGCCAACTAGTCCAAAACTTAAACGTGATTGAAGTCTTTCTTCTAGCCCATCTAAATCTGAAGGGGCTCTATCTCCACTTATAATTATTTGCTTTGACTGCCCTACTAAAGAATTAAAAGTGTGAAAAAACTCTTCCTGGGTACTTTCTTTTCCAGCAATAAACTGAATATCGTCTATCATTAGAACATCAACAGATCTAAATTTTTCTTTAAAAGACATAGTATCTTTGTAACGCAATGATTTCACAAATTCATACATAAATTTTTCGGCAGACAAATATACAACTCTTCTTTTAGGATCTCTCTCTTTTATATCCCAAGCAATAGCATGCATTAAGTGAGTCTTTCCTAACCCCACACCTCCGAACAAAAATAATGGGTTAAATGATACTAAATTATTTTCACTAACTCTTTTTGCAGCGGCAAAAGCCAATTCGTTTGATTTACCTACAACAAAGTTTTTAAAAGTAAATCTAGGATCCAGAGGAGAGGAGCTTTCATTGTTAATCACATCTTCATTTTGAAAATGTTTCAAAGCCTTAAATTCTGAACCAGCACTAATAATAATTTCTATTTTTTTGACTTGTTTAAAGTAATTTTTACAAAATTTTTCAATTTTTTTGTAATAATGATTAACTACCCAGTCTCTTAAAAACTCTGTTGGAAGTGATAAAAATAATTCTCCTTTTTGAGTAAATCCTAAGATTTTTAATCTAATCAGCCAACTTTTATAAGCTACTTGTCCAACTTCTATTTTTAACTCTTTGTGTATTTCTTCCCAATTCTTTTTTTGAATTTCCTCTTCTTTTTGTTGAAATTTTAAATACATTGAATTAGACAAAAAGCCCCCATCATCCGTCCATGCGAATTATTTTAAATTATAATTAATCCTTAATATATTATTTACGATATAGGATAGATTGAATATTAAAAAGACAAAATTAAAATTATTTTTTTGCTATTGCAACAATCCTAGAATTTAGTCTTTTTTGAATTCTTGATATTTTTTGTTTTGTTAAAATTTTTTTATTACCTGCTGCTTGTAACTTAGAGTCAATTTTTTTTAACTGATCCATAGCTGATTTCTGGTCTTTTTTTATGATCGATGATTCGACATTTTTAATAAGAGTTCTAATTTTGCTTTTTTGCATTTCTCTAGTTTTTGTCTTTCGATCAATAACTCTCGTTCTTTTTTTTGCTGAACTTGTATTAGCCATAATTTTCTCCGAAAATATTATAAGATAATGAAATTAATATAATTTTCAACTATTTATTAATAAATTTTGCTTTTCTTTTTTCTAAAAAGGCCTTCATTCCTTCTTTTCTATCTGATAAAGAAAAGGTAGATTGAAACAAACGCCTTTCGCTTTTCATTCCTTCTTCTAAGGATAATTGATATGCCCTATTAACTGCCTCTTTAGCCATTATTAATACTGGTAGTGATTTACTAGCAATATTATTGGCTAACTCTAAAGCTTTATTTATTAGTATTTCTGTTGGAAAGACACTTGATACTAATCCCAACTCTTTCGCTTCATGTGCAGTAATCATGTTTCCTGACAAAACCATTTCCATTGCTTTTGATTTGCCAACACTTCTAGTTAGCCTCTGAGTTCCTCCTGCTGCCGGAATTGTCCCTAAATTAATCTCTGGTTGTCCAAATCTTGAATTTTCTGCTGCAACAATAATGTCACACATCATTGCAATTTCACATCCCCCACCTAAAGCATATCCTGAAACAGCAGCAATAGTCGGCTTCTTAAATTTACTTAATCTTTCCCATGGCATTATAAAATCTCTTTTAAGTAAATCTACAAAATCTTTATTGTTCATTTCACTAATATCAGCACCTGCTGCAAAAGATTTTTCTGACCCTTTTAACACTACTACATTTATATTATCATCTTTTTCTGCATCATCTAAGGCCTCATTTAAATCTCTAATTAATGCATCGCATAAAGCGTTCAGATATTTAGGTCTATTTAACGTTATTACTCCAACCTTTTTAATCTTTTCATATATAATATTATCTAATTTTTTCATTATTTTTTCTGGCAAGACTCACAGTAAAAAGTTGACCTTCCGCCTCTTTTGACTTTTACTATCAAACTTTTACATTTATTACAAGACAATCCTTCTCTTCCATAAACTTTTAAATTAATTTTAAAATACCCTAAGTCACCTGTAACATTGCGGTAATCTTTAATTGTAACACCTCCCTTTGAAATAGCTTTTCTTAAAATCTTTTCTGTAGAACTTAAAAGTAAGCTAAATGACTTTTTTGATAGCTTTATTCCTTTTTTAAAAGGATATATGTTTGAATCATATAAAATCTCACTAGCGTATATATTACCTATCCCGGAAATAAAACCCTGATCTAACAATATACTTTTTATATCTTTACTTTTCTGTTTTAATTTTTTCCAAAGATTATCTTCTACATATTCTAAAAAAAACGGCTCAATTCCTAAATTTTTAAAATTATATAAATCTATAGGATTTTTAATAATTGAAAATGAACCAAACTTTCTAACGTCATTATAAATTAAATTTATACCATTCGAAAACTTTATTAAAATATGATCGTGTTTATATTTTTCAATTAATTTGTTAGAAAATCTAAATTTACCTGTCATTCCTAAATGAAAAACAATGTGCTCGTCTCCATTGAGCAAAATAATTCCATATTTACCTCTTCTTAAGACATTTTTTATTTTCTTGTTTTTGCATAAAGTTTCTAAATTATTTGGTATAGGATAACGTAAGTTTTTATTAATAATTTTTAGGTCTGAAATTTTTAAATTCAATATATTATTTTTCAGTCCTTTTACAATTACTTCAACTTCTGGTAATTCTGGCATTTAAAATCATACTAATAATTTTCTAAACGTTTTATTATAATTATAATATTCTTATTAAAAAGGATAAAATAAGATTTTATTATAATAATGTTAATTAATTAATATTTTAATTATACTGTAAAATAAACTTAATTAATTCTTCTAAATGTAATATGAGATATAATAATAAATTAATATCAGATAGAAATAAAAAAAAAAATTATTAAAAATTTATTCAATGATGTTTCTCACAAATATGATTTGATGAATGATTTAATGAGCCTTAGATTACATAGGCTCTGGAAAAAAGATTTAATTAAAAAAGTAAAAAAAGAAAAAGCAAAAGTTATTTTAGATCTAGCTGGAGGAACAGGAGATATTAGCAGCTCTTTGGCAAAACATTTCAAGAGTGGATCAGTTTATTTATATGATCTTAGTTTTGAAATGATTTCCTTTGCAAAAAATAATAAAAATATATCTTACAAAAATTTATTTTATATTAATGCTAGCGCTGATCAATTAGCTTTTAAAGACTCTACCGTAGATATTATTACTTTAGCATTTGGTTTAAGAAATTTTTCCAACTTGGAAAAATGTATAAGGGAATGTAGAAGAGTTTTAAAGTATGGAAAAAAAATATATGTTCTAGAGTTTTCTCCATCCGTTAATGAAATGATTTCTCCTTTGTATGAATACTACTCCTCTAAAATTATACCAGTAATAGGGAAAAAAGTAGCAAATAATAAAAGCGCTTATGAGTATTTAATAGATTCTATTAAAAACTTCCCTCAAAACAAAGAATTAGAGAATATTTTTACTAAAAATGGTTTTTTTTGTTATAATCGTAAAAAATATTTAGGCGGAGTAGCATACTTAAACATTTTTACGAAAATTTGAAAAATGAAAAAAAAAAAAATACTTTTAATAATTACAGGAAGTATAGCTTCATATAAAGCGCTTACTTTAATAAGGCTTTTAAAAAATATTAATATTTCTTTAAATTGCATTCTTACAAAATCTGCAGAAAAGTTTATAACACCTTTATCTGTTTCCTCATTAACAGGTAATAAAGTATATAGTGACTTATTTAGTTTAGATGATGAAATGGAAATGGGTCATATCAAGTTAGCAAAAGAAAATGATCTTGTAATTGTTGCGCCTGCCTCAGCTAATTTTATTTCTAAAGTCGCAAATGGTTTAGCTGATGATTTAGCATCTACTGCATTATTAGCGTCAAAATCTCCAACTTTTATATTTCCTGCTATGAATGGTAATATGTTGAATAATCCTTTTATAAAAAAAAATATTAAAAAATTGGAAGATGCTGGATATAAAGTATTTGATACTGAAAATGGGGAATTGGCCTGCGGAGACTTAGGATATGGAAGAATGCAAGAACCAGATGAAATAGTAAAAGTAATACAAAAGTTTATTTTAAAAAAAAAAGAAATATTTAAAGGAATAAATGCGCTAGTAACCGCTGGACCAACTCAAGAACCTATTGATCCTGTTCGTTATATAAGCAATCAATCTTCTGGTAAACAAGGGTACGCTATAGCAGAGCAGTTAGCAGACATGGGCGCAAATGTATGTTTGATTTCTGGCCCGACAAATATAGAACAACCTGATAATATAAAAAATTTTTTTAAGGTTAAGACTGCTGAGCAAATGTTTAAAATGTGCTTAAAAAATATTCCCAGCGATCTATTTATAAGTGTTGCTGCAGTTGCTGACTGGAAGGTTCAAAATTATAATAAAAATAAACTAAAAAAATCAGAGTCTAATATTTCTTTCAAACTAACAGAAAATAAAGATATTTTAAAATTTATATCCACACATAATAAAAGACCAAAGTTAGTTGTAGGTTTTGCAGCTGAAACTAAAGATATAAAAAAAAATTCAATATTAAAACTTAAAAGAAAAAAATGTGATCTTATAGTAGCAAATGATGTTTCTTTAAATTCAGATGTAATAGGAGGAGATAAGAACAGTGTTCATATTTATAATAACTCTAATTGTTTAGCTAAATATATAAATATGGATAAAAGTGAATTATCAAGCAGAATGTTAGTAGATGTCATACATCCGCTATTAGAAAAGAAAAATAATATTAAACTTATTCATAAAAATGAATTAGATGCTGAAAAGTAACTAGTAATTTCTAAATTATGACATTAACAGATTTAAAATTAGAAAGATATTCAAGAAATATATTACTTCCTGAAATAGGAGGAAAAGGACAAGAAAAACTTTTAGAATCTAAGGTTTTAGTTATAGGAGCAGGAGGGTTGGGGTCACCTGTCATTATGTACTTATCAGCTGCTGGAATAGGAAATATTACTGTAATAGATCATGATAAAGTTGAACTTTCTAATCTACAAAGACAAATTATTCATAATACAGAAAATATAGGCATTTACAAAACAGACAGTGCCGCCAGTTTTATTAATAGATTAAATCCAGATATTAAAATTAATAGCATAAATAAAAAAATAAATATTGAAAATGCCGATAAGCTTATCTCAGATCATGATATTATTGTTGATGGAAGCGACAACTTTGAAACTAGGTACATAGTTGCTGATACATCTTTTAAAAAGGATAAAATTCTTATAGCAGCAGCCATAACCAAGTATGAAGGACAAATTTCTACATGGAAAAGAAAAAATAATAAATATCCCTGTTTTAGATGTCTATTTCCTAATCAACCTAATAATTCTCAAATTATTAATTGCTCTAATAATGGAGTAATAGGTAGTTTAGGAGGTTTTTTAGGTTCTTTACAAGCAACAGAAGTAGTAAAAGAGATTTTAGAGATAGGGCAGTCTTTGGCAGGATATATAAATTTATATGATGTACTAAATAATAATTTTAGAAAGATTAAAGTTAATATAGATCCTAATTGTACTTTTTGTAATGAGTATAGATAAAATGAAATCTGATACAGATATTTTAATGATTTTATTTACATCAGATTTTTATAAGTATTATTATGCTCTTAATTTAGCTTCTACTTATCAAGCTTGCAATAAATGTGTAACGGTATTTTTTTCTGGATATGCTTGTAATTTTTTAAAAAAAAACTGGATAGAATATGACAAACTAAAAATAAATTATAAAATGGATGAATTTAGAATGACCAGTTATACTGAAGTTCTAAAATTATGTGATTCTCTAAATGTAAAGTTTTTCTTTTGTGATACAGCTGTAAAATTTTTAAATATAAAAAAAATTGATTTTATGGAAAGTATGAACATAAAACCAATGCCATTATACCGTATAGTAAACAAACACAAAAATAATAAAACTTTTTTTATATAATTCTGTTAGGAGGGTTGTGTCCATCGATAAATGTTTTAATATTTACAATTACTTTCTCACCCATTTCTATTCTACCTTCTATAGTTGCAGATCCTAAGTGAGGAATTAGTATAGTATTTGGAGCTTCTAGTAGTTTGGAATTACCATTTTCTTGTCTTCTGAACACGTCTAGCCCCGCGCCAGCAATCTTATTATTTTTTAATAAATCAAACAATGCTTTTTCGTCTATAATTTCACTTCGTGATGTATTTATAATATAAGCATCAGGCGTCATTAATCGTAATCTTTTTTCAGACATTAATCCTTTTGTTTCTTTAGTTAATGGACAGTTAACAGAAATAATATCCATTCTTTTTATCATTTCATCTAAACTATTCCAATATGTAGCCTCATATAAATCTTCTATATTAGTGGGTAGCTGATTTCTACTATGATAATGAATAGCTAAACCAAAAACCTTGGCTCTTTTAGCTACTGCCTGTCCTATTCTTCCTAATCCTATAATACCTAGTCTTTTACCGTAAATTCTTTTCCCTAACATTTTTGTAGGACTCCAACCGTTCCAATTACCAGCAGCTACTAATTTAGATCCTTCATATAGCCTTCTTGGTAAAGCTAATAAAAGTGACATTATTAAATCAGCTGTATCGTCAGCTAATAGTCCTGGAGAATTAGTTACAATTATATTTTTACTTTTAGCTGCTTCAAGATCTATATGATCTATTCCCGCACCAAAGTTTGCTATCAGTTTTAAGTTTTCACTAGCTTTTTCTAAAACTTTAGTTGTAATTTTATCTGCAATAGAGGGAACTATGATTTCGTATTTTTTAAATACTTCTATTAATTGGTCTTCAGAAAGCAAAACATCTGCCTCATTAAGGGTAGTATCAAAAAGTTCCATCATTCTAGTTTCTATTTTTACAGGCAACTTTCTTGTTATAAATACTTTAGGTTTTTTTACTATCATAATTTCTACTTGAAATATTATAATAATTAATTTATTTGTTCAATTGTGCATTACAAAAACATAATAAGCTTTATTTTTGTTTTATTATTTTTAAATGTACCTAGTTTTGCAAATAATTTTGTTAGTATTAAGTCTTCAACAACAAATCTAAGAGCAGGCCCAGGTAAACAGTACCCTATAAATTGGACTCTTATTTTACAGAATATGCCAGTTAAAATAATAGAAAAGAGTAATACATATTCAAAAGTAGAACTTTATGACGGAACTATAGGTTGGATTTGGAATGTAACCATATCAGAAAAAAAAACTCTTCTGGTCGTCAGAGATAGTTATATTTTTGATGGAAAAAAAAATAATATAGCGTTTGTAAAAAAAAATGTTGTTCTTGAGAAATTAAAGTGTGATGAACTGATAAAAAAAACTAAAAGCTGCAAAGTAAAAATAGATAATTTAAAGGGATACATCAGTTACAAAGATATTTGGGGAATTTAGTAATGCAATCAATAAAAATCATTAGCTAATTCTTCTTTTGTTTCATTCTGTAGTGTAGTTGAATGGGAATAGTTTTGATGGTTGATTGATAATAAGATTTTCGAGTTTACATCTCTGAACATTTTTATTTCTTCAGTAGTAAAATTAAAGTGTACAAATTGCACAGATGAAGCCTTCCCATCAGCAGTGGTTCTGTTTGCATCTAACTCAGCCTTACCTAATATTATTTTATCTCCAATTAATATAGAAAACTTTTCTTCAAAACCACCCATATTTGAGAGCACCTCAGATCTTTTTAAGGTGCTGTCGATTTCTATCATTACAGTAGCCACAAGTTCTTTACCTACCGGTACTAAGGATTTGTATGCATCAATTTCTTCTTTAATTTGTTCACTTCCACCATTCTCTATAAAAACCATCTCATTAATTTGATGTATAATTGTATCTCTATTTTCAAAGTAAAGTGTTATGTAAGGACCTACGTCAACTCTTCTCTTTTTTTTTCTATTTACTATTTCTTTTCTTAATTTAGGTCTTACGTTTAAGTATTCTTTCCTAGTAAAAATTTCATCAGGTTGTATTTGGTTCCTAGTCATTTAAGTTCCTATCTTGATTATTATCTAAATTGATGTCTTTAAAATAATTTAATAGATTTTCAGGGCTCGACTCGCTGTAAGGGTCTCCTACAGTATTGTCTGCAAAACCATTTTCTATCCACATTTTTTCTATTATGCAATTATTAATATATGCAGCATATCTCCATGATCTTAACCCAAATCCTAAGTTATCTTTTCTGACTAACATGCCCATCAGTCTTGTAAATTCACCAGACCCATCAGGGATTACTTTAACGTATTTTAGGTTTTGGCTTTTTGCCCAAGCATTCATAACAAAAGCATCGTTTACTGAAAGACAGTAAATTTCATCAACTCCCCTTTCTTTAAACTTATGATATAACTTTTCAAAATTTGGTAATTGAAAATTAGAGCAAGTTGGTGTAAAAGCGCCTGGGAGAGAAAATAAAATAGACTTTTTCCCTTTAAAATAGTCATCGCTAGAAACATCTTGCCATCTAAATGGATTACTACTTTTTAAGGAGTTATCTCTTACTCTAGTTTTAAAAACGATTTTAGGGACAGATTTATTCACTATTTATTCTCCTTATTATAAGCTTCGGATATTAATTCTAGTGGATGATATATTTTATCATTATAGTTTCTAAGTTTTTTGTCTTCATTAATGTCATGAAAGTGTAGCGCAGCTAAAGGGCAAGTAGAAGCAATTATACTATCCTCATTTTTAAAAACTTTCCTAGCTGCTGGAAGACCAACCTTTCTAGCTATTTTGTTCCAGTCTTTTTTTACACCCCAAGTTCCACCATGTCCTGAACATTTTTCAATATTAATATTCTTATCTTTAGATATGATGTTTAATAAATTAAATGATTTGGCTCCTATGTTTTGAGCTCTACTGTGACAAGCAGTGTGTAAAGTTATTTTTTTATTTATTAGCTTAAAATCCAAGTTTAACTGTCCTTCAGCATGCAGTCCCATCAAGAATTCATCAATGTCCATGGTATGTTTTGATAATTCTATTACATCATTATTCTCAGAACATAATAAAGGCCAGTGTGATTTGAGCATAAGTGCACAAGATGCAATGGGGGTAACTACTTTAAAACCCTCTCTAATTTTTTTAACTAATATTGAGGCTGTTTTTTCAGCAGATTTTTTTACTTCCTTAACATTTCCTTGTTCTAACTGAGGCATTTTACAGCATTCTGTATATCCTTCCTCATAATATATTTTGTTCTTTTCTAATATTTGTATTAAAGACTCTCCTATACTGGAATCATTATATCCAGCGTAACAGGTGCTAAAAATAATTACTTTTTTTTCTTTTGAGCTTTTATAAGTTATAGCCTTAGACTTTTGTTTAATATAAGAAAAAAGATTTGATGTATTAAATTTTGGCAACCTAACACTCAAGTCTATGCTTATAAATTTATTTAAAATAAATCTGAAAAATTTATTTTTTTTATCAGTTATCCAATTAAAAACCCTTGGAAACTTTATTCCTATTTTTCCATTAAAATCTGTTTTAGTTAGTTGCTCTTCTAAAAGGTTACTTTTTTTATTTTGAGCTTTGTATCTTATAAAGAGTGAAGGAATATCTATTGCAAATTCATGAGGAGGCACATATGGACAACTTACCATAAAACACATATCGCAAAGTGTGCAAGCATCTATTACGGGTTTAAAATCTTTAGATGAAACAGAATCTAATTCTAAACTTTCAGAGTCATCAATTAAATCAAAAAGTTTTGGAAAACTATCACATAAGTTAAAACATCTTCTACAACTGTGACATACATCAAATTGTCTTCTTAACTCTCTATCTAAATCTTCATTGTCCCAAAATTTTGGAGCTTCAATCTCCAAAGCTTTTCTTTCCGGTGCTCTAAGCCCGCCCTCTTGTATCATTGTTTATTCCCAATATTGTAGAAATTGAAAAAAACGCAGCAACATTCAATATTGCTGCGTTAATTATATTTTTTACTCTGCAAGAGTATCTAATGCTTTTTGAAATCTTCCAGCATGACTTCTTTCTGCTTTTGCTAAAGTTTCAAACCAATCGGCAATTTCATCAAAACCTTCTTCTCTAGCTGTTCTTGCCATACCAGGATACATATCTGTGTATTCATGTGTCTCTCCTGCAATTGCTGCCTTGAGGTTATCCGATGTACTACCTATAGGTTCACCAGTGGCAGGATCTCCTACTTCTGCTAAAAACTCTAAATGTCCGAAGGCATGCCCTGTTTCACCTTCTGCAGTAGATCTAAATACTGCTGCTGCATCATTAAAACCTTCTACATCAGCCTTCGATGCAAAATATAAGTAACGTCTATTAGCTTGTGATTCACCAGCAAATGCTGCTTTTAAATTTTCTATTGTTTTACTTTTAGATAACGACATATTTTTCTCCTTGTGAGTGTTAAAAAAAAATATTTATGTTTATTATCTTCTAATACGAAACTTTATTTCATTTGGATTATTAGAATGATTCTAAACTACAAAAAAAATAACATTTTATGGATCTATATTCAATATAGAAAAAAATTATAATTAATTTTTACTTTTTAGACTTATAATTATATTAATTGAATCTTTAATTTTACCCCTAGGGATTTTTGGAATCTTAGAAAAAGATATTTCATTTTTATCGATATCTATAAGTTCGTCTTTTTCTGAGTCATAAAAGTGATAGTGATCTTGAAGGTTAGAATCAAACCACATTTTATCATTATTTACATGTAACTTTCTTAAAATACCTTTATCTGCTAATTCATTTAGATTATTATAAATAGTAGCTAGAGAAATATTAAATTTTTTTTTTTTTAGATGTGTTATTAATTTAGTTGCAGTAATATGAACTTTATGCTTTTGCAAAATATATTCGATAATAGCAGTTCTTTGAGTAGTCGGTCTTAAATTTATTTTTTTAAGAATTTTATTTGCTTCCAACATATACAACCTATGAGCCCGTTACAATTCTATCAACTAATTGTTTTACTGTTGGAACAAATCCATTTGAGTAAAAAGGATCTTGTGAAAACTTCCAAGCATTATGACCAGCAAACATTAATTGATTGTTTACATCATCCTCATGCGCAACATCTTGTAATGTTTTCTGTATGCAAAAACTTCTTGGATCTACTTTTCTACCGGTGGAAATTTTTCCTTTATCAGCCCAGTTAGAAAACTTACAGTGACTTAAGCACCCCATACAATCTCTCTGATCTTTTTTAATTTCATCAGCCTTTTCTGGACTAACGAAAATAATAGAGTTATCAGGAGTTTTTAAAACTTCAGTGAAACCTTTTTTAATCCACTCTGTTACTTTTGTAATATCCTCTTTAAGAATTAAAAAAGGCTTTTTACCTTTTCCTATAAGAAGTTCTTTAAAATCATTAAATTGAGAATTTTCGTTTTTTGAAAAAAGACTAATTTGTCTTATAGATCTTTCAGTTAATTCTTTTATAAAGTTATTTCTTACAGCAGAAGAATAAAATCCTGTAGGACTAAATCTATGCAACTTTATATCACCTTTTTTCAAATCCATTAACTTTTCTTTCCAAGGTTTGGGGATAGGACTTTCCTTAGTTAAAAGGGGTCTAGTTCCAAACTGAAAAGCAATTGGCCCTAATTCTGGATTATCAATCCAATCTTCCCAGTCAGACAAATGCCATACACCACCAGCCATTATAATTGGAATTTCACCTAATCCTACACTTCTCATAAATTTTCTTAATAAGCTTACTCTTTCATATGGCCTCTCAGGCTTTTCTGGATGTTCGCTATTAGATAAGCCATTATGACCTCCTGCAAGCCATGGATCTTCATAAACAACAGCTCCTAATTTAGGTAAAAAACTTTTATATGCTCTAATGAAAAGTATTTTGAAAGCTCTAACAGATGATACTATAGGATAATAGAAAACGTCAAACTTTGAAGCAATTTCTCCTAACTTAAAAGGCATTCCTGCACCACATGTAACTCCATGCACCAATCCTTTTGTTTTTTCTAATATACCCTCTAATACTCTTTGAGCACCCCCCATTTCCCAAAGTATATTAACATTTAATCTACCTTTTCCTCCTGAAATCTCATGAGCTATTTGCGCCTGCTTTATACCGCCTTTTATTCCATAGTCTATTAATTCTTCGTGTCTGTCCATTCTAGTTCTACCGTGATAGATCTGTCTAATAATGCTACCATCTTCTCTATAATTGTCGGCGTTTACTCCAGAAAAAGTTCCGATACCACCCGATGCTGCCCAGCTTCCTGCAGTAAGTCCATTAGAAACTGCAACTCCTTTTCCTCCCTCTATTAGAGGAAGTACTTCTTTACCTGCTAAAGTTATAGAGTTTAAATCTTTCATACTTTATAAAATACTATCTTCTAGATATTAATCAACATCCTTAATACTTAATCTGACTTTTCCTCTTTTATCGAATCCAATTACTTTAACTTTTACCTCGTCTCCTTCATTTACTACATCTGTTACTTTTTCTATTCTTTCATCTGATAAAGCACTGATGTGAACAAGACCATCTCTTTTTCCCAAAAAGTTAACAAAAGCACCAAAATCAACTACTTTTACAACTTTTCCTGAATATATTTTACCATTTTCAGGTTCATCTATAATATCATGTATCATTTGTAATGCATTTTTAATATTTTCCTTCTGGTTAGAAGATACTTTTATGTTTCCTTCATCATCTATATCAACTTTTGCTCCAGACTTTTCAACTATTTCTCTGATAACTTTACCTCCTGTTCCTATAACCTCTCTTATTTTATCAGTATTTATCTTAAGAAGTTCCATTTTAGGGGCAAACTCATTTAACTCTTTATTGGGTTTCTTAATAACTTTATCCATCTCTTTTAATATTAAGACTCTTCCCTTTTTTGCCTGTTTTAATGCGGTATTCATAATTTCGCTAGTTATAGAGTCAACTTTAATATCCATTTGTAAAGAGGTAATTCCATCTTTTGTACCAGCTACTTTGAAATCCATGTCACCTAAATGGTCTTCGTCTCCTAAAATATCAGACAAAACTATAAACTTTTCTTTTTCTTTAATTAATCCCATAGCAATACCTGCAACTTGTTTTTTAATAGGAACACCAGCATCCATTAATGCTAAAGAGCTTCCACATACAGTTGCCATTGAGGAAGATCCATTTGACTCAGTAATTTCAGAGACTATTCTTATTGTATATGGAAACTTATCATAATCAGGTAGAATTGGGTTAACAGCTCTCCATGCTAATTTACCATGACCTATTTCTCTTCTACCTGTTCCTCCCATTCTTCCAGCTTCTCCTACTGAAAAAGGAGGAAAATTATAGTGCAACATAAATTTTGACTTGTAAAGTCCTTCCAGTGAATCAACCATTTGTTCATCTTCACTTGTTCCTAAAGTAAGAACAGCTATTGATTGTGTTTCACCTCTCGTAAATAGGGCCGAACCATGAGCTCTTGGAAGCAATCCTGTTTCACAATTGATCTGTCTTACTTCATCTATTTTTCGACCATCAATTCTGGTTTTAGAAGAAAGAATTTTTTTTCTTACTATATTTTTTTGAAGCTTGTTTAGAGAATTACCTAATTTTTTTACATCTATGCTAACTTCTTCAGACAGTTCTTCTAAGCTAGAGTTAATTTCTTTTAACTTATCTTGTCTATCTTTCTTATTTTTAATAGTATAAACTGATGTAATTTGATCCATATACTTCTCTGTAATTAAATTATCTGCTTTCGAAGTATCTTCCTCTGGTAAATCCCAAGGATCTTTTGCAGACTCTTCTGCTAATTCTACAATTAATTTTAATACTTCTTTGTAAGAATTTTGTCCAAAAACTACAGCCTCAAGCATTACTTCCTCTTCTAATTCTTTCGCCTCTGACTCAACCATCAAAACACCATCTTTTGTTCCTGCTACAACTAGATCCAAATCACTTTCAAGTTGCTGTTCATTTGTAGGGTTAAGAACAAATTCATTTTTTATTCTTGCTACTTTGCTAGCTCCTAATGGACCATAAAATGGTATGCCTGATATAGTTAATGCAGCAGAAGCTCCAATAATAGCTGGTATTTCTGTGCTGCTATTACCATCATGATTTAATACTTGGCATATGACCTGAACTTCATTCTTAAAGCTATCGGGAAAAAGTGGTCTTATTGGTCTATCAATTAATCTAGAAGTAAGAGTTTCTTTTTCACTCGGTCTACCCTCTCTTTTCAAATACCCTCCTGGAACTTTTCCTATAGAATAAAACTTCTCTATATAATGAACAGTTAAGGGAAAGAAATCATTTTCTGACGGATCTGCTTTTGAAGCTACAACTGTACACAATAACTTAGTTTCTCCGTAAGTAACCATTACTGCCCCATGAGCTTGGCTTGTTCTTTTTCATGTTTCTAATACTAATTCTTTGTCTCCCCACATAAGAGACTTTTTTGTTACATCAAACATAAATTTTTCCTATATTATGAAATTATTTTCTAAGACCTAATTTTTTTATTAAATTAGAATATTTATCTTCATCTTGATTTTTTAAATACTTTAGCAATTTTCTTCTATTATTAATCATCCCTAATAGTCCACGTTTTGAATGATGATCTTTTTTATGAGTTTTAAAATGCTCGGTTAAGCTATTTATTTTTTTTGTAAGTATAGCAACTTGCACTTCAGTAGAACCTGTATTTTTTTCATTTTTACCAAAATCTTTTACTATCTCTTTTTTTTCGCTGACGCTTATCGTCACTTTTACCTCCAAACTATAAATTAAAATTACGTCGTGGTATGATATACTCTTTTTCTAAATTAGCAATACATACTAGCTTACTGCTGCTTTTTACCAATATTAATTTATTTTCACTAGTTATTTTTTTACTTATTAATTTTAAATTTAATATCATACCATTTTTTAACATTTCTGAATATTTTTTTTCCAAAATAATCGATTTCGCATGACTTAGCACGCATTCAACAGGTAATAACTTTTCATACATATCCTTTATATCTAATGCTAAAATTTTTTTTAAAGTAATTGAGTTCTCTATATTAAAAACATTGTCTGCAGTTCTAATAATTTTATAAGCATATCCTACAGTTCCTAATTTTCTTGCAATATCCCTAGCTAAAGACCTTATATAAGTGCCTTTGCTACAGATAACATCAAATTCACAAAAGTTATTATTAATCGGCTGCTTAGCCTCTAATTTAAAAATATTTATTTCTTTTTCTTTCAATTTTATTTGAATATTTTTTCTTGCCAGCTTATAAGCCCTTTGACCATTTACTTTGACTGCTGAAAAAATAGGAGGGATTTGCTTAATTTTACCAATGAAAAAATTTTTTATAACATAATTTATATCATTGTAAGAGGGCCTTTTTTTTGATTTATGAATTGTATTTCCTTCTCCATCATTAGTATCAGTTTCCTCTCCCCACTTGATAATAAAAGTATATGATTTTTTATTATTTTTAATAAAATTTATTGACTTAGTAGCTTCTCCTACCGCAATAGGTAAAACTCCTTCAGCTAAAGGATCTAATGTCCCTAAATGCCCTAATTTTTTAAATTTAAATTTTTTTTTTAAAAATTTAGAAACAGAAAATGAAGCTTGTCCTTTTTCTTTATAAATATTTAACCATCCATTTACAGATTTTTGCATAATAAAAAATTTATTTTATATTTATTAGGTCATTAATTTTATTTGCTTGGGAAAAAGAATAATCGGTATAAAAAGAAAGCTTTGGAGAATATTTGGTCTTCAATTGTCTAGCCACTAACTTTGAAAACAAACTTGCACTTTCATTTAAAGTTTTTACTATATTCTTTTCTTCTTTACCCATACAACTTACAAAAACCTTTGCAAATCTAAGATCTGATGAAGGCTGGACTTCAGTTATCGTAATTAGATCCTCTTCTAATCCATGAATAGAGTTTTTTTTTTGCAACAAAATATTAGATAAAACTGCTCTTATATTTTCTCCCACTCTTCTAGATCTATTATTGAGTATTTTCATTTTTCCCTAAAATTAATTTTCTTCTAACTTTCTCGGAGTGCTCTCAATTTCATAGCATTCAATAACATCATTTACTTGTAAATCTTTATAATCTTTAATAGCTATTCCACATTCCATACCTTCACTAACTTCTTTAGCCTCATCACTATGTCTTTTCAGAGTTTCTAAATCACCTGAATGTATAACAATGCTATCTCTTAACAATCTAATCTTACTTGTACGTTTAATTATTCCTTCTTTTACAAAACAGCCAGCTACCTTTCCAAGCTTTGATATTTTAAAAACTTTTTTAATCTCTGCAGTTCCCAAAAATTTTTCTTTTTCTGTTGGTGGCAACATTCCCGATAGCAAGCCTCTAACTTCATCAAAGATTTCATAAATAATCGAATAATACTTTATATTTATATTATGTTGCTTAGCAGACTTTTTTGCCTGTAAATCAGACCTAACATTAAATCCAATTATGAATGCCTCATTAGATGCTGCTAACACTACATCAGTTTCTGTAATTCCTCCGACTCCAGAAAGCAAGATCTGAACATCAACTTCATCATTACCTATTTTTTCCAAAGAGTTTACTATTGCTTCTTTAGACCCCAATGCATCAGCTTTTACAATAACATTTAGTATCTTTTTTTCTCCGCTTTTTATAGTTTTTAATATATTCTCCATTGAGTTAGCTCTCGATAGAATAGTTGTTTTTTCTTTCTTAACAATCGATTTACGATATTCACTTACTTCCCTTGCTCTTGACTCATTATCTACTACTATAATATCATCACCAGCTTGAGGAACATCATTTAATCCTAATATTTCTGAAGGCTCGGAAGGGTTTAAGTTACTTAAACTATCGCCCTTTTCGTTTATAATAGCTCTAATTTTTCCCCATTGAGAGCCTGCGACAACAATGTCACCTTTTTTTAGAATTCCTCTTTGTTGAACTACAGATGCAACCACTCCCCTGCCTTGCTCTCTTTTAGCTTCAATTATTGTTCCTTCCCCTCTTTGAGTCAAGCTAGCCTTTGTTTCTATAATTTCTGATAAAAGAATAATATTCTCCAAAAGCGCATCTAAATTAGTTTTTTTCAGTGCAGAAACTTCTATAGAAGGAACATTTCCTCCAAGACTTTCTACCAAAACATCATACTTTAAAAGTTCATTCTTTACTTTATTTGGATCAGCTCCATTACTATCAATTTTGTTGATAGCAACTATCATGGGAACTGAAGCAGCTTTAGCATGTTTTATTGCTTCTTCTGTTTGAGGCATAACACCATCATCTGCTGCTACCACTAAAACAACAATATCAGTAAGTTTAGCCCCTCTAGCTCTCATTGCGCTAAATGCTGAATGACCAGGTGTATCAATAAAAGTTACCTTTTTTTTATCTTTTGTTGTAACTTGATATGCTCCAATATGTTGAGTAATTCCTCCATGCTCTTTAGTTACAACATCTGTATTTCTTATAGCATCTAGAAGAGTAGTTTTACCGTGGTCTACATGCCCCATAACTGTTACTATAGGAGGTCTAGAAACTGCATCTTTTTTATCTTCTTTTGAAACATCTAAGCCAATCTCAATGTCCGCCTCAGAAACTCTTTTAGTTTTATGTCCAAATTCTAAAACTACTAACTCGGCAGTATCTGCATCTATGGTTTGAGTAGCTGTTGCTGCAATATCATTTTTTATCAAAACCTTAATTACTTCCGCCACACGTGCAGCCATCCTATTAGCTAATTCCTGTACCGTTATAAATTCTGGAACTTTGACTTCTCTTACAATAGGCTTGTTGACATTCTCTCCAATAGTTTTTTCTTCTAAGGACTTTTTCTCTTTTTCTCTAGCCCTTCTAATTGAAGCAAGACTTCTTTGTCTTTCTTCATCTTCATAGGCTTGCTGTACAGTCATTTTTCCTGCTTGCCTTCGTGTATTTCCTTTTCCTAGAGATAATTGCTTTTTAAGATCAGCTCTTTGCTTTTTTGAACTAGCTTTTTTAGTAGTATCCTCTCTTTTTGGTTCGCTATCAATATTGGAAGGAATTCTTTCTAAATTATTATTTTGATATTTTTTATTTTTTAGCTGGTTTTCATCAGAAGCTTTATCTTTAATTTTCTGATTTTGGTATTGCTTATTTTTAAAATCAGTTTCTTGCCTGGAAGAAATTTTATTTTCTCTGTCTATTTTGCTTGAATGAGCAGCCTCTTTTATTTTCTCTAATTTATCTTTAGTTGATCTTTCCTGAGTCTTATCTGATATATCTTTTTTATTATTCTCTTCCAAATAACTATTTTCTCGATTCAGCGCAACTGTTTCTTTAGGTGCCTCGTTTTTAGAATCATTGTTTTTAGAAAAAGTTCTTACTTTTTTTACTTCAACGGCAACGGATTTCACTCTTCCATGACTAAAAGATTGTTTAACAGTTCCGCTGCCAACAGTTTTTCTTAACTCTAGCTTATTTTTATTAATTAAACCTAATTTTTTTTTATCCATTAGAAATACCTTTAAGCATTTTACTCTTTAAACCAATCTTCTCTGGCTTTCATAATAATTTTATCAGCCTCTTCGTTATTATCAAACTTTCCTTCTAATATCTCTAATAATTCATCAGAGGATAAATCTGCTAAATCATTTTTAGTTTTAATATTATTTTTTCCTAAGATAACTATCATTTCTTGATCTAAACCTTCTATTTCTTTCATCTCATCTTCAATGCCTAATTTTACTCGTTCTTTTTCAAGTTCTTCTTCCTTTTCGTCTAGATATGCTATTGCTCTCTCTTTTAATTCTTTAGCTAAATTTTCATCAAACCCTTCTATTGACTGAAGTTCTTCTAAAGGCACATAAGCTACTGCTTCTATGCTTTTAAAGCCTTCACTTACTAAAAGGTGTGCTATAACATCATCTATAACCAAAGCATCTATGAATGTTTGCGTCTCTTTTTTTAATTCTACTTGTCTTCTTTCGGATTCTGCTCCTTCAGTTAGAATAGTTATTTCCCATTTAGAAACTTGCGAAGCCAACCTGACATTTTGTCCTTTTCTTCCTATAGCTAAACTTAACTGATCATCTGGAACAATCACTTCTACCTTCTTATTTTCTTCATCAAGCACTACTTTAGTAACTTCTGCAGGCGAAAGCGTATTAACTATAAATGAAGCTGCATCTTCTGACCAAGTAATAATATCTATTTTTTCACCTTGTAGTTCATTAACAATTGCCTGAACTCTGCTCCCCCTCATTCCAACACAAGCCCCAACTGGATCAATTGTTTTATCATTCGACAAAACAGCAATTTTAGCTCTACTACCTGGGTCTCTAGCAACAGAAATAATTTTAATAATCCCGTCATAAATTTCAGGAACTTCTTGAGAAAAAAGTGCTGCCATAAAATCATTACATGTTCTTGATAGGTAAATTTGAGGACCGTTTAAGTCTTTTTTTACTGAAGTAATATAAGCCCTAACTCTATCCCCTGGTCTAAAGGTTTCACGAGCAATTGTGTCATCTTTTCGCATGTAAGCTTCGGCTTTTCCTAAATCGAGAAATACATTTCCATATTCTACTCTTTTAACTACTCCATTGATAATCTGTCCTTGTTTATCTTGAAATTCTATAAACTGTCTTTCTTTATCAGCCTCTTTTACTCTCTGTACTATTACTTGCTTTGCCGTTTGAGCTGCGACTCTACCAAAATCTATCGGAGGCAAAGGATCATAAATAGTATCACCCAGCTTTGCATCTTTGTTGTAACCCTTTCCTTCTTCTAGGGATATTTGATTAGATGAATCTTCAATATTGTCAACCACATGCAAAACCCTATTAATTTTAATTTCACCAGTTTTTTCATCTATGGAAGCTTTTACTTCCAAGTCCTGACCATATTTTTTTTTTGCAACAGATTGAATAGCTTGCTCCATTGCCTCTATTACTATATTTTGCTCAATAGATTTATCCCTTGCTACCGCTTCAGCTATTTGCAAAAGTTCTGGTCTTACTACTGACAAACCCTCTTTTTCACTCATAAATTCCTCTTAATTACAAATCTTCATTATAATGATAAAGCAAAAAAAAATACGAAGAAAAATCTTCCTAACAAAAAAATCCTCATTTGTTGAATTAGTAAAGTTGGTAGCTTTACACATTATAGATTATAGTATTATAAGAAATTTTTATAATATATCTACTTTTTTTTTAATTACTAAATACTTAGGTATTGTAGTTTTTTTTAAAGATTTTTTAGAATATTTAGTTTCACTTAGCAAATCAGGGAGACTATGAAAGTTTCTTTCATTTTCAATCTTATAATTTTTATTATTATACAAAAAAAAATTTTTTACCTCTGAAAAATAATCCTCCACGTCTGTTCCAAAATAAATCTCTCCATCCTTTTTAAGAGCCTCTAAAAATAAATTTATATTAATTTTATTGAATAACCTTCTTTTCCTGTGTCTTCTTTTAGTCCATGGATCAGGAAATAAAATAATAATTTTAGAAAAAAATTTCTTAGGAAGCAGGCTTAATAATATTCTTACATCTTTATCAAAAATCTTTACTCGATTCTGATCGCGCTCTTTTAAAGTTGCTAAAAAATTAGCAATTCCATTTAAAAATGGCTCACAGCCTATAAATATAGAATCTTTATCATTCCCAATCATGTATTTCAAGTTATCTCCCATTCCAAATCCAACTTCTAAAATAAATTTTTTATTATTCCTAGAATTTACTTTAGTAAATTTCTTGATATCAGTGTTTTTTAATTTTACTTTAGGAAATATTTTCTTTATGACATTTAGCTTTGCTTTGCTAAGCCTGTAGCATATTCTTCTACCATAATAATTGAATTGATTTTTTTCTAAAATAATCTTTTAATTTCTTCTACTTTATCTAATTTTTCCCAAGGAAAGAAGTCGCCTCCTTCATCTTCTCTTCCAAAATGACCAAAATAAGAAGTTTTCTGATAAATTGGTTTAGCTAGTTTTAGCATTTCTCTTATCCCGGCTGGAGTTAATTGAAATATTTTTTTTATTACATCAACTATTTTTTTATTATCTATTTTAGATGTGTTATGAGTATCTAAAAAAATAGAAACAGGATCTGCTACTCCTATAACATAAGCTAGTTGTAGAGTACATTTTTCTGCCACTCCTGCAGCTACTAGATTCTTTGCTATGTAACGAGCAGCGTAGGCTCCTGATCTATCAACCTTAGATGGATCTTTTCCTGAAAATGCTCCTCCACCATGCGGACATACCCCTCCATAAGTGTCTACTACTATTTTTCTTCCTGTAAGACCTGCATCACCATGAGGCCCTCCTATCTCAAATCTTCCAGTTGGGTTTATAAGTATATTTTCATCAGGACATTCCCATCCATTGGGTAAAATATCACGTATAACTGGCAACATAATTTGTTTAATATCATCGGTATTATAAGAATTAATATGCTGTATAGAGAGCACAATTGAATGTACTCCGGTTGGTTTATTTTCTTTATAAATAATTGAAAATTGTGATTTTGCATCGGGACCCAAACCTGTAACTTCTGAGTTTAACCTTTTGTTTCTAATAGATTTAAGCAGCTGGTGACTAAGTTGTATTGGTAAAGGCATGTAAGCATCTGTTTCATTAGTTGCATATCCAAACATTATTCCTTGATCACCAGCACCTTCTTCATTTTTTCCAACTGCATCAACTCCCATACTTATGTCTGGAGACTGATTATGCAAATTGATATCAATATTAACCTTATCCCAATGAAAAGTACTCTGCTCATAACCGATCGACTTAATTACTGATCTAGTAATTTGATCTATATGTTTGTTATTAATATGAACTAAATCTCCATCTCCTCTAACTTCACCTGCTATAAAAACCTTATTAGTAGTAACCATTGTTTCACATGCTACCCTTGCTAGTTCTGGTGTTTTACAATTTTCCAAATAATAATCAACTATGGCATCAGAAACTTGGTCACAGATTTTATCAGGATGACCTTCTGAAACACTTTCGCTTGTAAATATAAACTTACTCATAAACTACTCTTTTTATTTTTGCCATAAAAAAAGGCAATACATGTCAGAAAAAACAATGTCAACATAATTAAATAAAACAAAGTTTCCCCATAAATACTATACATAGTTTTTACAGATTTTAAATTTAATTTATAATCAATCACTCCTTTCTTATCTACACTCAATTTAGATATAACCTTTCCAGATGGAGCTATAATACCAGATATACCTGTATTTGCTGCGCGAATTAGTGTAAGCCCTTCCATAACAGCTCTTATTTTAGCAAGAGAAAAATGTTGATATGGACCTGAAGAATCTCTGTACCATGCATCATTAGTAATGTTTATAATTAAATTGTAATCACCTTTAATACTTTTAGAAAGCTTTGGGAAAATTACCTCGTAGCAAATCAAAGGAAGTATGTTAATTTTTTCAGAAAGCTTTAAAAAATTTGCCTTATTGCCTACAGAAAAATCTAGATTTCCTGACGTTAGTTTATCCACATTTATTAAACCTCTAAAAGGGATAAATTCTCCAAACGGAACCAGTTTAAGTTTGTCATGATAAGTAATATTTTTAAAATTTTTTTTAATTAAATACATTGTATTATAAATTTTTAAATCATGATTTTTTTTTTCTGCTCTTACAGCCCCTAAAATTAAATTATCAATATTATCTAAGCCAAATTTTTTTTTATGTGTTATTTTTTTAAGCTCAACAATATCAAAGTTTATTGCAGTTTCTGGTAATATAATGAGATCGAATTTTTTATAATTATTTTGAGTTGTTAAAGAAGTTAATTTTTCATAATTTTCTTTCAACTTATTTTTATTCCATTTATGTTCTTGTTTTATATTTGGCTGGACAACTCTCAACAAAATTGTATCTATTAAAATTTCTTCAGTATTTAAAATTTTAGGTAAAAACAAAACACTTAGAATAAAAGGGAATGAAAATAAAATTGCTTTTCTTAAATTAAATAAAAGATAATAAAATGAAATTATTAAAGAATAAGTTAATAAACTATATCCCCATACTCCTAGTATTGAAAATGGATACATAGTCATGCTGCTAAACGACCATATTGTAGAAATCGGAGTCCATGGGAAACCCCAAAAAATATTTCCTTTTAACCAATCAAATAATGAAAAAATAAAAATAAAAAAAATTCCAAAATGTATACTTTTATAATTTTTAAAGAATTTAAATAAAAAGTAAAAAGCTAAACCCATAAAGACAGCTAAGAAAGAGCATAATATTAAAATTGCAGCTGCTCCTAAAATATATCCACCTGCATCAGCAGTTTCAAAGGAAATAGCAATCCAATAAAGCAGCCCTAAATGATTGCCTAAGCTATATAAAAAACCATATAAAAAAAAATTATGCTTTTTATTTTTGTTTAGAGTTAATAGATATATGATTATAAAAAAAGAAAATATTGTTATAGGAAAAAAATTAAAGGGGGCATAACCTACACTAGATATAAATCCAATAAAGAATATAAAAAGCTTTAAATACTTACTTTCAGTCAGAAGTGTTATTTTATTTTTCAATTATGTTTTCGCTCCTAGAAACGAGAACTTTATTTATTCTTCTATTATCAGCTTCTAAAATCTTAAAATTAAGACCTAATTTAGGGTGTGATATTACTTCATTTACATTAGGTATTTTTCCACTTATTGTAAAAATTAAACCCCCTACGGTATCAACTTCTTTATGTGCATCAATATGAGAAAAATTTAAACCTAATGCTCTTTCCAAATCAGAGGTTAATGCTCTAGCATTTACTAAAAAAGCCCCATTATCTAAACTCGTAACCATAGGTCCTTTCTTAGAGTCATGTTCATCTTCTATTTCTCCTACTATCTCTTCTACTAAATCTTCAATAGTAACCAGTCCATCTGTTCCTCCATGCTCATCTACAATTATTGCTAAATGAGTTCTTGTGGCTCTCATTTGACCTAGCAGGTCATTTACTAGCATTGAAGGAGAGGCAAAAAGGACATTTCTTTTAATCTTATTAATGGAAAAAGCTTCATTTTTTTTCCAAAAGTTTAATAAATCTTTTACATGTATCATACCAACTATATTATCTAGTTGTTCACTGTAAACAGGAATTCTACTGTGTGATGCTTTAAGGAAAAGGCTCAGTGTGCTATTTAAATTGGAGCTTGCTGACAAAGCCACTATGTCTGCTCTAGGTACCATTATATCTACAACCTGAATATTTCCCAATTTTAATAAATTACCCAACATGTTGGTTTGATCATTTGAAAGACTATTATTAGCCTTTAGCCCTTCTACTAATTCATATGACTTAGGTTGGAATTTAAAAATTTTTTTAAGGAACTCTATAAAATTTTTCATATTTGCCTATAGTGTTTATAAGGGTTGTAAATATTTAAAATTTTTAAAATTCTAATTTCTTCAGTTTGCATAACTTTTTCATTTATTTTGTTATCATGATCATATCCTTTTAAATGTAAAATGCCATGTATTAGCAGGTGAGACATATGGTGAATAAAGCTTAAATTTCCAAAAGTTGCTTCTTTTTTTAGTGTTTGATAAGCCAAAATTATATCACCTAAATAATTTTTTTGATAATTAGAATTAGAAATAATTCTATCCTGTGGAAAACTTAAAACATTCGTAGGTTTATTTTTCCCCTTCCATTTACAATTTAAATATTGAATTTGTTTGTCATTGGAAAGAACAATAGAAACCCCATATCTTTGCAAATTGCAAACCTTAAGAATCTTTCTTATCATACTAATTGAATTACTATTCCATCTGGGTTCTAATAATGTAATATTTATATCCGAATTAAAGTTTATCAATCTCATTACTCTTGATCAGTAAAAATATTTTTTTTTCTATAACTTTTTACTATTGCATTTACTATAGGATGTCTAACAACATCTTTATCATCAAACTTTATGTGACTTACTCCAGCAATAGAATTAGTTACTTCTAAAGCTTCATATAAGCCAGAATTTCCTTTTTTAGGTAAATCAATCTGTGTTAAATCTCCGGTTATTACCATTTTTGACTCTTTTCCCAGTCTTGTAAGAAACATTTTCATTTGCATTGGTGTTGTATTTTGAGCTTCGTCCAAAATTATATATGAATATGATAAAGTTCTCCCTCTCATAAAAGCCAAAGGAGCTATTTCAATTTTTTCTTTCTCTATAAATTTAGCAATTTTATCTTTATACATACAATCTCCAAGCGCATCATACAAGGGCCTTAAATAAGGGTCTATCTTATCTTTCAAATCTCCTGGCAAAAAACCTAGTTGCTCTCCAGCTTCAACAGCTGGTCTAGATAAAATAATTTTTTCTATATTTCCTTTACTAATTTGTTCCACTGCATCTGCTACAGCTAAATATGTTTTACCGGTACCAGCAGGGCCAACCCCAAAAGTCATCGTATTTTTTTTAAGCGCATTAATAAAATTTGCTTGAGATAAACTTCTCGCCACAATTTTCTTTTTTGGTGTATTTATAGCTGATTTTTTTATATCATTATTATTCAAAGATGAAAGTCTAATAGCATTTTCTACTTCATCATTATCTATAATTTTTTTCTCTCTTATAATCTCTATCAGACTTGATAATATATTTTTTGCCCTATTGGCTTCTTCGCCCTCAATCGTGAGTATATTTCCTCTGGCATTAATTTTTAAGTTTAGCGATTTTTCAATATACTTTATATTTTTGTCACTTTCACCAAAAAGAGGAATGGCAATAGAATTGTCATTCACATCAAATACTATTTGATTGTTATTAGCTATTTTTATACTATTTCTCCCATAAGACAATTGTCAAATGCATCTTTAACTTTTAGTTTTAACTGACTTTTCACCATACTTTTTTTACATTCAAAAATTACTGTTTGCATCCACTTAGTTGCACCTCTAAATTGATTTTCTTTTTTTCCTTTACCCTTTAAGAGTATATCAACTTCCTTCCCCACAAAACTTAAATTAAAATTCTTTTTTTGATCTTTCAATAAAGTTTGTAGTTCTTGTAGTCTTTCATTTTTTTCTTTTTCGGAAATATCACAGTCTATCCTATTAGCCTTAGTTCCTATTCTTTTACTGTATTTGAATGAATAAGCATGTGCAAATTTAACTTCCTTAACAAGATTTAAAGTTTCTTTAAAGTCTCTTCTAGACTCTCCAGGAAAACCTACAATAAAATCAGAAGAAAGGGCTATATTAGGAACTTTTTTTCTTATTTTATCAATAATATTTAAATACTCTTTTGATGTGTATTTTCTATTCATATTTTTTAAAATAGTATCTGACCCAGATTGTACTGGTAAATGTAGGAAAGGGTTTAGTTTTTTACTGGATGCGTGAAGGTCAATTAAAGCCTCGTCCATATCTCTTGGATGTGATGTAGTATAACTAATTCTATCTAAATTTTTTATTTTTTCTAACTCTAAAATCAGTTTAGCAAGATTTGTTTGAACATTTCGTGAATCATTTCCATGATAAGCATTTACATTTTGTCCAAGTAAAATGATTTCTTTACATCCATTCTGACAAAGAGACCTAGCCTCTTCAACTACATCATTTACAGATCTAGAGTATTCAGCTCCTCTTGTGAAAGGAACGACACAAAAGCTGCAAAACTTATTACAACCTTCTTGTATAGTTATAAAAGATGATATAAGAGATTTTTTCCTGCTATTTCCTAATTTAAAAAATTTTTCTTCTTCATCAAATTCTAGAAATATTTTTCTCTTATTTGTCTTATTAGATAATATATCAGGCAATTCTTGATACTTTTGCGGACCTATAATCGCGTCTATAATTGGTTGTCTCTGCAACATAGCTTTTCCTTCTGCTTGAGCTACACATCCGGCAACTATTATTTTTAAATTTTTATTTTTATTTTTAAAATCTGCAAGTTTTCCAATTTCTGAATAAACTTTTTCTGCTGCCTTTTCTCTTATGTGGCACGTATTTAATAAAATTGCATCTGCATTATCGGGGCTTGAAACCAAACTGTGGGTTTTATTTACTGTATCTGACATTCTCTCACTGTCATAGACATTCATTTGACAGCCAAAAGTTTTTATATAAATATTTTTTTTCAAATTTATTATTCAATTATGATTAAATTTATTATTAGTTATCAAGTTCATACCTTCAACCACCTGTTTCCTGCTAATTTCAGATAAAGCTTTTCTATTCTTTCCCTTTGAAATAGTCATAGGATGGAAAACTAAGCTAGCATTAACGGAACTAAAACTTAAAAACCTCCTTAAATGGGCAATCATATTCATACCACCATACCAAGCTATGGTAGGCCTTAATCTATTATCAAGTGGCATATTGTTAATATGTGTATAACAAAGTGAAAAATTTTGCAATCCCAATGTAGGATTATCTTCGAATATTTTGAATAAGCTAGGTTTAAATTTTAAGACATTTTTACCATTATTAGTAGTGCCTTCTGGGAAAATTATAGTCGCAAACTTTCCACTAAGACTATCAGATACTTTTTTCAAGCTATCTAGAGTTCTAAGACTTCTTCTATCAATAAATATTGAGTTTTGTAGCTTCGCTAAAAATCCAAAAAAAAACCAACTTTTTATTTCAGATTTAGCTACAAAACATGAGGGCAATACTGATCCTAAAATTATAATATCTAAATAAGAACAATGGTTTCCTGTTAAGATTAGTGGTTTATGGCTACTCGGTTTTCCTTGTAAAGATAATCTGATGCCAAGGATTTTAAGTAAAAATTTATGAAACAAAACTGGCAGTAAAAATCTTAGCCTACTTCTAATTAACATGAAGATTAATTGGAAAGGTAATAATAATAATATCCAAAATAATACTATTATAACTTTAAAAAATAAAAACAACTTCTCGCTTTAAAAAATTATTTTCTATCATAATGAAGTTTGTATCTGCTAGCTATTTTTTTTGTGGGTAAAACTATACAAACGTCTGTAGTATTAAAATCATGATCAATTACAGCTCCATCTCCAACAAAAGCTCCTAACCTAATATATCCTTTTATTAAAGGAGGTATGGATGATAAAAAATCTCTAAAAGAAGGCATTTGCGTATTTTCCTTTTTCATACTTATATACCTTTGTTCTAATGCTTTAGGTCTAATATTTTTAGGAGCAAGGTAATTTTTATACAAATAGTTAAAAGATTTTTGGTGAATTAATGGCTCAATCCCGGGAAAAGAAGCACATCCAAACATTATATCTATTTCGTATTTTACGACATATTGAGATATGAATGACCACAGCAATTGCATGGTAGTTCCTGTTCTATATTCTTTAGCAACGCAACTCCTTCCTAACTCTAAGATATTTCCTTTAAAATTAATAAGTTGTGAAATATCATATTCATTTGATGTATAAAAAACGTTATCTTTGTATTTTTGAGTTCCCCTGTTTAATCTATAAGTTCCTATAACTCTATCTTTTAAGGTTCCTTTTAGGCTATTATCAAAAACCAAAATATGGTCGAAGTAATGATCAAAATTATCAATATCTCTTTTTAATTTTGTTTGCTTGTAACTAGCCTTCGCTTTCATTTCTTCATAGAATATTTTATACCTTAATGCTTGCGCAGCATCAATTTCTAAACTATTTTCCGCCAATCTAACTTCTAATGAACCAGATTTAAGGTTTAGTAATAAAGAATTAAAGTTTTCCGCTACTGCCATAAGATTTACTATTAATTACTCTTAATTTTTTTACCAAATAATTCCATTTTATGATCAACCAAATTATAACCTAATTTTTTAGCAACTTTTTTTTGTAATTCTTCTATTTCTTCGTCTACGAATTCAATTATTTCTCCGCTCTCTATATCAATTAAATGATCATGATGCGAATCGGTTAGTTCTTCGTATCTAGCTCTTTTTCCTCCTAGCTCTATTCTATTAAGTACGTGGTTTTCCTCAAATAGTTTAATAGTTCTATAAACAGTAGCTAAACTAATTCTATTATCAATTTTATTAGCCCTAATAAAAACTTCATTGGCATCTGGGTGGTCGCTAGAGTCAGTTATCACTTTTGCAATAATTTTTCTTTGGTGAGTTAACTTTATCCCTTTATCTAAAAATGATTCCTCTATTCTAGAAGTTTGTTTTTTTTTTGCTATCATTTTTTTAATATAATTATATTTTATTATATTATAATTAGTGGAAAGATTAAATAAAAAATGTTTTTAGACTTAACAAATGATAAATGTCCTATTACTTTCGTAAAAACAAAAATTGCATTAGAAAAATTAAAAAAATCAGAGTTGCTTACTGTGAGAATAAACTCAGGAGAAGAACTAGATAGTATGCCAAATAGCCTAGAAGAAATTGGGTATAAAATAATAGAAAAGAAAAAGCTTAGAAAAAATATTGCTGAAATAATTATAAGGCAAATTTAAGAGATTGATTTGATCATTATATATGCATCTTTTAAACCACTTGGAGTTTTATAATAATTTTTTCTGTTTCCTTCTATATTAAAACCAAATTTCTCGTACATTTTTATAGCAGGTATATTTTTCTTTGAAACTTCTAAAAGAATTTTTTTTGCTTTCTCTTGCTCGGCTTTTTTAAACAAGCTTCTTAATAATTCTGAAGCAATTCCTTTCCTTCTCTCTTTTCTATTCGTTGCCAAGGATAAAACCTCAAATTCATCAAAAATTTTTCTAGCAATTAAGTACCCTCCAGATTCTATTTTAGAAGAAAAAAAAAATACATTTTTGTTGCAGAAAAAGTTGGTAAAAAAATCTTTGCTCCATTTCTTACAATTATCTTCTGAAACCGATAAGTATTTTTTATAAATTTTATTAATATTATTTTTTTGCATAATGTTCTTTTATGTATATAGGTTCAAGTTCCTTATATTCATATGATTCTAAATTTTTTTCATTTTTTTTTATTATACTCTTTATGCCTAAACAACCTGGTATACATAAATAGTAATTTTTAATTTTCAGAGTATTTAAAAAGTTTCCTACTTTGATCATTTTATCTTTATAATTACTTTCTTTTAATTCTTTTTCTGTAATCATTTGGTTGTCTTTATTTTTATTATTACTATCAAATATTTTTTTATAGAATTGATTCCCGGGACCTTTTATCAAAACCTCAATATCTTTATGATTTTTATTTTTTTTACTTTCAAGAAATTGGTAAAGAATAGAATCAAAATTAGAGTAACCTATGATTTTTGCTCCAGTGGATAATGATAAAGCCTTAGCTGCAGAAATTCCAATTCGTATACCTGTAAACGATCCTGGTCCTAATGAAACTAAAATGAAATCAATGTCATTGAATTTTATTTTAGCTTCATTAATCAAATCATCTAGTAATTTATTTATGTCTTCTTCGATACTTCTAGGAGCATCTATAAGTTTTGAAAAAAAGGTATTGTCTCTTAATATTGAAAGAAAAATTCTTCCTAGCGAAGTTTCTATTGTTAAAATATTTTTGTATTTCATAATAATATTATTAGAGTAAATAATATTATGGCACTAATAGAAATAAAAAAAAATAAATTTGATATTGATATTGATCTACGCTACGCGACAAAAAATAATATAACAGGCAGAAAAATATTTAGAGAAGGAAAGTGCTTTTTAGAAAGTCTTGCAGCTGAAAAATTATTTTTTGCTTCTAAAATAGCAAAAGATTTTAATTGTAGATTAAAAATTTTTGATGCATACAGACCACAATATGTTCAGGAAGCTTTATGGAAATTTTGTCCTGATCCGGATTTTTTAACTCACCCCAAAAAAGGATCACCTCATACTAGAGGAGTGGCAGTAGATCTAACTCTAACTAAAAATAATGTTGATTTAGATATGGGAACAGATTTTGATGACTTTACCGAAAAAGCTTATCATCTTTCCAAAAATGTTTCCTTAGAATCAAGAAGAAATAGGTCACTTTTACTTTCCATAATGATCTTAGCTGGGTTTGATTTTTATGAGAAAGAGTGGTGGCATTACCAACTTTATAATTCAAAAAATTTTTCCTTGATTAAGAATATTACTTAGACTGAAGTTCTACAACTTCTTTAACATCAGGAATATAATGCTTAAGCATATTTTCAATACCCATTTTCAAAGTTGCGGTAGATGAAGGGCATCCTGAACAACTTCCCTTTAACTCGAGAGTGACAACACCATTTTCAAAGCTATGAAATGTAATATCTCCTCCATGGCTAGCTACTACTGGCTTTACTTTTGTCTCTAATAAATTAACAATTTCTCTTTCTGCTGGGTCGTCTATTTTTTTCTTAGCTTTTTTATTATCATTATCACTTGCTTTTTCTTCAAATGGTATGTTTTTTTTCTGTAAAACAGTTCCAATTTTTGCTGTCAAAATAGTCTTTAAAACCTTCCAGTCCTCTTTTTCTGATTTTGATATAGAAATAAATTCTGCATTCAACAAAACATCAGTAACTCCTTGAATAGCAAATATTGTTTTTAGCAATTCTGAATTTTCAAAGTTATCTGTTGATTTAAATAGCTTGGTCCCCTCAAAATCTATATTTTTTTCTGGAATAAACTTTAAAGTATTAGGATTAGGTGTTTCTTCTATTCTTAAAAACATAATTATTATAATTATCAGGAACAATGGTAATTGGCAAGTTTAACTTTTTTCTAAAGCTTCCTGTCAAAGAGTTAATAATTTTATTAGTATCATTACCCTCTAGAGCTAATCCAAGAATCAAGTTTTTAACTTTATATCTTTTATTATTTAAAACCTTGAAAATTGTATCTACCTTATCCCCTCTTTTTATTATTTTTTTTACTTTAAATTTATAATTCTTTTTAATTTCAGATTGATGGTGTTCTAATAATTCCTTAGCCTTTGATTTTTGTTCCTCTAACATGATTGTTTCAACACCCTTCCAATGTCTAAAATTGGCTACTTCTATAATATATAATAAAATTAAACTTATTTTTTGTTTATTCGCATTTGTACAAGCATAGTCAAGTGCTGAGTAAAATTCATTAGACTCATCTACACAAACAAGAAAATATTCGTTATCTATTTTTTTATCAATATTTTTAGGCATTTATTCTCCTTATTAATTCATTTACTAAAAAACCAAAAAGCATGGCCATTAAAACTGCAAAGGCTCCATAAATCAAACTATTTTTAGTAGCGAATAAATACACTTTTTCTCCTAAACCTGATTTAGAAACATTTATAAAAGAACGCTTCGAACCTACTACTTTTTCTTCATTTAATAGCAAAGTATCCACAATATAGGTTCCTTCTGATATATCAGAAGGAAAAGAAATTTCTGTCTTAAATAAACGATTATCTATAATCTCAATCTTTCCATGTGAAGAATTATAATTTCCAATTTTTTTCATACTTTGAATTATACCCTCTCTCCACTCTAACCTTCCCTCATCTTCTATTTCCTCTGCACCTTCAAATCTTAAATTATTCAAACCTATTTGATTAATCTTCAAAAAAGAGTCGTTTTTAATTTGGTTTAATGGCTTGCTAGAAGCAACAAAATAATAAGTAGGAACATCAGAAAAAATTCTTGATTTAGAATTGATCCATAACCAAATTTTTTTTTCTTTTTTTAATACTTTTATTTTTTTTCTAGGCCCAGTGACTATAATAACTAAATCTCCTGGTGTATCTAATGCTCCAAAGTAAGAAAGCTTTTCTCCAGTGAAACCAACATCCATATAAATTTGATTATCAAGAAACTCTGCTATTAAATTTTCTTTACCAATAGTTTTTTTATACGATAAATTTAGTAAAATCAGGAAAACAATAAATAATTTCATCTTATAAACTCTATTGTATAAAGTAAATTAGGGTCAATGAGTAATTTGGAGAGAAGAAAAATACATAAAGAAAAAATTAAAATTCCTAATAACAACCTAATAATCTCACCCGATATTTTTTGAACTATAAAAGCCCCTGCCTGTACTCCAAAAACCCCTCCAAAAAGTAAAAAGGAAGATAATATTACATCTACAGTTTGATTAACATGGGCATGCATAATTGTAGAAACTATTGAAACAAATAATACTTGCATTAAAGAAGTACCAATTACAACTTGTGTTGACATTCCTAAAATATAAATCATGGCAGGAACCAAAATAAAGCCACCTCCTACTCCTAAAATAGATGCTAGTATTCCTATAAAAAAACTAATTAAAAAAGGTGGAATCACACTGATATATAATTTAGATCTTCTAAATTTTATTCTAAATGGAAGTCCGTGAAACCAACCATGATCATGAAGTTTTATTAAATTTCCCAAAGCTTTATTTTTTTTTGTTTTGAGGCTTTCAAATAGCATATAAATTCCTAATATGCCAAGGAATAGAATGTAGGCAAAAGCAATTACCTCTTCTAGCCTTCCTATTGTAGATAAATATTTAAAAATATATACACCTAGTACAGAACCTACTCCACCTCCTGATATCATTATAGACCCCATTCTAAGATCTACAAATTTTCTTCTAAAATAAGTTAAAAAACCTGTTAGGGAAGATCCTACTATATGATTTGCCTCACTTCCTACTGCTACTGCAGGGGGTATACCGCTAACTATTAATATAGGGGTTGTTAAAAATCCTCCTCCTACTCCAAACATTCCTGATAAAATGCCAGCTAGAAAACCTATAGTGAGTAAAAAAAATAAGTTTTGTGATGTTTCAGCAATTGGTAAATATATTTCCAAAATAATTTCTTTTTAGTTAAGTCCTATGATGTTTTTAATTTCAAATAAATTTTTCTTTGAATCTTCGTCAGCTATCTCTGCACCTTCTTTTAAAATTGACTCTAAGTATGATGAATCTTGCATCATCTTTTTCATCTCTTTTCCTATAGGAGCTATTTTATTAATTAAACTATCTGCTAAACTTTCCTTCAAATTACTAAAGTTTTTTCCCATGAATTTTTCAATTATATCTCTTTTAGTCTTATTCTCGGTAGCGCAAAAAATATTAATTAAATTAACAGCTTCTGGTCTGTTGCAAATCACTTCACTTTTAAACTCTCCTTTATCGTCTAAAGATTTCAGGTCCATAATGCTACCGCTGTCAGTTTTAGCTTTTCTAATTTTTTTTCTTATAATGTCTGCTTCGTCGACTAAATTTATTCTAGAGTATTCTGAGTCATCAGATTTAGACATTTTTTTATTACCATCTCTAAGGCTCATAACTCTAGTAGCGCCTCCAAAAATTAGAGGTTTTATTTCAGGAAAAAAATTTACTCCGTAATCATAATTAAATTTATTTGCTATATCCCTGGCGAGTTCTAAATGTTGTTTTTGATCATCTCCTACAGGAACTAATGTAGATTTATAAGATAAAATATCTGAAGCCATCAAAACAGGATATGCGTAAAGCCCTACAGAAACCTGTTCTCTATTCTTCCCAGCCTTCTCCTTAAATTGCGTCATTCTATTGAGCCATCCTATTCTACATATGCAATTAAGTATCCATGCTAATTCAGCATGAGAAGATACCCTAGATTGATTAAATATAATACTTTTAGTTGGATTAATTCCTGACGCTATAAATGCAGCGGCTGTTTCTAAAGTATCGTTTTTTAACTTTTTAGGATTCTGCCATACTGTGATGGCATGAAGATCTACTACACAATAATAAGATTTTATAATATTTTTTCTTTTTTGAATTTCTACAAAATTTTTAATAGCTCCTAAATAGTTCCCTATATGCAAATTTCCTGTAGGTTGTACTCCGGAAAAAATACGATCCAATTGATCACTCCTTAAACATATTAAATAACTGTCTTTTACTTAAATCTTTTATACTAAGAATTCTAAAAATTATACAAAATAAAATAAAAGTGATAATAGAAAATATAATTAAATAAGTTAAAAGTAAAATTTTTTTAAAAATATTTGATGTTGACAATAAGTCAAAAAATAAAATCGAATACTCCAAACCATGCACTACATTTAAAGTTATTATAAATACCAAAAATAATTTTAAAGATTTTTTGAAAAATGAAAAATCTATCCTCCAATATCCCCTTTTGTGAATAAAAATGTATAAGAAAATAGCATTAATCCAGCTAGAAATACTCAACGCTAAAGCTATACCTAAATGCCCTAAATTATCTATTAAAATATAAATTATAATAAAATTTAATATCATAGAAAAAAAAGAAATTCTAAAGGGGGTTTTTGTATCCTGGTGAGAAAAATAAATAGTAGAAAATATTTTTATTAAACCAAATGCAGGAAGACCGAAGGAATACATTATAATTGCTTCACTTGTTGCCTTAACGTCTCCATATCCAAATTGACCCCTTCTAAACAAAATATCTATTATTAAGTCAGACAAAACTAATAAACCTATGCAACTTAAAAAAGAAATACCAAATATTATCTCTATTGCCTTTTCTATTTGTTGTTTAAATTTAGTTGAGTCTTTCTGAAAAGTTGGGCTTGAAAGGCTAGTTAATAATATCGTAGAAATAGAGATTATAAATATTCCTAGTGGAAGCTGCACAATTCTATCAGCATAATAAAGCCAAGAGATTGCTCCAGGAATTGAAGAGGCAAAGATAACTCCTACAAATTGATTTATTTGAACAACCCCTCCTGCCAGCAGATTAGGAAATAATAATTTAAAAAATTTTTTAATATCTTTCGATAATTTCGGTTTTGTTATAATTAAGTTGATTTTTAAATGTCTAGTCCAAAAAAATATTAAAAAAAATTGTGTAAATCCTGCAAATAAAACTGATAAAGACAAAACCACACCTATGTTTAAAGATTTGTAAAACGCTAAAACCATTCCTAAAACCATAAAAAAATTTAATACTATAGGTAGGAATGCAGACATTAGAAAACGCCTGTTAGCATTTAAAAGCGCTCCTAAAAAAGAACTAGCTGAAATAAAAAGCAAATAGGGAAACATTATCGACGCTAAGTAAACAGTTTTACTTTGCATTTCATATGAAAAATTAGGTGCTAAAAATCTTACTATTTCTAACATGAATAACTCACCAAGAGCCAATACAATTAGCAATATTATAATTAAAAAAAGAAATAAACTTCCACTAAACATCCTTAGCTCATTTTGATTTTTTTTATTAGAAATTACTAAATAAACTGGAATAAATGCATTATTTATTGCTCCTTCTGCGAATAATCTCCTAAAAAAATTTGGAATTCTAAATGCTAATAGAAAACTGTCAGCTAGCGGAGACGCTCCTAATAAAAAAGCAAAAAATAAATCTCTAATATACCCTATTATCCTACTAATAAGCGTTAGGAAACTCATTAAACTAAAAGATTTAAAAAAGTTATTTGTTTTTTTTTTCATAATTTTACTTAGGTTTCCTTAAGCTTTTCTTGAATTTCTACTAATTTCTGGAAAGCTTCTAAAGGGCTTACTTCATTTATATCAATAGATTTTATTTCATTTATTATTTTAACTAGATTATTATCATCGAAAGTTTCTTTTTTATTTTTATTAAAGCTTAGCTTCAGTTGATTTGAAGTTTCCAAAAAGTCATGATCATTTTGTTCTAACTTAGATAATATATTTAAAGCCAAGTCTGTCACTTCTAAAGGCAAGCCTGCCATTTTTCCTACTTGTATTCCATAAGAGCTTTCTGCTAGCCCCTTAATAATTTCATACAAAAAAATTAATTCTCCCTTCCATTCTTTTACTCTAAAAGTATTAAGGTCTAAACCCTTAAATTTCTTTTCTAAATTTGCTAACTCATTGTAATGAGTGGCAAATAGAACCTTACATTTAATTTTTTCTAATAAATATTCGCTTGTTGCCCAAGCTACAGAAATTCCATCAAAAGTAGATGTGCCTCTACCTATTTCATCTAAGATTACTAGAGACTTACTTGTTGCAGAATTTAATATGTTTGCTGTTTCTAACATTTCTACCATAAATGTTGAGTTCCCTTTAGCTAACTCATCACCAGATCCTACTCTACAAAAAAGTTTGTCGCATAGTCCTATTGTAACTTCTTTTGCAGGACAAAATCCTCCAGCCTGTGCCATTATTAAAATTATAGCATTTTGTCTTAAGAAAGTTGACTTGCCTGACATATTTGGTCCTGTTATTAATTTAAAAAATTTATTTTCTTCTTCTTTTAATACACATGAGTTAGATATGAATTTTTCTGTATGTGACTTTTCAACTGAAGGATGCCGTCCATCAATTACAGTAAAGTCCCTATTTTTTAACAAAGAGGGTCTTACTGCATTAAATTTTTTAGAATAGTTAGCCCAGCTTTGAGCAACATCTATTCTAGCTACTATGTCACCTACCATCACTATTAATTCAGCATGTTCCTCTATTTTTTCTATTAGATAACTATAAATTTCATTTTCTTTTTTTAGAAAAAGAAAGTTAGCGTTTAAAATTTTTTCTGATACTGCAATTAATTCTTCTGTCGTATATCTAAATGAATTTTTCAAAGTTTGCCTGTGAATATATCTTTGATCTTCATTTTTTAAAAGTTTGTGATTTGTTGCAGAAAGATCAATAAAATATCCTAAAAAATTATTGTATTTTATTTTTAAACCACTTATTCCTGTACAACTTTTTTCTTTCTGTTCTATCTCAACTATCAATGATTTACTATCATCTCTAATGTTTCTTATTTTATCTAATTCTTCATTGAAACCTTCTTTTATAAAATTTCCTTCTTTAATTTGAATAGGGATATTTTCCTTCAAAGCTGCTTTGAGCTTTTCTACAATTTGTGAAAGAGATTGATTTTTATATATTACCTTTACTAAATGAGTAAACGTTTCTAAAAATTCGATTTCTTTTGACTTATTTTTAATGACATTAATTAAACTATCAAATTGTTCAAGGCCCTGCATAATACTTAATAGATCCCTGGGGCTTCCTCTTCTTAAAGAAAGTCTGTTAAATGATCTTGCAATATCAGATATTTTTTTAAGTTTCTCTTGCAAATCTGAATTAGTGAAATTATAGTTTTGAAAAAAAAATTCTACTAAATTAAGTCTTTGATTTATTTCTTCAAAAGAATAAAGGGGGTTTTCCAGATCATTAGAAAGTTTTCTTTTTCCTGCAGAAGTATAAGTGTAATCCACACTATCTAAAAGTGCTCCTTCTTTTTCTCCATTAAGGGTTTTAACAATCTCAAGATTTCTTTTAGATGCATTATCTACTTCTAACAACATTTTTTCTTTTATCTGAAGAGGAACTTTAAGATGTGGTAGTTTCCCATTTTGAGTATAGGAAATATAATTTAAAATTATAGACAATGATAAAAGCTCATTATTTGAAAACTCTTTATTAAAAAACTTTTCATTCTTATTATAATAAATTAAAACAGTTTTTTTTAACTCTTGATTATCTTGTATCTCAGAATTAAAAAAAGTTAATGAGGTGCCTTTAGGAAGACTATTTAAGAAGCTATTATCAAAAAATTTATCTGATATTAATACTTCGGAAGGGACTGTGCTTAAGTATATACCTAATAATTCTTTGAAATCTTTACAAATTGCGCTATTAACTTCACCTGTGGATATATCTACCCATGCAGCTGCATAATTATTTTTAAATGCTATTAATGACATTAGATAATTATTACCTTTATCACCTAATTCAATTTCTTCAGTTAAAGTTCCAGGAGTAGCTATTCTAACTACTTTTCTTTCAATAATAGCATTATGTCCTCTTTTTTTACTTTCTTCGGGAGTTTCAGTTTGTTCACATATTGCTACTTTACAACCTGCTTTTAGCAACTTAGTTAAGTAACTATCACCTTGATGGAATGGAACTCCACACATTGGTATATCTTTTCCCTCTACTTGTCCTCTTTTGGTTAAGGTAATGCCTAGTATTTTTGATGATAATTCTGCATCCTCAAAAAATAGTTCGTAAAAGTCTCCAAGTCTAAAAAAAATTAAACAATCTTTATATTTATTTTTAATATCTAAATATTGTCTTAATAACGGTGTTAGCTTTCCTGTGGCCATTTTACTAATTTTCTTTACCCTAATTTAAAAAGATACTATATTAAAATTATAATAAATAAAATGGCTGATTTAACTTCCAGATCTAATATTACAAAAAAAGATGCTCTAGATTTTCACAAAAATAAAAAGCCAGGCAAACTTTCTATTTCAGCATCTAAACCTTTGTCTACAGCAAGAGATTTATCATTAGCATATTCTCCAGGCGTAGCCTATCCATGCTTAGAAATAAAAAAAGATCCAGATAGTGCCTATGATTATACTGCAAAAGGAAACATGGTTGCAATAATTTCTAATGGTACAGCAGTATTAGGACTAGGTGACTTAGGAGCACTTGCTTCAAAGCCTGTCATGGAAGGTAAAGCTGTTTTATTTAAAAGATTTGCCGATATTGATGGAATTGATATTGAAGTAGATACATCGAACGTTGAAGAATTTTGTAACTGTGTTAAACACTTAGGAAAATCCTGGGGAGGAATAAATTTAGAAGATATTAAAGCCCCTGAATGTTTCATGATAGAACAAAAACTATCTGAGCTATTAGACATTCCTGTTTTTCATGATGATCAACATGGCACTGCCATAGTTGCAACTGCTGGTTTATTGAATGCTCTATCTATCACCGGTAGAAATATTAAAAATATTAAAATGGTTGTTAATGGTGCTGGAGCAGCAGCTATTGCTTGTGTTGAACTTTTAAAGGCTATGGGTATGCCTTCTAATAATGTAATGATGTGCGACAGAACTGGAGTGATTTCTAAAAATAGAAAAAATTTAAACCAGTGGAAATCAGCGCATGCAATAGATACTGACTGCAAAACTTTAGAAGAAGCTATCAAAGGTGCAGATGTGGTTTTTGGCTTGTCTGTAAAGGGTGCCTTTACCAAAGACATGATGAAAAGCATGGCTAAAAATCCTATTATATTTGCAATGGCAAACCCTGATCCAGAAATTAGTCCAGAGGAACTTATGGAGATTAGGCCTGACGCAATAATTGCTACTGGTCGATCAGATTATCCTAACCAAGTAAATAATGTGCTTGGCTTCCCTTATATTTTTAGAGGTGCTCTGGATGTAAGGGCAACTGCTATTAATATTGATATGAAAATTGCTGCTACCAAGGCATTAGCTGACCTTGCAAAACAAGATGTGCCTGATGAAGTTTCTACAGCTTATTCTGGTCAGCAACTTCAATTTGGAAAAGATTATATTATACCTAAACCATTTGATCCAAGACTATTAACTTCCATACCTCCTGCAGTTGCAAAGGCTGCGGTAAAATCTGGGGTAGCAAGAAAACCAGTTTCAGATGAGTTAGGATATAGAAGAAACCTTGCAGCTAGGTTGGATAGAACGGCAACGCTTATTCAAAAAGTTGCTGACACCGTAATAGCTTCTCCTAAAAAAATTGTTTTTGCAGAAGGAGAACAAGAAACTGTAATTAGGGCAGCTATTCAATTTTACAAAGAAGGATATGGGCAACCTATTCTAGTAGGTAGGGAAGATGTTGTTAAACAGACTATGAAAAAAATAGGTCTTAATCAAGAAGATGGAATTGAAATAATTAATGCGAAACTTTCTAATAAAAATCACGATTATTTTGATTTTTTGTACAATAGACTAAGTAGAAAAGGTTATTTAGAGAGGGATTGTCAAAGACTTGTTAACCAAGATAGAAATATATTTGCTGCATGTATGGTCGCTAATGGCGATGCAGATGGTATGGTTACTGGTTCTACCCGAAATTACTTTGTGGCTTACGATGATATTACCAAAGTAATAGACCCTGCTCCAAACTCTAGAATTTTTGGCCTATCTATTTTGATGTTTGAAGGAAGAACATTATTTATTGCAGATACTACAGTTCATTATAGCCCTACTAGTGAAGAATTAGCAGATATAGCATGTCAAACTGCTAATGTAGCGAAAAAATTAGGGCATTCTCCAAGAGTAGCTCTTTTATCTTTTGCCAACTTTGGAAACCCTGCATTAAAAGGAACAGAAAGAGTTCACTCTGCTATAGAAGTTTTAAATACAAGAAAAGTTGATTTTGAATATGATGGGGAGATGACTGTGGATGTAGCTCTAAATCAACAATTGTTATCTTACTATCCATTCAGCAGACTATCTAAACCCGCCAATATACTGATTATGCCAGGGTTACATTCAGCTAGTATTGCCTCTAGGCTATTGGGAGAGGTAGGCGCTGGAAAAAAAATAGGACCTTTGCTAACTGGTTTATCAAACTCTGCTCAGATAGTAAGAGTTGGTGCGAATGTGTCTGAAGTTGTTACCATGGCTCTTTTTGCAGCATATAGTTATGATGCTCCTGAAAAATCTTTAACTGAAACGAAAAAAGAAAAATTTAAGAAAAAAAGCATAATTGTTTAGAGCAAAATATTTAATAATAGTTTTATTTTTCTTGCTTTTGTATGCTTTAGCAGCTCTGTTATATTTAAGCGGAAGGTATGAGTCTGCAACAATTATTATAATTTCAACTTCAATATTGTTTTTTTTGCAAACTTTAAGAATGTATTTTTTTTTCAAGCATCTAATAGAATATTTTGCTAAAGATAATATTTATATACAGCCAACTCTTTATAACTTTTTTTTAAATCCTAAAAACGAAATATTACGAATTAAGGCTTCCCTGGAAAGAAAAAATCAATTATTAAATTCTGAATTGCAAGAGACAAAAAACAACTATTCAAAACTGATAGACTCAATACCTCTTCCAATAATCATTATCAATGAAAAAAAATTTATTTTATTTACAAATAAATTTGCAAAAAAAGCTTTCTCTCTAGAGCTAGAGAAATCTTTTCTTTATGAGCACTTCAGAAATTTTGATATAACGGATGATATCATTAAAGAGGAAATCAATAGTAAAGAATTTCAATTTAATCATGAAATAGAAGGTCAAAGCATATCCTATAAAGTTTTATTACAATCTTTGTTTTCAGAAAAAACTAATTCTTCAACTTTTTTATTAATTTTTATTGACCAAAGTCAAATCTCGAAATCAATACAAGAAAGAAATGATTTTTTAACGAACGCGAGTCATGAGTTAAAAACTCCTCTTACTAATATCTTAGGAATTTCAGAAATAGTATGCAATGACCCTGACACTTTAATTAAAAATAGAACCTTCGGAAAAAATTTATTATTAAATGTAAAACGCATGCAAAGTTTAATAAACTCTTTATTAGACCTGTCTAAGATAGAAATAAATAGAAATATAATACAATACAAAACACTTAACTTGGTTACACTAGTACAAGCCACTATTAATGAATTTAAAAACATGAATTCTAAGAAAAAAAATATAAAATTTTTTAACAATCTAGACTCTAGAACTTTTAAATTAAAAACCGATGATAAAGAGTTTAAACTTTTATTTTTTAACTTATTAGATAATTCATTTAAATATGATTCATCTTACGTAAAAGTTTTCTTAGAGAAAAAAAAAAACAATATTGAAATTCTTTTTCAGGATGATGGAAAAGGAATTCCTAAAAATGAAATTCATAGAATAACAGAAAGGTTCTATAGAGTTAAAGGAAACGAAAAAATAGAAGGGAATGGTCTTGGTTTAGCAATAGCAAAAGAAATAATGAATAATCATAATGGTGAAATCAAAATTAAAAGTGAAAAAGGAAAGGGGACTAAGGTATTTCTTATATTTTAAAATATTTTTCCACTTTATCTTTTATTAATTAAATGTTTTTAGCCTTTACAATAAAACTTAATCTTTATCGTATTTTTATTTAAAACTTAAATGATTGGTCTATAAAGAAGGTACCTGCCTCTAACCCTGCTCCAGTTCGTTTTCTTTCATATGCTATTTTTAATTTGCTATTTCGCAAATTTTTTCCGATATACATTCTTAGTTTTGAACCATTGCGTTCATTGTCCATATCGTGATAAGCTCTGTAACCTATAGTGTCAAATGGCAATCCTAATTGAATTTTTTCCTCTGAAATACAAGGGGTTATAAATCCACAAATGAAAGTAAAAAAAATATATGTACTTAAGAAAGCTTTATAATAGTTCATATGGAATTCCTTTAAAAAAATGAAAAATATAAATAATTGTTATTAGTACCAATTAAATATTACAAATTTATTACCAAAATAGAAAAAAGGTTTATTTTTTAAATCTTTTATATTAAATCAGTAATAAAACTGTAATAATTAAATAGTAAATTATGATTAATTAAGGAGTTTAAATATGAAAAAAAGACTTATTGTAATAGTTTTTTTTAATCTGTTTTTTATATTTAATATAATAGCTCGAGATCAAATTTATGTTGTAGGTTCTTCTACTGTTTACCCCTTTGCAACAGTAGTTGCTGAAAACTTTGGAAACAAAACAGGCATAAAAGTTCCAAAAATAGAATCTACAGGCTCAGGTGGAGGAATGAAATTACTTTGCAAAGGATTAGGAAAAAGTCACCCTGATATTACAAACTCTTCTAGAAGAATAAAAAAGAGCGAGCTACAAAATTGCAAAGAAAATGGTGTCGAATTAATTGAAATAAAAATTGGATATGATGGCATAGTGTTAGCAAATTCTAAAGAATCAAAAGTCATGAATCTGACTAGAAAAAATCTTTTCTTGGCTTTAGCTAAAAATGTTCCTGAGGGAAACAAAGAGGGAGGAAAATTAATTCCAAACCCTAATAAGAAATGGTCAGATATATCTGACCAACTTCCTAACACTCCAATTGAAGTACTGGGGCCTCCCCCTACATCAGGAACAAGAGATGCGTTTCAAGAGTTAGCAATAGAAGGAGGTTGCAAGACATTTCCTGCCTTAAAGGCTATTAAAAAACAAGATAAAAAAAAGTATAAAGCTACCTGTAGATTAATAAGAGAAGATGGTCCTTTTATAGAAGCAGGAGAAAATGACAATTTAATAGTAAAAAAGCTTATTGAAAACCCTAAAGCTTTTGGTGTTTTCGGATTTTCTTTCTTACTAGAGAATGAAGACACGTTACAGGGTTCTATCATTGACAAAGCTTCTCCAACATTTGAAAATATTTCTTCTAAAAAGTATTCCGTTTCTAGACCACTGTATATCTATGTGAAATTAGAACACATAAATGTTATTCCTGGTATAAAGGAATTTCTTATTGAATTTACTTCCTTAGATGCTTGGGGACCTGAAGGTTATTTAGAAGAAAGAGGATTAATACCTATGTCAGCAGATGAAAGGTCTCAATTCAAAAAAAATGCTGAACAATTAATTTCTCTTAACAAATTATAATGTTTTCACTTCCTATTTATTTCATAATTTTTATAGGATTTTTTTCTTATTTATTTGGAAAAAACAGGTCAAAAAAAAAAATTTTATTTAAAAAAAATTCAGGAGGACAAGCAGATCACTACGGATATTATTGTCTTATTTGGGTAACTGTACCATCCACAATATTTTTTCTTTGTTGGCAGATTGCATCAAACTATATAATTGAAATAAGCACCTTAGAAAGTATACCGCTAGAATTTATTCCAGAAGAAGATTCGCTAAAAAAACTATTATTAGAAAACATAATAGTAGTAGCTGAGGGAGGCAGTTCACTTGCTAAAGTACCAAAAATATCAGTTGATAACTATAAAGAGCTTAAGTTTTTTTCTATGGTTGGAGGTTACAGCTGTACTATTATTTTATCCATTATTTTATGTCTTGTTTCTTTTAGAAAAATAGATCCATCTTTAATGGCAAAAAATGTAATAGAGAGGTTTATACTTTCAGTATTATTTATATCCTCAGTCATAGCTATCCTTACGACAATTGGGATTATCATGTCTCTAATTTTTGAAACTACAAAATTTTTTAATAATGTAAGCTTTTTTGATTACTTTTTTGGATTGCAATGGTCTCCTCAAACTGCTTTGAGAGAAGGACAAGTTGCTTCTGAAGGTGCTTTTGGAGCCATACCTGTTTTTGCAGGAACATTTCTAATTACTATTATTGCTATGTTTTTAGCAGGGCCTATTGGACTTTTTTCTGCAATATATTTAGCAGAATATGCCTCACCTTTAACTAGAAAAATTATAAAACCTACTATAGAAGTTTTAGCTGGAGTACCAACAGTGGTTTACGGTTTTTTTGCTGCGTTAGTTGTAGGGCCCTTTATAAGAAGAACATGTGAAGACTTAGGGTTTAGTGCATCCTCTGAAAGCGCTTTAGCTGCGGGTTTAGTAATGGGAATAATGATTATTCCATTTATATCATCTCTATCAGATGACGTTATTAGTGCGGTTCCTCAAAATCTTCGTGAAGCTTCCTATGGAGTTGGAGCTACTAAATCAGAAACCATAAAAAAAGTTATTATTCCTGCTGCACTTCCAGGAATTGTAGCATCTTTTATGCTAGCTATTTCCAGAGCTATTGGAGAAACAATGATAGTTGTGATGGCCGCTGGTTTATCCGCAAGATTAACTGCTAATCCACTTGAGTCGGTTACAACAGTTACAGTTCAAATTGTCACCTTATTAGTAGGCGACCATGAATTTGATAGCACTAAAACTATGGCTGCTTTTGCATTAGGTATAACTCTTTTTTCAATGACATTGTTGCTCAATATTATTGCATTGAGAGTGGTAAAAAAATACAGAGAGAAATATGAATAAAGAGTTTCTTAATAAAAGATATAAAAAAGAAAAAAGGTTTATTCTTATAGGAAGAGTTGCTGTGTCACTCACTATCATTTTCCTAGTTATTCTTTTAGGCTCTATATTGTTAAGAGGAATAAGTGGCTTCTATACAACTAATATTTTTCTAACAACAAACCTTTCTCAAGAAATTATAGATCCTGAAAATAAAAAAAATGTAGAAGAAATTTATAAATCTAGCTGGCGCAAAATAGCTAGAAATTCTATTTACGATGTTCTATCTGCGTTTAATAAAAGTAAAAATATAGATAAAATTTCCAGAAAAGATAAAAGGGACTTTCTAAAATTATTTTCAAGATCTTCTGAATTTTATATTAGAGATTTTACTTTGGAGAATTTAGATAGCATTGGAAAAGAAGTAAAAATTTCCATTCCTTCCTCATCGTTAGTTGATCAGTTTCTTAAGGGAAAAATTAATATAGCTGTGAATGAAGATGATAGGCCTATAAATGACAAACAAATATCGTGGATAAACTTTATGGTTGAAAATAAAATGATAGAGAGAAAATTTAATATAAATTTTTTCTATAAAGGCGACAGTAGAAATGCAGAAGAAGCAGGAATATTGGGTGCTATTGTGGGATCATTTTTTGTAATATTAGTTGCTATCATAGTGGCTTTTCCCGTCGGCGTAATGTCTGCTATATATTTAGAGGAGTTTGCGCCAAAAAATAAAATTACAAATATAATTGAAGTTAATATTAATAATTTAGCAGCTGTACCTTCCATAGTTTTTGGGTTATTAGGCTTAGCTATATTTTTGAACTTCTTCGGACTTCCTAGATCATCTCCATTAGCAGGAGGCTTAGTATTAGCCTTGATGACACTTCCTACAATAATCATATCGAGCAGAGTAGCAATTAAATCTGTTCCTCCCTCAATAAGGGAAGCTGCTATGGGAATTGGAGCCAGTAAAATGCAGTCTGTTTTTCATCATGTAATACCCTTAGCAGTTCCTGGTATATTAACTGGAACTATTATAGGTATGGCAAGAGCTTTAGGAGAAACAGCTCCATTGCTAATGATGGGAATGGTAGCATTTATAGTGGATGTACCACAAAGTATTACTGATCCATCTACTGTTTTACCAGCACAAATCTTTTTATGGTCAGATCAGCCTGAAAGAGGGTTTGAAGAAAAAACTGCAGCAGCAACAATTATTTTATTAGTTTTTTTATTAACAATGAATGCATTAGCTGTTTTTTTAAGGTATAAATACGAAAGGAAATGGTAATGTCCGATATCAAGCCAAAAATATCAGTATCAAACCTTAATGTTTTTTATGGAAGCAAGCAGGCTATTTTTGATATAAATATGTCAATTAATTCTAAAGAAGTTACTGCTTTTATTGGTCCGTCTGGGTGTGGAAAGTCTACTTTGCTAAGATGTTTTAACAGAATGAATGACTTAATTGATATATGTAAAATCAATGGAAGCATTAAATTAGATGATCTTGAAGTTTATAGTAAAAAAATTGATATAGTAAGACTGAGAACTAGAGTTGGTATGGTATTTCAAAAGCCTAACCCATTTCCTAAATCCATATACGATAATGTTGCTTACGGACCAAAAATTCATGGCTTATGTAAAGATGTTTCAGAATTAGACGGCATTGTAGAAAAGAGTTTACAGTCAGCTGGGTTGTGGGAAGAAGTGAAAGATAGATTACATGAACCAGGGACAGGTATCTCTGGAGGTCAACAACAGAGACTATGTATTGCTAGGGCTATAGCAACAAATCCAGAAGTAATTTTAATGGATGAACCTTGCTCAGCCTTAGATCCTATAGCTACTGCAAAAGTAGAAGAGCTTATTGATAGTTTAAAAAAAAATTTTACTATAATAATAGTTACTCATAATATGCAACAAGCTGCTAGAGTTTCTCAAAAAACTGCTTTTTTTCATTTAGGTGCTTTAATAGAGTTTGGAAATACAGACAAAGTATTTACCTCTCCAGAAAAAGAAAAAACTAGTGACTATATAACAGGAAGGTTTGGATAAGAAAGGAGAAAAAAATGATTGGTTCACATGATCATATATCTACTTCATTTAATAATGAACTCTCAAACCTAAATGAGAGTTTATTAGAAATGGGAAGAATTTTAGAGAACATGTATGAAAAATCTATAATCGCATTTGACCAAAAAAGTGAAGATGCCAGTAGAGAGGTTATATTAAATGATAAAAAAATAGATGATTTAGAAACCTCTATAATTAATCAAATACAAATGCTTATAGCTAAAAGACAACCTATGGGAGTTGACCTTAGAGTTTTAGTAGGGTGTACAAGAATTGCAGGCTATATGGAAAGGATAGGGGATTTAATTAGTAGTGTAAATAAAAGAAATATAATATTAATTGAGCATAATATTGAAAATGAAAAAAAGGATATTGTAGACTTGTTTTCATCTGCCATGAAACTTTTCAAAAAAAGTTTAGACTGTTTTGCTAGAAAAGATTTTAAACTAGCAGAAGTTGTTAGAAAGCAAGACTTAGATATTGATAAACAATATAAACATTTCTTCAACGAACTTTTAGAAAAAATGTCTAATGAATCTAAATTAGTAGTGCCCGGAACACATATGCTTTTTATAGCTAAAAATTTAGAAAGAATAGGAGATCATGCTACAAATATAGCCGACTCTATTTCTTATATGGCTACAGGAGAAGTACAAGCCCCAGACAGGCCAAAAATTAGTGAATGATTAATATACTTGTTATAGAAGATGATATCAGTATAAGAGAAATTATTAACTATAATCTTAGTAGTAAATTTTCTGTATTAATTGCTGATAATGCAGAAGAAGGCCTAGAAATATGCCAAGAAAAAAAAATTGATTTAATTCTTTTAGACTGGATGCTTCCTGGTATGTCGGGCCTGTCATTTTTAAGAACTATTAAAAAAAGAGATCTTACTTCCTCTATTCCAGTTATTTTTATTACAGCAAAACATGAGGAAGAAGATAAGTTGGCTGGCTTTACTTCAGGAGCAGATGATTATTTATCTAAACCCTTTTCTCATAAAGAGCTTATGGCAAGAGTTGAGGCTGTTATAAGAAGAACTTATCCAGAGAAATTTTCTAAAACTTTAAATTACAAAGACATATCTGTAGACCTTCAAAGTCATAAAGTGTTTAGAAGCAAAGCTGAAATAAAATTAAGCCCTAAAGAATTTGACTTATTAAAACATTTTTTAATTAGTCCTAAACAGGTGTTTTCAAGAGAACAACTTTTAGATAAAATATGGGGGCTAGACTCTGATTTAGAAATTAGAACAGTAGATGTACATATAAGAAGGTTAAGAAAAGCTATTAATCTTGAGGGGTTTTCTGAACTAATTAGAACTGTTAGGTCCACAGGGTATTCACTAGATTGACTTTTATATTTTTCTTTTTTAAAATTTAAAAAAAAACTATTCGTGAAAAAACTTAAATCATATCCCTATAATGATGCCGTTGTGCAGAAGAAAGTTCTTAATTTTCTTAGTAAAAATAAATACACAGTTACTAATCAAGAAGAGTATATGGATAATTCTTTTAATAAAGAAGTAACTAGTGGAGAGCCTCTTCCTCAAATAAAGAATATTGGAATTTTAGGTACTATATTTTTAAGAGATATAAAAAGTATTCAAAGAAAAAGATCTTTTAAAAAGCTTTATAAGCAAGTAAGTAGAATTTTAGAACTTAAATATGCTCCCATTACAATTGATGTTGATGGATATATAATAAATGGTCATCATAGATATGATGCCATGAAAATTTTTAAATTTAAGACTGCTTTAGTAAGACTTCTAAATCTTAAAGCGAACCAAATTCTAGCTTCAGGAGAACAATATAAAGATTTATTAGAAAATATGAAATTTGAAAGCATTGACTTTAGCAAATCTAAGGTTCCTTCGTTTCAACCCCTGCTTGGAATGAAACATAAAAATAGAAAAGATACTGTAGAAATTATTTTGAATCAGGCTTAAAAATTCAGTTATTAAAGCAAATACCTGCATCAGACCTAGAGACATTCAATAAAATATCCTAATAGTTTCTTAAATAAAAAAAAGTCTCATACAAATTAAATATCCATTATAGTCATAAGTATCCGATAAGAGGCCTAGGCATGCCATAACTAGAAGTAGCTTTATAGACCAAAAAAAAGAAGATTTGAAATTTTAACTTAGTTAATCAGGTCCCGCAAAATGTTTTTAGTACCTCTTGTTCTTTTGTTGGACCAATATACATGTTTTCGTAATGTTTTATTTTTTCAAAGGGCTTCTCTACACATACTAACGCTTTATTTAATGTATCTTTTTTGTCAATCAATAATTCCTGTATAATTTTTTCTACTAAATGATTACGCATTATAAAAGCTGGGTTATTTGAAGAAATAGTTTTACAAACTTCTTCTTTACTGCTTTTATTTTTAAAAAGCCTTTTCCAATCATTTTTCCAATTGTTAAATGTATCTGTTTTAGATATTAGTTGATTGCTATTTTCTACCTCTTGAATTAATCCTCTAAAAGAATTAGTAAAATCCAGATTTTCACTTTCTAATATTTCTAAAAACCTATTAATTAAAACCTCATTCTCTGGATATATTTTATTTAGTCCTATCTTTTTACTGAACTCTATTAACCATTTATTTTTATATTTTTCAGGAATGCTAGAAATTTCTTTTTGAAGAATATCTATATTTTTTTCTTTCTTCCCTTCTAATAAAGGCAATAAAGTAGAAGCAAAACAAG
>PAZF01000005.1 GCA_002715505.1 Candidatus Pelagibacterales bacterium
ATAATTTTATTATCCTCAATAACCTTTTTCTTAATATCTCGAAAATCTAAATCAGAAATGTTACTTTTACCAATAATCTTTTTATACACATTATTTGCCTCCTCAAATTCATTTTTAGACAAGTAAAAGTGATTATTTTCTGTCCCTTTATTATAATATAAAAATAATTTTTCCATTAGAGTTATAGCTAATGAAACATAGCCCTTATTAGAATTAGATAGTTTAGATTGATTTACATTAATAATATTTTCTGAAACATTTTTTTTTATCTTTATACTATTCTCATGGGCTTTTTTAAAATAATTTGAACTTTTTTCCAAATTATAAAAGTCAAACTCTTCATTACTATAGATCCAACCTAAATTTAGATAAGCGTCTTTGTATCCTAAACTAGCCGCATATTCTAAATACTTTATGGATTTTTTTTTTACTATAATTTTTTTTTCCTTAGTAAGTTTTTCATCTTTATAAGAATTCAAAAAAATTTTTATTCCTAAAAAATTTAGGCATTCCAAATTATCTTCTATTTTATTTTTATTACATTTTTGTAAAAATTCTTTCTTATCACTGTTGTTTAAGTAATTTGTGTCTTCACTAGAAAATACTATTGCATAAGAGTTTTTAATAAACATTAATAAAAGAATGGCTACTCTAAATGTAACTTTTAACTTTTGCATCCTAAAAGTATACCACCTATATTTTTTTTATCTTCTATATTTATCTTTTTTTTATTTTTCATAAACTTTTAAATCTTCTTCATTAATTACTAAAGATAAATAATTATTAGGCAGGTCAATACTTTTTATACTTTCCTTTCTAATGAATTATAGTTCTTTAATTTTTTATAAATACTGGAGTACTCAGTAAAGGCTATATTAAATATGGCAGTTTTTATTAAAAAAAATAAAAAATAAAAATAGAAATTTAGTCACTTTTTATCCAATTTTTTATTGCAGAAGCAATTTCTTTAGAAGAGTCTTCTTGAATAAAATGCAATCCTTTTACAGTTATTTCTTCTTGATTTTTCCAGCTTCTACAAAACTCTCTTTGTGGACCTATTAATATTGAACCAGGATCTGCATTAATAAATAACTTTTTTATATTAGTTTTTTTCATAAACTCGGCATATGCATTTACTATATCTATAACCTCAGCTGGCTCGCCCTCTAGTGGTATTTGTCTTGGCCAACTTAAAGTAGGCTGTCTATCTGATCCAGCTTTAAGAAAAGGTTTTCTATATTGTTTCATTTCTTCTTCGCTGAGCTTTCTAATTACCGAAGAAGGCAAAATTCTTTCTACAAATATATTTTTTTCTAAAATTAATTCTTCACCAACTTCACTTCTCATTAATTTAAATATCTTGGTTGCGTCTTCTGGCCAGTAACTCCATTTCATTGGACAAACTATAGCTTCCATATAAACAATACCAGCAATTCTTTCAGAGTTTTTTTTTGCAAAATCAAATCCTATTGCTGACCCCCAGTCATGAATTACAAGAATAATTTTTTTGTCTATGTTAATATTATTAATGAAGCCATCAAACCATTTTATATGTTCTTTGAGACTATAATTCTCCTGAGATGGATTATCTAATTTATCTGAGTCGCCCATTCCAATTAAATCTGGCGCTATACATCTATTTTTTTTAACTAATGCTTTAATAATATTTCTCCATAAATAGGAAGAAGTTGGATTTCCATGTATAAATAGAATGGGTTGCCCTACACCTTCATCTACGTAAGCAATATTTTTTGATTTAACAGTAGCAAACTTTTTATTCATTAAAGTTAGGCTTTCTTTTTTCACTGAATGCAGTAATTCCTTCAATGCCATCTTTAGACTCTGCATTATTAGAAATATGAATGCTTTCAGCTTCCATTTGACTTTCTAATCCGTTATTAAAGCTTTCGCTTAAAAGTTTTTTAACACTTTTATAAGCATTTATTGGACCTTTGGAAAAAACTTCAGCCTGTTTGTTAATTGCTTCGTTTAATTCTATATTAGAATTAAATACTAAATCTATTAAACCCATATCATGAGCTTCTTCTGCCGAAAATAATCTATTAGTTAGCATTAACTCTTTGGCTTTTTTCATTCCTACTATTCTTGGCAAGTAATAGGTAGAACTGCCATCTGGTGATAGCCCAGCATTGGTATATGCTAGAGTAAATTTAGCATCTTTAACTGCATAAATTATATCACCTGTTATTGCTAAACTAAATCCTCCTCCTCCTGCAGTTCCATTGACTCCAACTATTACTGGAGCATTCATACGAGCCATTCTTGAGATAGCTCCATGAAAGTACATAGTCATTTCCAGCAGGATTTTTTTAACTTCCTTTTTATTTGATAACAAAAATTTTAAATTACCTCCTCCACAAAATAGCTTTCCATTAGCGGTTAGTATTAGCGCCTTTATATTATCATCAGAGGCAGCGTTTAGTGATGCAGAATATAATTCCTTAGCTAATTGTAAGTCAAGAGTATTTCCGGCATCTGGTTTATTTAAAGTGATTTTAGCTATTGAAGATTTTTTTTCATATATAATACTATTATAATCCATATAATTAATATATCAGATACTTTTTATATTTAAATAAAAATTAAGGAACTAGCCAAAAATAATTGAAGGTTTTGTTTGAATATTCAAATAACGCCTTTTTATTTCCCTGACAATTTAATTTTAAAAAAGTAATTTTATTAACTTTCATTTTTATTATAGTAAAATTTTTAAATCCCTCTTCTTGATTTAGATATCCTATATCGTTTTCGTTAGTAATTTTTTTGCCAGGAGATTTATCAAACATATATGCTAGTTTAGAGTGCTCTGACATAGAGTTCCAAATTATTTGATTTAATTTTGCTTTATGAATTATTTTTGCTTTTCCTTTTGCCTGTATTTGAATATTATTTTTCTTATCATAAACATGTAAAAGCACTAAGTTGTTAGTTTTTATCTCTTGAACTTTATTACTTCTGTAATCTGTATAAAAAAATAACATACGATCTTCCCTTAATACTTTTCTTAGTATAACTGTTCTTAGGTTTAATGATTTCTTTGAGATAGATGCAATTGCAGGATAATGAAAAGAAGATTTTTTATTTTTAACACCTTGCTGAAAAAAATCCCAAACTAATTTTTCAATTTCTTTTAAATTACTATTAGAAAAAGTATTAAAAGTTCTAGTTAGCATTTATAGTTTTTTTTCAATTAAAATACACAATAAGTGTAAAACTATAATATGCAACTCCTGAATATGACTTGTTTCTTTAGTCGGTACAGATATACATAAATCAGTATTTTTAGAAACTGTTGATAAATTTTGACCAGTCAATCCTATTGTTTTAATTTTTTTTTTTTTTGCTGCAGAAATGGCTTCTTTAATATTTTTACTATTTCCACTTGTAGATATTACTAACAAAATATCTCCTTTGGCACCTAATCCTTCTATCTGCCTTGAAAAAATCAGTTCATAATCATAGTCATTAGCTATAGCCGTTATAGCCGAGGTATCAGTATTAAGGGCAATTGCAGGTANGGAAATTCTATTTTTTTTAAATCTTCCTATTAGTTCAGCTGCAAAATGTTGTGCATCTGATGCAGACCCACCATTACCACAAATCAAAAGTTTTTTATTTTTTTTAAAACTATTAGATATTAAGCCTGCAGCAGAAATAATTTCACTGTTATTATTATTTATAAAATTTTGAAATACAATTTCAAAGTTTTTTAAATATTTTAAAACATCATTTTTCATATAATTTATCTGTTAAAAATTTTTCTATCAAAATTACTCAATTCTGGAATTACTACATTAATTGGCTTTTTCCCAGATTGCCAAAAAACATCTATTGGTATACCTCCCCTAGGTGCAAAGTATCCAGCTATTCTAAACCAAATCGGTCTTATGCTATTAAAAATATCTGTGCCTATTTTAATCACGACATCCTCATGAAAAATACCATAGTTTCTATATGAATGAATATAGGTTTTTAATGACTTAGACTCTACTAAGGAGCTTTTTGGCACATAATCTATAAATAAAATCCCAAAGTCAGGTTGCGTTGTAACTGGACATATGGAGGTAAATTCAGTAATTGTTAACCTTACGTTAAAAATAAATTTTCTGTTCCTATTTTTAATTAAATCAAACTTAAAACCAATTGGTGAATTTGGAATTTNAGTATTTTTACCTAAAACTTTGTTGTCTTTTACCATATTTTCCTAAATTTAATAATTTATTTATATATTAATAATTTAATGCATATTATGATTATATAATTTTACAAAGTACATAAAAACTTTATATTAATAACAGTTTAAATTTAATATGCTAAATATAAATAAAAGAAACTTTCTTTTTTGCTGTTGTGCATTACCGTTTTATTATAACACTAATATTTTATCTTCACAGGACAAGTTTGATTATCTTTTAAAGGGACCATTGGCAGGAAGTCTTTATTATACTAAAAAAAAGCCGGGACGATGGAAAAAAATGTTATCTTCTCACATACCTGTTATTCAAAGAAAATCTAATTTTTTAGAGGTTTCGACTCCTCATGAAATGAGGGGTTTTGAGCATTTTATTATCAAACATACTATTTTAGATAAAAAGTTTAATATTATTTCAGAAAAAAAATTTGACCCCTCTAAAGATAGAGCATACTCCAAACATAATATAGCTGGTTTTAGTGAAACCCTATTTGTGATGAGTGTTTGCAATCTTCATGATACATGGCTCGAACCTGTTAGATTATTTTAATTTAATGTTATTAAAAAATTATAGTTTTAAGATATCAGTATTGTTTTTTTTATTATGTTTAATGCTAAATAGAGAAGCTATCGCCTCTTCCCTTAATGAAGAATTCTTTATTAAATCAACTATAAGAGGTATTCCACTAGCAAATGGAAATGTTTCTATAAAAATAAAAGAAACTAAATATTCTCTAAAAGTTAATGCTAGATCCACAGGCATATTTTCTGTAATTCTTGATTGGAGTCAAACCATTAAGTCATTTGGGAAAATACGGCATAATACTTTAAATTCTTACAGATATCGTTCGTCTGATTTTCGTGGTAATAAAAGTGGACACATTGAAATAGATTATACAAAAATACCACCAAGAATTATATCAGCACAACCAGATCCTAGAGAAGATGAAAGAAGAAAAATAAATAATAATTTTTTATTGAATGTAAATGATCCCGCGACAGGAATATTTAATTTAGCTTTGAGTCAATGCAAAAATACTGTTAAAATATATGATGGTAAAAGAATTTATAATATTAAAATATTAAAAAAAGAATATTTTGTTCTCAAAGATCCATTTTTTGGTGAAGATAATATAAAAACTTATAAATGTGATTTTGAAATAGAAAGAATTACAGGTTATACTAAAAAAGAATTAGAAAGATTTCCTCAAAAAGGAGAAATGTGGATAAAAAAACATGATAAGATAAATTTTTTTTATCCAACTAAAATACAAATAAAAACTACGTGGGGAAATTTTTTATGTATTATAAAAGAAAGGAGAGAATAAATTGAAGGCTATAATTTGCAATCAATGGGGTATGCCAGAAGATTTGAAAATACTAGAAGTACCTAAGCCTATTCTTGACTCTAGTTCAATTAGAATAGAAGTTATGGCCGCAGGAGTTAACTTTCCTGACGTTTTAATAATACAAGGAAAGTATCAATTCAAACCTGAATTTCCTTTTTCTCCTGGTTCTGAAGTTGCAGGGGTTGTGACAGAAATAGGAGAAAAAGTAACTACTATCAAAGTTGGAGATAGAGTGATGGCTGTGACGGGCCATGGAGCTTTTGCTGAGCAAGTTTGCGTTGAGTCTAACAAAGTAACACCAATTCCTGAAAGCATGGATTTTATAACAGCAGCAGGCATTAGTTTAACTTATGGAACATCTGCCTACGCATTGTTTCAGAGGGCTGAAATTAAAAAAAATGATACAGTATTAATACACGGATCTACAGGAGGAGTTGGGCTTTCAGCTTTGGAAATTTCTAAGGCAATGGGTGCAAAAGTGATTGCTACCGCAAGTAATGATGAAAAATTAAGAGTTGCAAAAGAACATGGGGCTGATCATTGTATTAACTATTCTAAAGAGGAATTTAAAGAAAAAGTTAAAGAGATAACTAATAAAAAAGGGGCGGATATTATTTATGATCCTGTAGGAGGAACTATATTTGAACAATCTCTAAGATGTATTGCTTGGGATGGAAGATTGTTAGTAATTGGTTTTGCTTCAGGTACAATAGCAAATGCCCCAACAAACCTTCCATTATTAAAAAATTGCTCAATTGTAGGNGTTTTTTGGGGTGCTTGGAGAGAAAGAAATCCAGAAGGACATAATGAAAATATGAAAATAATTTTAAAATGGTGCGAAGAAAAAAAAATCAAGCCTCGCACATCAAAAGTTTATAGTTTAGAAGATACCAAAGATGCCCTATATGCTTTAATGAATAGGGAAGTAATAGGAAAAGCTATTATTAAAATAAAGTAAAAACTATTATTTTAACTTATCTATAACAATCTGATCATAATTGATTACTAAGTTGGTTTTTTTAAAAAATTTCACCATATGGTTTTTGTTTTGAGATGCCTCATATAAAGAGTCTATAATAACAATAATGTGTTTTTTAGAAAAATCACGATTAGCAATTAACATCATATTCTTAAAAGTATAAAGAGTTTTTGAATGCTCAAGAAGATCTTTAAAATTAGATACTTCACTTCTTTCTTCAAGGTCACTTAAAAACTTATTGGATAATATAGCCAAAGGTATCTGGTTAGTGCTTAATAAATCAATTAATCTCTCTGCATCTCTGGCTCTAGCTACCTTAGCTTTAGCTTCTGGTAAATATTTATCAAATATCTTAGCTAATTTTTTGGTAAATTCAAATGCACCGCTATCTGTCTTTGAGCACATCAGAAGCATATGCATTTGCCTATATACCTCATGCTGTCCCCATGGAGCATGTCCACTCAATAAAAAAATGGAAAAAGCTATAATTAATAGCTTAATTTTTAAACTAATTTTCATATTAAATTCGGAGATATATTTCTATATCTCCGAAATTTTTACTTTAGTTTCTATTTTTATCGAATACATCTAAGTTTAGAACTGCCGTTACTACATAGTTAGGAACATCAACTACTTGGCCAACTCTTAAGTCTGCAGCTACTGAACATAAAATATAAGCTTGCTCTCTTGATAAACCATGCTCATCAACAATATAGTCTATCATTTGTAATAGTGCATGTCTTGCTGCTAAAGTTAAGGACTCAGATAAAGCAGCTAGATTGGTTATCTTTTCACCACCTAGATATTTGTAATAAATTAATTCCGCACCTGGGTCTTTTAGAGGAATTCCAACTGTTTGATAAAATTTTGTTGGTTCAATATCTCTGATCTCATCATTTCCCTTAGTGGCAGGCATAACCATTTTTCTGCCTTTTCTTTTAAGAATTTTAGTTCTTACTTTTACTATTGCTCCCATTTCAACAGCAGTACCAGATACCTCACCATCTCCTTGTGCATAGTGAACGTCCCCAGCAAACAAGCCACATCCGTCTATGAAACAAGGAAAAATAATCTTTGTTCCTACCTGCATTTGTTGAACATCCATATTACCACCATTTTCTCTAGGAGGTATAGTTCTGAGACAATCATCTTTATGTTCGCCATTTTCACCACAAACTTCTGCAGGTAATGCAAACCCTGGGTCTGGAGTAAGCACAACGCCTCCTGCAGCAGCTAAATCAGCTTCTCTTTTTTTCCAACTATTGACTTCTTCCATTCCAGGTAATACTCCTATTGATCCAGGAAAAGCTTCATATGGAATAGTAATTCCTGGCATATTTTTAGAAACTGCTCCTGTTCTTGTCAGTTTCCAATTAACTATATATGGATCTGTAAAAATATCCCTTAAAAAACCGAAACCTGGAACAATAACTGTGTAACCATATTCATCTGGTTCTATATCAAGAACTTCTACTTCAAGAGCATCTCCTCTTCTTGCCCCTTTTATATGCACTGGTCCAGTCATTGGATGAACTTCTCCTAAATTAAATGTAGGTACATCCTCAGCTACTGCATCAAAGCTGTAGTTACTGTCTAGTGCGTCTCTTGTATGCAGAACAATTATATCGCCTGGCTTAGCAGTTGCTACCGGCTCAATTGCAGGATGGTATCTATTAAAACAATTTTTGTCATCCTTACAATGATCTCCCGTTTTTTTTACTTCTACAATATTCTTCCACTTTGCATCGCTAGTATCAGCGTTTAAGTTAAAGCAAAGAATAAATAAAGATGTAAATAATAATAATAATTTACTCATTTAAAACTCCTTAATAAAATATTAAATCTAATTTAGTTATAAATCATTTTATATTTATATAATAGTATTAAATCGTAATTTTAGTATAATAACTTCATAAACAGGAGATATATAATTGAAACATTTTTTAAAATATAGTTTTTTTATTTGGATTTTGGCAACTAATTTTAGTCTAAAAGCTGAAGATGAAATAAAAATTGGAATATCAACCTTTCTATCTGGTGGAGCAGCATCAAGCTTTGGAATTCCATTAAAACAGGGCTTAGAGTTTATGTTTAAAGCAATTAATCAAGGGAAAGTACCTGAACCATATAACACTCCAGGAATAGGAGGAAAGAAAGTATCATTCTTTTTTATTGATGAACATGGAGGTTCTACGAAACAAGTTGCAGAATTTAGAAATATGGTACAAAGACAAAAAGTTGACGTTGTTATGGGCTATATTTCATCAGGCGATTGCTTAGCGATTCCTTCAGTAGCAGACGAATTAAAACAATTAACTGTTTTAATAGATTGTGGAACACCCAGAGTATTTGAAGAAGGTTCTTATAAGTATGTATTTAGAACAGGACCTCATGCTGCGATGGATAATATAGCTGGGGCATTGTATTTAAAAAGAAAGGGAATTATTCCAAAAAGAGTTGCTGCTATTAATCAAAACTATGCATGGGGACAAGACTCATGGGCTGACTTTAAGGGTTCGATTGATGTTATTTTCAATAATCCTAAAATAGTTTCAGAACAATTTCCTAAAATATTTGCAGGGCAATATGGGACGGAAATATCTGCAATAATGGTTTCTAAACCGGATNTAATTCATTCTTCCTTATGGGGAGGCGATTTAGAATCATTTATAATTCAATCAAATGCTAGAGGCCTATTTAGAAATTCAACTGTTTTTCTGAGTGCTGCTGACCATGTATTACCAACATTGGGAAAGAATATTCCAGATGGAGTAATAATAGGAGCAAGGGGTCCACACGGCGATCTAGCTCCTGATACAGTTTTAGCAAATTGGTTTAAAAAACAAATGAAACAAGAATACGGAGTAAAAGTAACTACCCAACCTATGCATAAAGGAGCTATGGCTGCCCTATTTATAAAAAAAGCTTATGATAAGGCTTCAATCGAGCTTAATAAATTTCCAACGAATGAAGAGGTTATCAGTTTTATGGAAGGTTTAAAGTGGGATACCCCTAGTGGCATTGCGGAAATGGCTTTAGGGAAAGGACATCAGGCAATTCAAGATCAAGCTATAGGAAGATCAAAATGGAATAAAAAGAAAAAAAGAGTAGAGATAGTAGATATTGAATATTTTAATGCAAAATGTGTCAACCCTCCTGAGGGAATTAAATCTTTAGATTGGATAAAAGGTGGTTTTGTAGGAGCAGATTGTTAAATTAATTTGATTTTTTTCTACTTCTCTTTATCTGAGGCACCATTATTATTAGTTTTGGAAGAGTTATTGTTATTCTTTCCTGAGTTAGATATTGCTATCTTAGGAGCCTTACCTAAGCCTAGTTCACCTAATACTTTTCCGCCAGACTCAATGGTTACATTCAAATACTTAGCTTTACCACTCAGCGTTCCTTCTTTTCTAATATGAAGATTTTTTATATTAAATTTACCTTTAATTTTACCACTCACTATTAAAACATTTGATATAATTTCCCCTTCAAAAGATCCGTTGTGTCCAATGACTACTTCATTTGCTTTAATTGTTCCTTTCATAATACCGTCTACATGTATATCTCCTTCTGTATTAACTTCACCTGTAAAATCAATACCTTGGGTGATTATAGATAAGGAATTTCCTTTAGATTTATTAGAAAACATATTAGTATTTTTCAGAAACATTTTTTCCTACTTTTAGAAAAGGTCTTGGATTTCTAGCTTTATTTTTAATTTTTATCTCATAATGAAGATGCTTGCCTGTAGATCTCCCAGTATTGCCTATTTTTCCAACAGCTTGCCCTAATATAAGTTCTTGACCTTCTTCTACAAAAATTTTGGAAAGATGCGCATACCTAGTTTCTATACCATAACCATGATTTACAAATACTGATTTACCATAAGAACCGTATCTTCCAACAAATGACACTTTACCAGCCGCTGTCGTCTTAACTTCTGTACCCCATGGAGCCCCAAGGTCAATACCTTTATGAAAAGCCCTCCTCTTAGTGTAAGGATCTTTTCTATATCCATATGCACTAGTTACATAATACTTATCCATAGGACCTGATAAAGGAACAGAAAGAAATCTATTTCTAAGAGTTTCAAAGTAATTTGCTTTTTCAAAAATATCATTAGAGATAATATCGTCCTGACCTAATTCCTCAAGAGGACCTCCTATATTTTTAAGTTCAGCAACTTTATCGAGCTTTTTTAAGTTAAAAGATTTTGTTTTTTTGAAAACATTTTCTAAAAATGAAATTCTATCATTCAAAGTTTCAAGGGTAGATAATTTTACCTCATTATTTATATTGTAATAAAACTGTCCTTCTTCTTTTTTCATAGCAATGTGATAACTAAACATTTTGAGTGCTGTTACTGCTTCTAAGNTTTCATCAATGGTTTTAAATAAATTTGTATATATCTTCTTGCTATCCTTTAAGTCTAATAGATTTTTTTCTGAAATAGGTTCACTAGGGTCATCTTTTATGTAATGAACTGTAGAAAAATCATAATCTATATAAAACATGTCATTACTTACATTATAAATTTTATCAAAGTTGTCTTTTAGACTTCTAATTATCGAATCAAGTTCCTCTAGAATTTTTTGCCTATCGTTTTTCTCATTAATAACATCTTCCAGTTTTGTTTTTATTTCTGTTAATTTATGATCAGTTTTTATGTCCTCATTTTCATCAATAGCATTTATATCAGTTTCTAATATTTCTAATAGCTTAGTGACTTTTTTAATTTGCAACTCAACATTTAAATCTGTATCAGTAAAATTTGTATTCTCAACATTAAGCTCGTCACGAAGGTCAACCACTGCCTTTGTAAATTTGGCATACTTAACTCTCAGATCCTTTAATGCAAGATTTTGTTTATAATTTACTGTTTGTAAAAATTGCATTTTGTAAGTAAATAATGCTACCAAACACCCTGAAGTTACTAAAATAGATAATAAAATAACTTGCATAAATGTCCCTAACTTAAAGTACTTCATGCCTGTATTACTTCTTAACATAAACTCTTTAGCTGGAAATGTTTCTTGAAACCAAATAATAATCTTGTTCATGATAAACCTAACTTTTCATTTTAACCATTGTTTTATACCAAAAACAAGTGTTTTTAATACCTAATTTTAAATTATATTTAGGTGACCACCCTATATCCTTTTTAATTTTATTATTATTAACAATAAAGTCTCCAATAACTTTATTCAAAAGACCTTGCTTTTGTATGATTTTAGCAAAAAAATACAATATATTATTATTAATATTAAAATAAAAAGGTTTTTTAGATAAATACTTTGCTATTAGATCAGATAAATGCTTTGTTGAAACTGCATTTCCATCACAAACATAGTAATAATTATTCATAAATTTATTTTCATCTATCACCTTTAAGATTAAATCTACTAAATTCTCTACATAAAGATAGCTGCGAAAGTTTTTTGTTCTTGAAAAAGGTAAAGGTAAACCAAAATCAATTGCCTTTATAAGCGCTAAAAAATTTGCTTTAACATGAGGACCATAAATAAGTGGCGGCCTTAAAATAATATATTTATTAAAATTTTTCCTAATGATACTTTCACTCTCTAATTTTGCATTTATATACAAAAACTCATTCTCACTGATTGGGAGGTTGCTATTTTTTAATTTAACTTTAGCAGAACTTAGGTGAATTAACTTTACATTTTCTACATCAAAGTTTTTTACTATATTTCTTTCAATATTGGTAAAAGTTTTGACTAAATTTTTGCCTTTTTTAGATATTTTTTTTCTTATATGCGCTCTGGCGGCTAAATTGATTATATAATCAAATTTAATTCCCTGTAAATTTATTTTTTTTACTTCTTCCAAATTACCAACTTCTATACTTTTTATTTTTAAATTATTATAAACATCTTGATTATTAGACTTTCTGCTTCTTATTAACCCATATACCTTATACCCTTTTCTAGAAAGAGCTTTGCTTATAGATAATCCTAAAAACCCTCCAGCTCCAATTATTGCTACATTTTTTTTTTTCATTGTATTAATTTATATTTATATTTAGTTTATCATTTTGATGCAAAATAGGAAAAATAATATTAAATTAAGCGCTTTAGTAGTTGCTCATAATGAGGAATTAAAATTAGACTCTTGTCTCATCAAACTAAAGTTAGCAGATGAGATTGTCATAATATTAGATAAAACAAATGATAATAGCAAAAATATAGCAAAAAAGTATACGAAAAATATATACGAAGGTTCCTGGGACCTTGAAGGTGAAAGAAGAAATTTTGGACTAAATAAATGTAAAGGTGATTGGATACTAGAAGTAGATGCGGATGAGTCTATTTCAAAAAAATTATTTACAGAAATAAGAAGTAAAATCAATGACGCAGATCCAGGATATTTTTTAATACCTTTTGACAATTTTATAGGAAAAAAAAGAATTAGGTATGGGTGGGGAGCTTCCTGGGGAGTTTCTTCAGCTCCTAGACTTTCATTTAAAGGTTGTAAAGTTTGGAATGATAAACAAAGAATTCATCCCTCCCTAATATTAAAAGGAAAAAAAGGCACGCTAGACAGTAGAATTAATCATTATGTAGACGATGATATCAACGATATGTTAGAAAGATTAAAAACTTATACTGATAAAAAAGCATTAGACATATTAGTCAGTAATAAAAAAATACCTCCTTTATTTATTATCATTAGAAAGTGCCTTACTAGATTTTTTAAATGCTATATAAGTAGAAAAGGATATAAGGAAGGAAAATGGGGATTTTTAATAGCACTTATGGCATCATTATTTATTTTAATTTCTTACTTAAAAGCCTCCCTAGAAAAAAAAAAAATAACTCACGCTTCTAATTCTCGGTTAACACCTTCTTTATGAAATTTCCAGCTATCGTCTTTAATTAAAGCCCATTCTGATAAAACAACTGACTTAGGAGACCTAACATCCTTTAATTCATAATGAACGATATCATTAATTAATTTAATGTTTATAACTTCCCACTCAGTAGGATACGCGAAGCCCCTGAGAAACAAATCTCCAGTTTTAAACTTAGTATCCATAAATTATTCCCTAATTCTATTTTATGATATATTATTAGCTATAAAATTCAAGGTTAGAGTTTATGAATAATATTTTGTTACCAAATTCTATTACATTTGGTGGAGGATCTCTAAAGGAAATTAATAATATATTAAATTCCTTAAAAAGAAAAAACCCTCTTATTATTACAGATAAAACTATGGTGAGTCTTGGAATAATAAAACCTTTAGAGGAATATTTAACTAAATTTCAAATCAGATATGAAATATATAAAGACACAATCCCTGAACCCACATCAGAATCTATCTTGGAACCTGTTGATATTTTAAAAAAAGGAAAATTTGACTCAATTATAGCTTTTGGAGGTGGAAGTCCTATTGACTCTGCAAAGGCCATCAGTGCTTTAGCTACTCATGGCGGAAAAATGTCTGATTATAAATTCCCTTATATATTTAATAATAAATCCATTCCTATAATTGCTATTCCTACCACTGCAGGAACTGGTTCGGAGGTTACCAAATTTACCATTATTACAGATGAAAAAACTGATGAAAAAATGTTGTGTGTGGGTTCAGGCTTTTTACCATCTGCTGCTATAGTAGATTATGAACTGTCATTAACTGTTCCAGCCAGAACAACAGCTGACACAGGAATAGATGCACTTACGCATGCAATTGAAGCTTACGTTAGTAAAAAGGCTAATTTATTTAGTGACACGCAAGCTACTTCTGCAATGAGGTTAATTTATCCTAATTTACGTAATGTTTTTTTAAATGGTGATGACAAAAAAGCAAGAGAAGCTGTAATGATAGGATCTACACTAGCTGGTATGGCCTTTAGCAATGCTTCTGTAGCTCTAGTTCACGGAATGAGTAGACCTATAGGAGCAAATTATCATGTTCCTCATGGCTTATCAAATGCCATGCTACTTCCTACTGTTACTGGTTTTTCTATATCTGGTGCTCGATCAAAATATGCTAATTGCTCAAAAATAATGGGAATTGCTAATTATCAAGATAATGAAGACCTTTCGAATCAAAAATTAATAGATGCCCTTTTTAATCTAAATGTAGATTTAAAAGTACCAACACCAGAAGAATATGGGATTGATAAAAAAGATTTTATAGGTAAATTAGATGTTTTAGCTAAGCAAGCTTTAGACTCTGGATCTCCTTCCAATAACCCAGTTGTACCTTCTCATAATCAAATCAAAGAATTGTACTTAAAACTTTGGTCTTAAATAATTTTATTTTTATACTTATTCTTAAACTTTAATAGCTTGGGGTTGATTACTACTTGACAGTATGCGTTTTCACTATTCCTATTGAAATAATCAAAATGATAATTTTCAGCGACAAAAAAATTATTATTTATTTCAACTTCCGTTACTATTTTATTATCGTGTAAATGGTTTATTCCATCTATAAAACTATTAACTATACTCTTTTGTTTATTATTAATACAAAATATTGCAGATCTATATTGAGTACCGATATCATTTCCTTGTCTATTTAATTGAGTTGGGTCATGTGTTGAAAAGAAAATATCTAAAATATCTTCTAAAATGATTTTTTTTTCATCATAAGAACACAAAATTGCTTCTGCATGTCCTGTATGCCCTTTACAAATTTCCTGGTATGTAGGGTTTTTAGTTATTCCTCCAATATATCCAGGAACAACTTTTTCTACACCTATAACCATCTTAAAGATTGCCTCCGTGCACCAAAAACAACCCCCTGCCAAATAAATTGACTGCATAATATAAAATATAATAACTTATTTATCTGAATTATAATAAATAAAAATTTTGAAATTTGATAAAAATATAATTAGTCTTTTTTTTATATGCTTAGCAACTAGCCTATTTACTATAGACATGGGTATTATTTCTCTTTCATTGGATGAAATAGAAACCTATTTTTCTACAACTAGATCAATTACAGTATGGATTATTACTATTTTTTCTATTTCTTCAGCAATAGGTATAATAAGTTTAGGTTTTTTATCACAAATTTTTGGAAGAAAAAAAATATATTTATATGGAATTTTAGGATTCACCATATTTTCAGGATTGTGTGGATTGTCTAATAGTTTTGAAACATTGCTTTTATTTAGAGGGCTTCAGGGTTTTTTTGGTTCTGGTTTAGTTGCCCTAAGTCAAGCATTCGTAGTTGATAGTTTTTCTCTAGAAAAAAGAAGCAAAGCAATATCTGCATGGACTTTTGGATTACTAGCTGGTCCTGTTATTGGACCCTTATTGGGAGGTTTTATAATAGATAATTTTAGTTGGAGATGGGTTTTTTTTATTAATTTACCATTAGGATTATTAGCATTTTTTGGATTAATAGCTTTTCTAGAAGACAATATGTCTAGAAGAAAAAGTAAAATTAATTATACAGGTTTTATTTTTTTAAGTATTTCTGCTGGAGCACTTCAAATTTTTCTAGATAGAGGAGAGCTTGAAGATTGGTTTGACTCTAATTATATAACTTTTTTACTAATTTTATCTATTTTTACCTCATTATTATTTGTATACAATTCGTTAACCTCAAAAAACCCTCTATTTCCTCTACAGTTGTTTAAGGATAGATTTTATACTGGAGGAATGTTTTTTGCCTTTTTATTTGGTTTTATTTTAATACCTCCTTTTATCCTAATGCCAATATTTCTTACACAAATTCAGGATTTTCCTATCTATTTAGTAGGGTTAATTCTTTGTATTTCTGGAATTGGAGGCATGCTAGGAACGTTTTTCACAAGTAAAATAATATCTCATTTAGGAAACGTAAAAACTATGTTGTTTGGATTATCTATTTATATAGTGTCTAACTTAGAAGTAACATTTTGGACAGAAGATATTTCTACAACACAGATAGTTTTAAATATGATATATAGAGGAATATCTATAAGTATCTACTATGTAGCTTTAGCAAATATAACTTACACTACCTTGCCAGATAAATATAGGACTCATGGAGCAGGATTATTTCAGTTTTTTAGAACTCTAGGCACTGGAGCTGCGGTTGCAATTTTCATTACTATTTTAAACAGATACCAATTATATTATTTTGAAGAATTTAGGAATTTAACTAGCTACAGCAATTTTAATATTATAACCAAGTTAAACATGGAAGATTATTCTTACCAAAATTTTATTTCTTTGTATTTAGAAATGAGCAAGCAAGCTAAAATAAAATCTTTTAATACTGACTTTTTATTCCTATCAATATCACCTTTACTATTTTTTCCATTTTTTTACTTTTTTAAAAAAAAAAAAATTTAATTGTAAACTTTAAATAAAGATAATAGTTTTGGGACAATTGTTAAGGTTGCAAAAAGTGCAATAAACATTGCTAAACTGGTTAATAAACCGAAATAAATACTAGGAATAAAGTTAGAAAATACAAGTATTGAAAAGCCAACTATAATTGTAAGGGTTGTATAATATAGAGCATACCCTATACTGGTGTGTGTTCTTATCATTGCATTTTCATAATTTTTGCTCTTATTATACTCAATCCTGTGTCTAAAAATATAATGAATTGTATTATCTACAGCTATTCCCATACTAATAGCTGCAATTGTAATGGTCATCATATCTAATGGAATAGAAAAAACTCCCATTAAACCAAGAACAGACCCTATTGATAGTAAATTTGGAAGTAACGCTATAACGGAAATTTTTAAAGATTTAAATAATACCACAAACATAGCAAATAAAACTGCTATAACTAAACCTAAGGTTAAAATTTGAGAGCTAAATAAACTTTGTAACATATTATTGTATAGCACTAATATATTAGATAACTTAATTTTATCCTTTTCTATATCTAATACTTGTGGAGCTTCACTCTTAATTTTTTTTATAAGTTCATTGCGTCTTAATTCAGGATCTGAGTCTTTTACTCTCAAGGTTATACGGGCTTGGTTATTTTGTGTGGAGATATAAGGATCTATAATTATTTCTTTATACTCTTCAGAGAGTTTTTCATACATTAGTCCTAACTGGACACTGTCTAGAGAATTTCCATTATTGATTACTCGACCTATTTTTAAAATAGTTGCAAAAGAAAGAACTTTTCCTGTTTCTTCTAAAGAATCTAAATAATCATGAAGTTTTTCTATTTGTCCCATTTTGTACTCGGTAAACCAATATTTAGGTTCATTACTATCTTCCTCAAACTCCATCAATAAATCATCGAAATCATCTTCAATGGGTTCTAAGTTTATTTCAGAATTGTTAATATCTACATTTTTATGATCAAAGTCTAAAGTTACATCTAATATGGTTGTGCCTCCAAGTTTATTATCTATAACTGTCATTCCTTTACTGATTTCTGTATTACTTTTGAAATAATCAATAAAGCTGTTCTCTACTTTCAAGTTTGTAACTCCCACTATACTAAAGACAATAATTATAATCGCAGCTATTAAAGATAAATTTCCGTATTTACTTGCAAATTTTGCAACTATTTCTGGAAGATTAAATTTATTTTCAAAATTTAAATTAGGATATAGTTTATCTAATTCAACTAACAAAATTGGAAATATTAGAAAGGTCACAAGCAAAGAAATACTTACACCCAAACTCATCATCCATCCAAAGTTAATAACAGGTAATAAATCAGATAAAATAAGAGAACTAAAACCTGCAATAGTAGTAATTACAGTAAAAAAGCAAGGTTTAATCATTTGTAAAACAGTATCTAAAAGCAAATTTTTTTGGGAAGTTTTTTGTTTTCCTGCAACCAACTCCCTGTACCTTACAATTAAATGAATTGTAATAGCCATAGTTAAGATAAGTTGTAAAGAAATAAAATTAGAAGATATTACTGTGACTTCCCAATTCAAAATACTAAAAAGACCTGAAGTAATAGCAACTGAAAACATGCAGGTTATAATAGGAAGGATTACCCATCTAATTTGTCTAAAAATTATAAATAATACTATTATTAGAAAAATTAATATGGAAACACCAAAAACTTTCAAGTCATTCTTTACAAAGTTAACCACATCATTTGCTATCATGGGTATTCCTCCAAGATATATTTCACCATTAGCTTTATACTTTTTTAAAATATACCGAGTATCTTGTATAAGAGAGGATTGTTTTTGTCTCTCAGTATCCCTCAAATTAGTTAAAACATTACTTAATCTATTGTAATCATTTAATTCAGTATCTGTGATAGTCTCATCAACTATTTTTGTTTTTAACACTTTTAACTTCTGACGAGTTTTATTAAGTTCAAAGTTATCTCTAAGATTTACTAAAATAGCTGTAGTTTTGAAGTCTGAGCTTACTAGGTTGTCTTTATAAAGAGGGCTACTAATAAACTCTTTTTTAGCATCGTCTAATGGAACAATATTATCTTTAAGCAATGGTATACCTTCTAAAATATCTGCTAAAGGCTTTTTAGAACTTTCTAATAATGGAACATTTAATATGGAATTAACAGACTGTACTTTTTCTAAGCTTAAAAGTTCATTTGTAATACTTTTAATTGTGTAAATAGACTCTTCAGAAAAAAGACCCTTTTTCGGGGAAAAAGCTATCACAAGAAAATCTGGCGTCTTATATCTTTTTGAAAGAAGTTGATGATAAGCTAAATCTTTATCATTTTCTAAAATAAGAGTATCTGAAGAAGCATCAATTTTTAAAAAAAAAGCTTTATATCCAAGAAATATAGTACCTAATACTATTATAAATAAAAAAACCCTTGAATACTTGAAAATGAAATTGTTATAAAAATTTTCAAGCATTATAAAAAATACTAACTAGTTTCCAAACTTTTTTCATAATCTAAGTTAATGTTTTTGTTTAAATTTTTTTCAAACTCTCTTAATCTTTTCCATACAGATATTAATTCTACTATAGTTGCCCAGCTTTTCACCAAGTATTGTAGTGATCCTTCTACTCTACCAAAGGCTCTAGTAATTTGCTGAACAAAACCCAATGTTATTGCTCCAGATACTATTGTTGGAGCCAAAGCTAAATATGGCACAATAACCATTCCTTGAAAATAAGACCACTTCACTGTATTAAAATATAAGTAATGGAAGTAAGATTTAAAGTGGATGCCTCTCACTCTGTTGTATAATTGCCCAATTTTTGGAGGTGCTGCTCTTATAGGATCGTCCTCACCTAGTACAAGCTCTTTACGATATCCAGCCTCTTCTTTTTGTATATCATATTCTATTCCAGGAAGTTTAATTCCTACAGCAGCTAGTAAAACTGTACCTCCTAAAGCAGAAATAATAGCCACCCAAACTAAAGCATGGTCAACCTCTCCAAAATAAGGTAGTGCACTAACTTGTTTAGATAATCCCCATAAAATTGGAAGGAAAGCAGCTAATGTCATTAGGCTATCTAATAAACCTACACCTAATCCTTCCATAATTCTTGCAAACTTTAGAGTATCTTCTTGTACTCTCTGAGAAGCACCTTCTGTCATTCTAGCTTTTTGCCATTGTTCATGATAATAATCTGCCATTGATGTCCTCCATCTAAAAACCCAATGACTAACAAAAAAACCAGTAAAAACAGCTATTACAACCCATCCTCCTGCAACTTTTGCAAATGTAAAAAGATAAGAAATAAATTCTTTTTCAGTAACACTTCCTGGTTCAGTTAAAGCTTTTTGCAAAGTATCGTAAAAATCACCAAACCACTCATTAATTTTTACATCTAGTTGAACTTGATACCAAGTAGATACTAAGATTAGCAGTGTTCCTCCTACACTCCATAAAAACCATTTTTTATCTAAAAAGAATTTAAACATAAATATTTATTATTAGAAAAAAAGCATAATTGGCAACTTATTTAATTTTTATTTATAAATCTAGAGTAAACATTAAGTGCTCTCTTTCTCGACTCAACATAATCAATAATAGGATATGGATAATTTTTTCCTAAAACTACATCATATTGTTTGAGTATACTGCTATCATATTCAAAAGGAGAAAATATTATTTTAGTAGGTAGTTTACTTAATTCAGGAACATATTTTTTAATATAATTAGCATCTGAATCAAACTTCTTCGACTGCGTTATAGGATTAAAAATTCTAAAAAAAGGAGTGGCATCTGTTCCTGTTCCTGCAACCCACTGCCAGCTGGCACTATTGCTCGCTGCATCTGCATCTAAAAGACAATTCCAAAACCACATTTTTCCGTGTTTCCAATGTGCAAGTAAATTTTTAACTAAGAAAGATGATGTAATCATCCTAACTCTATTATGCATGTAACCTGTTTCCCAAAGTTCTCTCATACCAGCGTCAATAATTGGATATCCAGTTTCACCTTTCTTCCATTTTTCCAATAAATTATTATTTTCAATCCAAGGAAAGCTGTCAAAGTTATTTTTTAAATTTTGGTCTTGTAAATTTGGAAAGTTATATAAAAGATGATATGAAAACTCTCTCCATCCTAATTCACTAAGGAAAACAGATTTATTTTCTCCAAACATTTTTTTGTTTGCTTCATGCCATACTTCAAAAGGAGAAATTTCTCCCCAATGCAAATAAGGAGAAAGTCTAGAAACATTTTCAATTGATGGATAATTACGTCCTATTGAATAGTTTTTTGCTCCTAATTTTAAAAATTTATTTAAACTATTTTTTGCTCCTATTTCTCCAACATTCCAGTATTTTTTAAACTTATTACTCCAATGGTTATTTTTAAAAAGATATTTAAATTCATATTCCTTAAAATTGGAGTTGGCTTTTTTGAAATTTAAATTATCAGGTTTACTAATAGGTGTTCTAGGATTTGAACTTGTAAGACATCCTGACTTAAAAAAAGGTGTAAAGACTTTGTAAGGATTTCCTGATTTATTTTTTATATCCCATGGTTCCCAAAGCAAACTTGAATTAAAAGATTTTACTTCAATGCTATTGTCTAATAATTTTTTTTTTAATTTAGAATCTTTTTTAATTCTATCAGCCTCATAACATCTATTCCAGAAAACTGCATTAATTTCTAAATCTTCACACAATTTAGGTATTATTTTTAAACTATCACCTCTTAGAATTTTTAAATTATTTTGAATGTTTCTGTTTAATAATTCTAAAGAGTTTTCAAGCCACCAAAGACTTGCTCCACCTAAAGACTTATTCTCAAAAATGTCTTCATCCATTATAAACAGTGGGTAGATATTTTCATAGTTTTTTGCAGCATTTATAGCTGGGTTATCTGACAATCTCAAATCTTTACGGAACCAAACTAAACAGTTTTTTTTCATTATTTTTATACGAACAAAAGATTAATAAAGTTCTTAGGTATTTACTGCTTTATTAAATGACTTCAAACTATTAATCAATTCCAAATATCTTAATATATTTTTCATATCATCACTTACACAACCTAAATTATTTGCCATAAATAAAGAATGTCCAAGCATGAAATCAACGCCTGATATATTGTCTTTAATCAAAAATTTATTTTTAGATAATAATTCATCGACTGGAAGTATTGATTTTGTTAATAAATTTTTTGCCTGACGTAAGATCTCTGGATTTCTTCTTTCGGGTGGCAAGATAAGGGTATGGACCACAACAGTATTCATTGGTGGCATAACCATTCCTTCACAATAATGATACCACTGTAAATAAGTTGGAAAAATATCACTATCTACACCGGGTTTTAGTTCTTTTCTATCATATTTAGCAATTATATACTCTATAATAGCTCCAGACTCAAAAATAATTACATCTTTATCTTCCAATACTGGTACTCTTCCTAAAGGATGTCTTTTTCTATGCTCCTCTGACTTTAGTTCAGAAGGATGGAATTTAATTTTATTTAATTTGTACGGTAGTTCTAACTCTTCAAGAAGCCAAAGTACTCTCTGAGATCTGCTATTAGAACTAAAATGTAAAGTAATCATANTAAATAATACCACGAAATAAACTTGAAAACATTAATTACTTTTTTTCCTTAGGATTTATATATCCAGACAGTCCTCTAATATTTTCATCAAATTTTATAGTTCTATGAATAGGAGGAAATGCTCTCTGTCTGCAATTTTCTCTTTCACAAGTTCTACAAGATAAACCTGTTGGTACTGGTTTTTTAAAATCTATCCCATCAGAATATATGCATCTATCAGAATGTTTAATATCAAAACCCATTCCTATAGAAAAAAATGTTTCTGGGGATCTATAATCTCCTATTCTTTTACTTACAGTTCTAGCAAAACATAAAAAAGTCTCTCCATCTAACATTTTTGACAATTGAATTTTTATTTTACCGGGATTTAAAAAAGCAGTATATACATTCCATCTAGGACAAGCGACTGAATACCTAGGTATTTTTAACCCAGAAATAGAAAACCTTTTGGATACATTCCCTGCTATATCAACTCTCATAAAGTGGAAAGGTATACCTTTTTTATCTTCTTTTTGAAGGGTGGTAAGCCTGTGACAAACCTGTTCAAAAGAAGTATCAAATCTATTACACAAGATATCAATATCATACCTACATTTTTCAGCAGTTTGCCAAAATAAATCATATGGCATAAGCAATGCAGAAGCAAAATAGTTTGCTAAAACTGTTCTACCAAGAGCAAGACTGTTTTCATCTAGAGCACCTTTTAATTTGAGCTGTTTCTCTATAGCATCTCCAGCAACTAAAAGCCCTATTTGTTGAGCAATCATAAATTCTTTACTTTCCCTGGACAAAGTATTAGAAATTTTTAATAGTTTTTCTTCTTTATAAAATCGCTTAGAAAAATTTTCTACAAAACCCTCATCAGCTAGATCAACATTTATAGAAAATTTCTCTTTTAAATAAGCAATCATACTCTTAAATCTATTGCCTAACTTCATGTCTAATAAATTAACTTCTGCAGCAGCAATATCCTCTAGCTCAGGAAAGAAGTTATTATTTGATTGCAAAATATCTGAAACTAAATCTGCTGAAGATATATCAGATCCAACGGTATCAGAAATGTCTTGCTTTACAGAAATCATTTGGTCAGAGAGTAATGCTAAATCTTTTCTATTTTGTAAATATTTTTTATATAACGATCTTACTGCATCTCCAATTATGGGTGAATTCATGGAAAACTCTTTAACATCTATATTTTTTAAGTCATGTTCTTCAAAGAGGTTATCACTAAAAATATCAATAAGATCTGAATTAAGTTGTTTATTGTAATCACTAGTTAAATCTGATAATTCAATATTAAATAACTTAGCTACTTTAATTAACAAAGGAACTGTAATGTCTCTTCTATTATTTTCTATCAAATTAATATATGCGACGGAAATTCCTAGTTCACTAGAAAGTTGTTTTTGAGTTATCCCTTTCTCTCGCCTAAGTCGCCTTATGACTATTCCAATATTGGCTATAATTTCTCTATTAATATCTAACATAATTTACTAATTTTACATATTAACAAAANTTTACAAANNTTTTCAACTAAAAAAAAATNANNTTTTTTAATATTTTTACTTGATTTTTGTAAAATTGTTTACTATTATACAAATATGAGTTTAGTAGACTTTCAATTACTCCTCCCTAGTAACAGTATTACAGTTTACTAAACTCACTTTCTTAGCTATTATTATTTAGTGCACAATAAGTTAGAAAATAAAGCAAACAATGTTGGAAATTTTCTAGTAAGAACATTTCATTATTTAGCTTTGTTTGCAATTGGATCTGCAATAGTTTGGTCTGCTTTTTTTGCTTTCTTAGAAATGACTCAAAAAAATTCTGCCAGTATTGAAGATATTCTTCTGCTTTTTATTTATTTAGAATTAGGGGCTGTTGTTGGTATTTACTTTCGAACTAACCATATGCCAGTAAGATTTTTAATTTATGTTGCAATTACAGCGTTAACAAGAATGCTATTAGAATACATGAATAATTGGCATAATAATGGTAATAGTGGACTAAATTTTGATATTTTAATAATATGTGGAGGCATAGTGCTTTTAGCAATCAGTATTCTAGTTTTAAGATATTCGTCATATAACTATCCTTCTGAAAAAAAATAAATAAATTTACTTTTGTTCTTGATTTGTTCTTATAAGTTTTTTAAGATGTTTTTATTTTATAATTATTATGGATAACTCTGACCTTTACAAAATTTGGTATGTTATAATGAGAGCACTAGAATATGGGCCACTTAAAAATAACATTTTACACTTAGATCAAGTACTGGAACAAAATGTTGCTCATCATCATATTTTATATAAAAACAGTAAATTTTACATAAAAATTACTAAAAGAGTTTAATTCTATTCCTTAAATTGTTCCTTAAGAGAGTTAAAAATGTCTTCTAATCTTCCTTCTTCAGTACAATTTGCTTCTAAAATTAGATTCTCTTTTACCTCTACTGGCACGCTGCTATAATGAAATCCTTCGTATTTATTATTAGCTTGCAACTGTACTTTGCTTGATCTTTTTAAATACATAACAGCTTTTTTATTATCAAAGTAGGCATTTTTGTTTTCAGGGTATGAAGTAACCATAAATGCTGCGTCAATTAGCTCACAATTATTCTTTAAAGTAATGTTTGCTCTAATAACTTGATTCTTGTACTCATAATCTTTAATAAAAAACCATACAAGAGCACCAATCAAAAGAAAAAACACAGATAAAATTACAAATGTTTTAATTTTCATCCCTTAATCTTACCAAAAAATTTAAATTATCTGAAATATATCTTAATTAATAACTATAATTTTAAAGTCATTCCAGTTTTTAGCTTTAAGAGAAATTACAATATTATAGATAGACCTGAAATAATAATTATAATACTAAATATTTTTTGTATATTTATTTTCTCTTTAAAAAAAATATACCCAAAAAATAATGAAAGTAATATTCCTAATGCTCTTTTTACTACTTCTAAAATGGGCACTAAATTAATTTTTAACGCCATAAATTGTGTAACTGTTGCAAGAAAGCTAACAACTATTAATAAAAATAGGATAGTATTATTTCTTCTACTTTTAGTCTTATAAATTTTATTTTTATCCCTAAATCTAATAAGTAAGGATAATAAAATAAAACCTAGTAATGATTGTAAAAATCCATGAAGATAAATATCCGTGTAGTAAAAACTTTTTTTGTCTAGAACCGGAACAATACTCCATATTACAGTTACTACTAAAATTAGTCGAGCACCTTTATTTTTTATTAAAGAAAAAGGACTAACTAATAAATCTTTATATTTTAAGCTCTCACTGTAAAGAATAAATGATCCAAAAAAAATAACAACAATTCCAACATATTGAATAAAAGACAAGCTCTCTCCTAATAACATTTTTGAAAATAATAGGGAAAATAATGGAGAGTAACTAAGCAAAGGTATACTCATACTGATTTCTGAAATTTTAAGGGCTTTTAAAAAAAAATATAGAGATATTAAGTTTAAAAAAGAAATACTTATTAAAAATGGAATATAATAAAAACTAGTGATAATGAGTTTTGACAAAAATAAAGATAAAAAAAATATGATGAGCTGAGAAAAAAATATTATATATATTATTTGAGTTAGAGATAAAAATTCTAANGCTAGCTTTCTAATAAGATCAAATACTCCCCAAAAAAACCCAGATATAAATAAAATTATTAAAGACATTATTTAAGATATTAAAATTATTAAAAAAGTTAAAAGCAAAATGACAATTAAAGGATAGATTAAATATATTAAGCAACCTTTAAACATTTAGAAAATATTGGGTTTGTCCTGAATACTGTTCAGCCAAAAATCTTTTGGCTTGCTATTATAATTAATATTTTTTAAAAATTCTATTGCATGCTTATCTAGAGTTAAAGGATAATCGGCACCAACTAATTCAGCTAAATTATATATCCAAGCCCTTAACGTAACCCATGGGTTATAACCTCCTCCACCCATTACTATTATCTTATCACATAAGATTTTTATTTTTCTTATTATATAAGCCATAGAATTATTACTTAACTCCAAAGCAGACATTTTATCTCCTATCAAACAATCTGCTCCCATTTGCATAAGAACTATTTGAGGTCTAAATTTATCTATTTTTTTAAAAATATTTTTATCGATTAATTTTTTAAATTGGTAATCATTAAAACCTCTTTTTACCGGTAGGTTTAAAATATTATTTTTTAAGTCCTCCTTATATAATCCTGTTCTTGGCCACAAGTCTTCTTGATGTATAGAAATTGTAAAAACATCTGAGTCATATTTGAAATAATCAATTACCCCATCTCCATAGTGTGCATCCATATCAAAATAAAGAATTTTATTGTATCCTTTCAACTTTAAAACCAAAATAGAAACGGCTATGTCATTAAGATAACAAAACCCTGAAGCCATGTTAACTTTACCATGATGCGCACCTGATCCTGGACTAAAAATATAATTATAATTTTTTTCTATTAAATCAACTGCTAAAACTAATGCCCCAGTTGAAGTTGCATGTCTTCTAAACATTTCCTTAAATATAGGGTTGCTTGTAGTACCTAAATTATATTTTTTAGAATTATCTTTAGATATTTTTTGACTCTTTTCAGTTTCTATTAACACTTCTAAATAATCTTTTGAATGAAATAATTCTAAAGTATTAAAGTCAGCTACATCATTAAAAAAAAAATTAAGATTATTTCTGATATTTAACAATTGAGTAAAGTCATAAACATTGGAAATTCTTTTTGGTAAAACAGGGTGATAGTTACCAAAATTCGAATATCTGTATATATCATTGTATATAAAAGCTACACTCATATTTTATAAACATATTGACTTTTTTAAAAAAATAAATATTATAATTATTTATGCGCTGATTTGAGCTCCAGCTTGCGAGCGCTTAATAAATACTGCTAAAGAGGTGTCAGTTATTCTCACTACAGCATTATTTTACTTTTCTGGAGCTACTNTTATAATTAGTAGAAAGGGATATAAAATGACTAACTTACAATTTAAGAACGAAGAAACACAAGCAATACATGCTGGATGGAGGGCGGATGCTAGCACAAATTCTGTAGCAGTTCCGATTTATCAAACAACATCATACCAGTTTAATGACTCCAGTCATGCAGAAAATTTATTTGCATTGAAAGAACTAGGAAATATTTACACTAGAATTATGAATCCCACATGTGATGTATTAGAAAAAAGAATATCAGCTTTTGAAGGAGGTGCAGCTGCTTTATCTGTATCATCAGGACAAGCAGCGACAGCTCTAGCAATACAAAATATTGCAAGAAATGGAGATAATATTATTAGCTCTACTGATATTTATGGAGGAACTTGGAATTTATTTGCTAACACACTTAAAGATCAAGGAATAGAAGTAAGGTTTGTAGACCCAGCTAATCCAGAAAATTTTAAGACAGCATCAGATAAAAATACAAGAGCATATTTTGGAGAAACATTACCAAATCCTAAGCTTGATATATTTCCAATAGAAGAAGTATCTGCAATTGGAAGAGAAATTGGTATTCCCCTGATTCTGGACAATACAGCAGCGCCTTTTATATGCAAACCATTTTCCCATGGTGCATCAATTGTAGTACATTCAACTACAAAGTTTATAGGTGGACAAGGAAGCGCAATAGGTGGAGTAATAATAGATGGAGGAAACTTCAAATGGGAAAGTTTTAAAAATCAACAGCCTGCTATTAACTTNCCTGATCCAAGTTATCATGGAACAATATGGTCNGAAGCANCAAAACCTTTNGGCCCTATTGCTTACATTCTAAAGGCTAGGACNACCCTCTTAAGGGATTTAGGTTATGCAATGAGTCCTTTTAATGCATTTCAGTTTATTCAAGGCCTAGAAACTCTTTCACTAAGAATGGAAAGGCAATCAATAAATGCAGAAAAACTAGCCAATTATTTAAAAAGCCATGAAAAAATTTCTAAAGTTATTTATCCATCTTTTAAAAGAAATAACAGTATTAGTAAAAAATATTTCTCTAAAAATCTCTATGGAAACCTGATAGGGTTTCATTTAAAAGATGGGTATGAAGCATGCAAAAAATTTATTGACAGCCTACAACTTTTTTATCACGTTGCTAATATTGGGGATGTAAGAAGCTTAGCAATACATCCATCGTCTACTACACATTCGCAATTGTCAGTCAAAGATCAGCAAAGGGCCGGAGTTTTTAAAGATTATATTAGACTATCTGTAGGAATAGAACATGAAAATGATATAATTTTAGATATAGAAAATGCACTAGACAGCATTTAAACTATACTTTGAAAGTAACAAGGAGATTTTTCTTCTTGTTACTTTTTTGGCATAATACTTGCGTATCTCCATATAAAGGNGAAAAATATGTTTAACTTAGAAAAAACTTTATTATTAGCAAGAGCTGCATTCATGCATGGTTATGTATCAGANGCAAAAGTCCTTTATAAAAAGCTTTTAAAATTACAACCTAATCACTCCATTGCTAAAAAAGAACTAAGANTAATTCGNGCACTTTAAGAAGTGGAAAATATTTTTAGTATTTTAATTGATTTTATATTAATAGGATTTTTAATATACATATATAAAGTTAATAAGACATTTTTTTTAGTTTACATACTTTTTATAGTTTTATTGATTTTTTTAATGCCAAATATTATTATACCAAAAATATTATGGCAAAACATCCTTTCTTAATTATCAAAAGTTCACAAAGAGTATTTAGAAAAATTATTCTAATTTTCTTTTTTCTAATCTTACTTCCCACAAATAGTTTTTCATTCGATAATTTAGATAAATCTAGAAACTTATTTCTTAAAGGAGAATATGAAAATGCTATTAAAGAAGCATCTAAGTATGATAGCGCTGAAGCTAAAATTCTAAAATCCAGAATATTATCTATTTACACTCATTTCTATTTAAAAGACACAGAGGCAGAAGAAAAATTTCTAAAATCATATAATATAGCTAAAGCGGCTATTAAAATGGATCCTGATAATGATAATGCTTATGTTGAAGCAGCACATGCATTAGGAAGATACGGCCAAAAGATTGGTATAATGGCAGCAATTACCAAAGGTATTGCTGATAGGGTAAAAAGGTACTTAGATAAAGCATTATTAATAAACTCTAATAATATTTTAGCTAACTTATCTAAAGGTATTTGGCATGCTGAAATAATTAACCAAGCTGGAAAAACAGTTGCTAGTGCTGTTTATGGTGCAAAAGTTAACAAAGCTATCAATCATTTTAAAATTGTAATAAATCATAAAAATTCTAATGAAATTGGAGTTTTATATGAGTTAGCCTACGGATATTCTCTATTGAATGAGGATTTATATTTAGAAGAGTCTAAAAATCTAATAAAAAAATTGCTAAATAATTCACCTTTATCTGATATGGATAAAATATATATAAAAAAAGCACAGCAGTTATTAAAGTTATTGCCTTAAATTAAAACTTTTTTATATAAACCGTTTTTATATATATGCATTGTAATTCATTGAATAATAATCATACTAATATACTTTCAAGTTCAAAAAAGACTCAGCTGTTCAGGAAGAATCAAACCATATACAGCGAAAAGGAAAAAATAAATAATATTTTTATAATTTTAGACGGATTTGTTGAAAGTAGTTCTTCGAAAAAATGTAGTCAAAAAAAAATCACTCTTCAAAAGGGTAGTTCATTAGGGTTGATAGATACAATTTTAGATAGACCTTACAGCAGAAATATGTGTGCAAAAAGCACAGTTTCGTTAGCAGTTATAGATAAAGATTTTTTAAAAGATATTTTATTCAATAATTCTTTTTCTAGTGTTCTAATAAAAAGTCTTGTTATAGATATTGATAATAAATACCCTCATACGTGGAGTTAAAAATGAAAAGATCTTTTTTTCATAAAGAAGTTATTGTTAAAAGAGGGAATAAAGCAGAATGTTTTTTTGTTATTTTAAAAGGTAAAGCACTAATTCTTAATTCTATAGGAAGTGATATCACTGATGAAATCCATGAAAGCCAATCTTTNGGATTAATAGAAATACTTAAAAATATAAAGTGGANAAATACAATNATATCTGAAAAAAAATCTGANATATTGTTTATACCTAGNGAATTGCTNGTTAAAAATATTTTTTCTAGTAGATTNTTGACNAGTCTTACATTAAATATTCTTAAAATGGCTAAATAATCATTTTTGGCAGATAAATTGCTACTGAAGTAGTAAAGGAGATAATAATGTCAAGATTAGCTATTAACAACCTAAAAAGTAAATTAAAAAGTATGTATGATACTAATATAAAAATTAATATCGGCATATATGATGACAACGATAATGTTGTGGAAGAAAAAAATATACCATTAGGAAATTATTTAAATGATCCGCTTCCATCTAATTATGAAAAAAGAATTACTCAGTCTTTAGCTGCAAGAGTAGTCAAAGCATAATTATAAATTAGTCAGAATATTATTCTGCTTTTAAAAGTCTTTTCATCAAGTCTTATTAATAAATATTTGTTGTCTTCTTGTNAATTTAAATATTTCGTAATAAGCAACTAATTAGTTTTAATTTGCATTACCTTATTCAATCTCATCAAACGTTTTCTCTCAGCTGAGGATGGGATTTTTAGCATCTCTCTGTATTTGGCAACTGTCCTTCTTGCTACAATAACTCCTCTTTCTTTAAAAAGAAAAGATAACTTTTCATCACTGTAGGGTTTATTGCTTTTTTCATTGCTAATTATCTCTTTTAGTAAAGTTCTAACAGTTTTAGCTGAATGGGCTTCCTCATTATCATTAGGTCCTACTGAGCTACTAAAAAAATCTTTCATTTGAAATAAACCCCAAGGAGTTTGTAATAATTTAGATCTAGTAACTCTGCTAACTGTGCTTTCATGCATTCCTATTGATGAAGCAACATTTCTTAACACGAGAGGTTTTAGATGCCCAGGTCCAAATTTAAAAAATTCTTTTTGCTTTTTTAATATTTCAACAGCAACTTTTAAAGTAGTAGAGTTCCTTTGTTCTATCGCTCTTACTAACCATTTAGCAGAGTTAAATGCCTCAGAAACAAATTTTTTATCTTGATCATTAGTATTTTTAGTTTTGGTAACTTGATCTGCTAATTCTTCCTCTACTTTAATTGCTGGCAAAGTTGATTTATTCAGCTCAACTTTCCAACCTTTTTTATTTTTTTCTATTATTACATCTGGTGGATCTATTCTAAAATCATCATCTACAAATGATGTGGCTGGTTTTGGATTTAGATTCTTAATTAAATTAACATACTCAGAAAGCTTTTCTTCATTAACTTTTGCAATTTTACAAAGTTTTTGAATTTCTCCTTTTGCTAAATACTGTAAATTGTTGGTAATTACCTCTATACTATCGTTGAGCAATCCCTTTTCTCTTAATTGTAATCTCAAACATTCACCTAAATTTCTAGCAAAAACACCAATTGGCTCAAGTTTTTGTAATTTTTCCAAGACTTTTAAGGTAGTATCTTTTTCTAGTTTATTATTGATAATAAATTCTTCCATATCTGAAGTAATCCATCCTGAAGGTTCAATTAAGTCTAGTAATAATATTGCTATTCTTCTTTCTTTTCCCTCAGGAATATCCAAGAGAATTTGCTCCATTAAATGAGATCTCAAGCTCTTTTTAGGTTCAGCTATACGCTCCTCTATGGAAGAAATATCGTCATAAGATGATCCTCTTTGTTTATTATGAAACCTATCTTCCCATCTTTGTATATCTTTATCATTCTCTTCAGCTGAGTCTTTTGTATGCTCTGATTTAGTTTGCTTTAAAGAATCTGTGCTTGAAAAAATATCACTTTTTTTATTTTCTAAAAAAGGATTTTTTTCAATTTCATCTTCAATATAACTTGAGAGCTCAAGGTTAGAAAATTGTAGTAATTTTATTGCCTGTCTAAGTTGAGGTGTCATAACTATTGACTGGCTATGTTTTATATTTAAGTTTTGATTTAACTGCATAATNTCCTCCTTGTTTTCTAACAATTTGATGCGTTATACATTGAAAATCAAAGTTTTAATTTGACTATACTTAAAGTCAACATTATGACTGTATGTTTAATTATTAGACTACTTGTTTTTCAAATACTTTTAGCATTTGTATAAAATAATAAAATTTGTAAAATAAGATATTAAGTAAAAGCTGTCAATCAAATGACAATATAAAAAAGGTATATTTTGCAAAATTGTAGAACTTGTTTAATTATAAGATATTTCTTAATTTCAGTATTATTTATAATATTGTTGGGATTAGTTTTTACCGATAAAACTCATTATTTAAGTTTTATTAAACCTTATTATTTAGCTTATTTAGTAATAGTTATAGGAACAATAATATTCCTCTCAAAGCTTTATCAATATTTTAGGAAGTCATCTGTTTCTAACCAATCTGACAAAATTGGGAATACTTCCAGGAAATCTGCCAAAGGTGTGTCCAGTAAAAAAATTTACTGACCAATAAAAATTTTTAGACCACGAATTTTTTTCCCCAGTCCAGAATGGTTCATAAGGAGTATTAGGAAATAATTTTTTATTAATTTTAATCTTACCACACTCAAAACAAACTATACTTTCTAGCTCTTTTCTTGTTGGAAGTCTCCAAGTTCCTCCTAACTGTTCATTGGCTTTTTCAATAGCCTGAGAAACTTGTTCCATTGTTAGTTTTATTGCTTTTCCTTTACAAGAATTACCTTGCCACACTTGTCCAACACTGCATCTAAGCCAATAGATATTATGTTTAAGGTCTAAAACTAAATGTTCTTTTTCTAATAAAAAGTTGTTTGATAAAGCTTTATTATTTATAGAAAATATATTAAAAATGAAAATAATAGAAAAAACTATAGAAAAGTTTTTTAAGTAATTATGTTTATTTTTCATTAAATGGTCTCATAATTGCTAAGTAAAAGTATAATATAATATAAATTGGTTAACCACGGGGGTCAATAGTATGGATATAGCATCATTAATAGGTTTATTAGGAGCTGCTGGGATGATAGCAGGAGCGATGGTTTCTGCAGGAGGGATAGGAATGTATGTAGATGTTCCCTCTATGTTAATAGTTTTTGGTGGAACATTTTTTGCTGTTATGTACAGATGCGAACTTCCTCAGTTTTTAGGACACTTTGGAGTTATGGGAAAAGTGTTTATGCCAGGAAAAAGAAATGCAGAAGAGTTAATAACAAGAGTTTCTGAATTAGCAACAATAGCTAGAAAAGACGGTATGATGGCCTTGGAAGGACAGGAAGTACCTGATAAATTCTTTGAAAAAGGTCTACAAATGTTGGTAGATGGAGCAGATGAAGCAAAACTAAATGAACAAATGCAAATTGAATTAGCATCTATGAAAAAAAGACATGAAATGAATCAGGCAGTAATAGGATCATGGATTGATATTGGTCCTGCCATGGGAATGATAGGTACATTAGTTGGACTAGTTGCAATGTTAGGAAACATGGCGGATCCAAAAGCTATTGGTCCTGCTATGGCCGTTGCATTATTAACCACGCTATATGGAGCAATGCTTGCAAATGTTATATTTTTACCAATGAAAATTACATTGGAACAAAATACTGCAAAAGAAGTAGTTTTTAGAGAAATGATAGTTACAGCATTAAGAGCTATATCAAGAGGAGAAAGTCCAAGAAATATTCAGGATCAATTACTTGCCAATCTTCCTCCTAAACAACAAGAAAAGATAGAAGCTGCTGCTGCTGCTGCAGGCTAAATTATGAGGTATTAAATGGCTGTTTCTAAAGAAGCCGAAGAAGTAATAGTAGAAGAACAAGAAGAGGAGTGCCCTAAATGTCCTCCGGCGGGAGCTCCTGCATGGATGGCAACATTTGCCGACATGGCTACTCTGCTAATGGCTTTCTTTGTTTTAATATTATCTTTTGCAGAGTTTAATGTTCCAAAATTTAAACAAATTAGTGGTAGCTTAAAAAATGCATTTGGTATACAGAGAGTTATTCCTGTTGTAGAACAACCTAAAGGAACTACTATACTCAGCTTAAACTTTAGTCCTTCCCCTTCCCCATCTGTCACTGAAAATGTTACTCAACAGACTACTTTAGAAGAAAAGCCAGAATTAGATATACAAACTAAAACTAAGGATGAAGACTTTAGTGAAGACTCTAAAAAATTAGCAGAATCAATTAAAGAAGCAGTAGCAAGAGGAGATATAGAAATTGAAGTTTTAGGAAAAAATGTTGTTGTAAATTTTACTCCTACTGAGTCAGAGCAAAAAGAATTGCCACAATTATTACAAGAAACTTTAAATGCTATAGAAAAAGCTAAGGCTGCTGCAGGAAAGTCCAATAAAGATGTTCTTGTTGGAGGACTAGAAGATAAATTAAAGGAACTATCCGAAGCAGCAGATCAAGCACAAAAAGCTTTAGATAAAGAAAACAATGAAGAACAAGAATTTAAAAAAGCTGAAAAAAAAGCAGAGTTAACTGAAGATGAACTTAAAGTTGCATTAAAGCAAGAAATAGGACAGGGCTTAGTAACTGTAGAAAAGAAAGAAGATAAAGTTATTGTTACAGTTGGAGCTGGGGGAGCATTTCCTTCAGGCACAGCAAAACTAACTTCCCAAGCAAAAAAAATTATGGATAACATTGCAAAAGTAAATTCTAAGGGNAAAAGTACAATNATGGTAANAGGNCATACAGANAATGTGCCATTAGTTTTTGGNTCTCAATATAGAGATAANTGGGATTTAGCTGCTGCTAGAGCTGCTTCTGTAGTTCAAAGCTTAGAAGAAAGCAATGTTATAACTCCAGGTAGACTTATTGCTACAAGTAAAGGTGAAACCCAGCCTATTGCATCTAACTCTACCAGTACTGGAAGAAGTAAAAATAGAAGAATTGAAATTGAGATTAATTATGGGAAATAAGTATAATAAAGTTAGTTTTCAAGGTCCTGGATGGGATCATTTTAGAGCTAGAGATTTGCATAGAAAAAAATTAGATAAAGTAAATAATACTGATGAAAAATTAAAACCTACAAATAAGAAAGATAAAACAGCATTTTCTTGGCTTATGGATACCGTTAATCCATTAAATCATTTACCTATAGTAAGTTCAGTTAAAAAGCTTATAACTGAATCTAATAAATCTTTAGATATTATTCAATCCGCTGTAGGTGGTTTTTTATTTGCTGGCCCTTTAGGAGTCCTTAAAGGAATAGGTGGATGGGCAGCTAATAAAATGACTGATAATTTTTTTTCTATAAATTCTAATGAGGTTACTGAAGAAAAAGGCTTAGAATTAAAATCAAAAAAACCAGAAAATCAAGTTGAAAGAAATGAAATAATTTCTGACAAAATGTCTCATAATATAAATAGAACTTCAATGAATAAAAATAATAAATTTAGTTTCAATATTTTGCACTATACTAATTCAAATATAAAAAATACTAATATATTAGAAAAAAAAATTATCTCTAACAAAGTTATTGAAAATTATTCTGAAGTTGAAACTCTTAAAAATAAAATTAATATTTCAGCTTAATTTAAAATTTTTATATAAAAAATTCTTTCAGAAAAATTATCTATAAAATCAATTTATTAATTGCATTAGTTTTTAATATTTTATTATATGGCACTTTTATTGCAAATTTATTTAATAAAAAATGAGTAAATATTCTTTAAGTATATGTGTGCCAAGCAAGAGAAGTCTTGAGAAGTCAAGAGCAAGCATCTCTTCTGCGATAGGATTCTGTGATATAACAGGATCTGAATTAGTAATTTCAGATAATTCTGGAGAAACAGATAAGTCTGAAATGTGGAATAAAATTCCTCTACCATTTATGAAATATTTAAAGAATGAGAATAAAAAAGAATCTAGATGGTCTGATAACTGGTATAATGGTNTTAAAAACTGCTCTGGAAAATTTATTGGTGTTGTAAGTGATGATGATGTAATTGTAAATTTAGAAGAAAGTGTCATAGATTATGAAAATATAGATCAAATAAATTTAGCTGGAATAAAGCCAATAATATCTCTCTGGAATTCTAGTCAAGGGATTTATAAGTTGAATAATTTTAACATTGATAGAAATACAGCTATAGAAAGACTAAAGCAATATCACGATCTATCTGCAGGTAATAACACTACCTATTATTCCTTTTTTAAAAAAGAAATATTAAATGATATATATAAATTATTAAAACATCATCCTACCAAAGGCGGTTACCTAGATTGGTCTATTTCATGGGCTTGTGTAGCAAGTGGAAAGGTTTTGACAGATGTAAGCAAGCTTTTAATATATAAAAACAATAATTGGTTTGGAGACCAAGATTTTATTAATAAACAGGCAATCAAACTTTATGAGGATTGTGGAGTAGGTGAAATAGGATGTTATATGTCTCCTCTNTTTAATGCTTTAGACGTTTTTATNTTAATTATGAGNAAAAAATCTAATGTACCTTTTGAAGAAAAACTAGAAGCTGCAGAATATGCACTTAACTTTCATCTTAACCAATTAATACATAATTCTAACAGAGGCCCTCATCATTTTTTTAAAAAAGTTGCGTGTGAAATAGAAAAAATTAATATTGAGGAAAATATAGAATTAAAATTAAAAAAAGCTTTAACTATATTAAAATGCCAATTTCCAAATTTAGTTGATGATTATTTATTATTTTATGAAAAATCTATAGAGTCTAAATGGGGAGAAATTGATTAATATAACTATTTTCTTCTATCTCTGAAACTATAACTCCCAAAAGTTCATATTCCACACTAGTAATCTTCTTCTTAAATCAAAAAGTATTTTTTTCCGTAAATTTAAATATTATTTAGCAAAAAAGACTTAAGATAAACTTAACATAATTACATTTATCTATTTTGAAAAAGAATTTAATTACATTTAAGCATGGATATCTTGCAGTATTATACATGTTAATTATAAATTCTCATTTTTTTTAAAATATTCTCTTCCGAAGAAACCATACTTGTTACTTCAGTTGACAAAGCTAAGCTTTGTATGCTCCTATTAGTGTTTGAAAAATTTATAGATTCTTTTAGCCAAGATCCAAACCCACAATCATAAAGATGATCTTCCACAGTAATAATACTACTAAACTGCCTTGAAATAGACTTTTGTTTTTGCTTTTCGCTCATACCCCATAAAGGCAAAGTATATATATCCTTTTTTTTAAACCTTTCAATGTTATTCATTACCCATTTTAAAGAAGTTCCAGTCGAAAGAATTACATTTTCATGACCTTTATTTGAAGGTAATGGGTACCACTTCCCTGCAACTATATTTTTTTTATAAGATGTATAATTGTTCTCAGTATTTTTTCCTAATCTCAAATATGAAGGTTGTGGACTCTTGGTTAAATAATTTAATACACTTATTACCTCATTTGAATCTCCAGGAGAAGCTATTTTAAAATTAGGCATCATTCTTATCAATCCGTAATCTTGTATAGCATGATGAGAATATCCTAAATTTCCATAACTAACTCCCCCCCCTACACTTACTATTGTTACAGGAAGATTATGGTAATCTATATCATTTCTAATTTGTTCTGCGCATCTAAAAGTAGGAAAGTTTGCTATAGAATATGTAAAAACATGGTAACCTTGAGATGCCAACCCTGCTGCAATGCTTGTCATATTTTGTTCAGCAACTCCTACATTAAGAAATCTATCTGGGAAATATTTTTTAAACTTTTCTATAACATTATATCCAACGTCTCCTACTAATAAAAAAATATTTTTATTTTCTTTTGCCAGTTCAGTCAAATGATTAATAAATGTATTTCTCATAAAGTTAGCTCTTTTACTGCTTGTTCAAATTGTATCTTATTAGGATACTTATAATGCCACTCTACTTTATTCTCCATAAATGATATTCCTTTTCCTTTTAAAGTATTAGCAATTATACATTTTGGTTTTCCTTTAGTAGCCTTACAACTTAACAAAACTTGCTCTATTTTTTTATAATTATGTCCATTAGTCTCATAAACATTCCACCCAAAACTTAAAAATTTACTTTTAATAGGTTCTATGCCTAGAGTACTATCTACACTGCCAAAGCTTTGTAACTTATTATAATCAATTATAAGTATTAGATTATCTAACTTGTGGTGTGCTGCAAAAAGTATAGCCTCCCAATTGCTACCCTCTGCCATTTCACCATCACTATTAATTACATAAACATAATTTGAAAGTTTTTTTCTTTTTTTAGCTATAGCCAACCCGCAAGCAAATGGTAGTCCATGACCTAGAGACCCAGTAGAAAATTCTACACCTGGAACTTTATGCGAAGCATGCGTCATAAAATTTGAGTTATCTCTCCCATATTCTAATAATTTTCTTTTAGAGAAGTATCCTACATTTGCCAAAACTGCATACAAGGCTGCTGCGGCATGTCCTTTGCTTAAAATAAAAAAATCTCTATTCGATAGGTTAGGCTTATTTGGATCAAACTTTATTATTTTTTTTCCATATAATACTACTAGTAAATCTACAATAGAAAGACTACTTGCTATATGAGAAGATTGTGACTTAAAAATCATTTTTAATAAATCTAATCTAATATTATTAGCTAGCTTTTTTATATTTTTTTTTTTCATTTGATTCAGTAACTAAGTTTTAAATTAATATAAACTTTTTTTCCTTCTTCTTTGAAATATGCAAAAGATTTATTTCCGAAACTTCTTGCCCTTAATATATTTATAAAGTCTTTGGTAACTACCTTTTTATTTAAATCTATATGGTCATATTTATTAACATCTGCTTTCTTTTTAAAAGAGGAATTTTTTTTTCTTTGATTATATGGTTTTATTTGATCATTTTTAATTTTTTTCCAATTTTTTTTAAATAGCTTAACAATTTCTAACTGTAATCTTTTATATAAATCTTTAGCATTATCAGTAGCCGTGCATTCAACTTTTTTTTGAATCCATATTTTTCCTGTATCTGCTCCTTCATTTAGTTCATGAAGAGTAACACCACTTTGAGTCTTATCTATAATATTGTGTACATGCGGATACCAACCCCTGTAAGAAGGAAGTAAAGATGGATGAAAATTAATAGTTTTTTCTGACAATGAATAAAGCTTTTTATGTAATATCCATGGCCAGTAAACTGTAATTATACAGTTAATATTAAGTTTTTTAAAAAAACTAATATGTTTATCATTTTCATAACTTTGCCTGCCATACAATATTTTTTTGCACTTTATTCCTGATAAATTTATCATTTTTTTATCTAGGTCTCTTTCATGTCCAGTTAAATACAAAACTGCAATTTCTAGGTTTTTTTGTTTAGAAAGAAATTTAATAATCTCTAATCCTGGTTTGTGGCTAGCAAATAATGCAATTTTATACATAAAAATCCTATCAATTAAAAAATAAATTTATTTTTTCGCAAATATATTTAACTTCATTTTTAGTTAAATTTGTTCCACTTGGTAAGTTTAAAGATGAAAACCCAATTATTTTTGCAATATGATTAGTTTTATTTTTTTTGTTCCATATGGGGTATTTACTAATTGGACTAAATACTGGCCTGCTATCAATATTATTTTTTTTTAAGTATTCAATTAATCTATCTCTTTTTTTATTAGTATTATTCTTTATAGAAGCACTAACCATCCAATAATTAGAATAAGTATTATCTTTTTCTTCTAGCAAAGATAAATGATTATTTTTATTTAAAAATTCTTTATACCAATTAAAAATTCTTCTCTTCATCAAAATCAAGTCATTTACTCTTTCCAATTGTCCTAATATAAATGCTGCTTGAATATTAGACATTTTATATTTTAAACCTGGCCCATCAATCCAGAAAGTTTTATTAGGATTTCTTCCGTGGTCAGCTATTTTTTTTGCTATTTTATATAAATTTAAGTTATTAGTGCACAGCATACCTCCTTCTCCAGATACTAATAGTTTTGCACCTTGAAAGCTAAAAGCAGAAAAATCTCCAACGGTTCCACATTTTTGTCCAAAGTATGAAGATCCTATTGCAGGTGCAGCATCCTCAACTAATCTAATTTTATATTTTAATGAAAGCTTTTTGAGTTGTATTAAATTAGCAGGGTTTCCATATAAATGAACAGCAATTATTGCTTTTGTTTTTTTGGTTATTAGTTTCTCTATTGAATTTACGTCAATGTTCCAGCTATCTTTTTGAACGTCAGCAAAAATTGGTGTAGCTCCCAAATATGAGACCACTCTTGCTGTTGCAACCCATGTTATATCTGGTACTATTACCTCGTCATTTGCTGAAATATTTAATGATTGCATAGCGATATGCAAGGCCCCTGTGCAACTAGAAGTGCTGATTGCATATTTTACTCCTATATATTTGGCAAAGTTTTTTTCTAAATCTAAAATATAATTATTCCAATTTTTATTCCATCCATGCTTTACTGCATCAAAAGTTTTTAAAGTTTCTGATAAAGAAACAGATGGTCCAGCTGTAAGTATAGTTTTTTTTCCTATTTTTTTATTCTGTCCCTGCCAATAAAAGTAATTAATAGCTTTGCAGGTAGATACTTTATTGACGTCCCTCTTAAAACCTATTTTTTTAAAAAAGTTTTCTTTGGCAGAATTATTTTTTTTTATTGAAATACAAAAATTATTAACATGATAAGTTCTTCTAAAATAATCTAATAAATTTATAATAGCCTTACTTAAAACTTTATATGATTTACATCTCACATAATCAATTTTATTGATATAAATGATTTTTTTCTGATGCAGGTAAATTAAACTTATAATTCCCAAAAAAGAACCTTTTTTATTTGCGACTACAAAGCTTATCTTAGATTTTGTAGACTTAATTGTTTCATTAATACAGTAGAAGTTATTAAAAGTATTAAAGTTTAGATTTTGCAACTTAGTACTTAAAGGAACTAAAAAATAATTTTTATCAAACAATATTGCCTTTATCCATAGTTCCTGTACGCTTGAAATATTTTTAAAAAATGAAAAAAAATTCTTCTGTTTAATCTTTAGTTTTTTAGAATTTTCATAATTGTGTAGAGTTGTAGTATTTTTTTCATTTATATATAACATGGTTGTAATTAGCAATTAATATGCCATACAACTATAAAAAATCTTTTAAGAGCCTTAAAATATTGATTGTTTTGACTAGACTATAACTTATTTTTTAATACTCTTTATCTTATAGCTACTTAATATGGCACTTTATTTGCAGAATTATTTTGATTAATATGACTGAATATTCTTTAAGTATATGTATGCCTAGCAAAAGAAGTCTTGATGAGTCAAGAGCAAGTATTTCTTCAGCAATTAACTTCTGTGATAGTACAGGATCTGAATTAGTTGTATCTGATAACTCAGGAAGCTCAGAAAAATCAAAAATGTGGAATCAAATTCCTCTTCCTTTTATGAAGTACTTAAGCAATAAAAAAGATGAAAACTTATTATGGTGTGATAATTGGTATAACGGTATGAAAAATTGTTCTGGAAGTTTTATAGGTATAGTTAGCGATGATGATATTTTAGTAAATATTGAAAAAAGTGTTTTAGAATATAAAGACATAAAGCATGAAGATATAGTAGGTATAAAACCTATAATATCTTTATGGAATTCACAAGTGGGAGTATACAAACAGAATAACTTTAATATAAATGCCAATACCGCAGTAGAAAGAATAAAGCAATATCATAATCTTAATAAAGGAAATAATACTAGTTACTTTACATTCTATAGAAGTAAAATGATCAGAGATATCTTTAAGTTATTAAAATACCATCCTACTCAGGGAGGGTATACTGATTGGTCAATAGTTTTATCTTGCGTTGCTAGTGGAAAAATTCTAGTTGATCCAAGCAAACAACTGATTTACAAAAATAGTAATTGGTTTGGAGATGACGCTTATATAAAAAAACAGATTAGTAAACTTTATGTAGAATGTGGATTAGGAGAAAAAGGATTATTAATTGCTTCCCTTCTTGATGCTTTAGATGGATTTATTTTAATTATGCGAAAAAGCTCAAATATTGCTATTGATGAAAAGATAGAAGCAGCAGAGCATGTATTAAATACTAAAATTCAGCAGTTTATTAATAATTTTGATATCAATATCCATCACAGGTTTTCTGATATTATTAAAAACAAAATAGATATTCTTAAAGTAGAAAGTAAAATAGATAGAAAACTTGATAGTTGCCTTGAAATTATATCCTCACTTTTTCCCTCATTAGAAGGTAAATATAAAAAATTCTACAAATATTCCACAGATTTGGAGTGGGGTAATTTACTTTAAAAAATTTTTTGTTTTTGATAACTATAAACTTAAAATAGTTTAGTGACCTTTTATGCCTTCATAATTAGTTTCATATTGAGCAATGGCTGTATTAATCAGATTTAACATATTATAGTCTAATAAAACAGATCTTCTTGCTTCTCTAATATTTATCATATTGATTATATCTGGATTATTTATAGCTTTATCTATAACTTCAAAACTTTCTTCATAATTATTAATGTCTATTGAAACAAATGAACCTTTATCAAAATAACTATCAATATTTGGACATCCATAATAAATAGGACAAGTATAACCTAGAAAAATATCAGTAATTTTTTCAGTAAACCAATTATCTATATATGAGTTTTCTAAAGCGATAGAATAATGGTATGGATCAATTGCATCTTTTTTATTATCTATAGGGTTAAAACCAAATCCAAAGAAGTCAATATGATCTTTGAAGATTTTTTGTAGTTCATTTACAAACAATAACCTTTTTTGATGACCTTCGGTCATTATTTTTGTTGATACTATAATAGAACATTTTTTTGTTTTTTTAGGTATAGAACTATATAAATAATCACTTACATTGAAATTATTTAATTTCTCGTAAACATGACCTTTCTGCGGAACCATTTTAGCACTTATATCATAAGTCCATTGTAATGATGGAGGAGCTATTATTTGAGGAGTATTATGTTCAATATTAAAAAAAGAAAGTATTAGTGAACAATTATCTAATACATTTTTACAAGGCAACTTAATCTCTGGCGGTTCCTGTTGCAAGTAAATTATCTTTTTTCCTTTAATATCTTCTATATTGTCTATCCAAGTACCTACAATTTGCCAATCGGCGTTCATATTATTGTAATAATATTTGTAATTGCCTAATTCACTAGAACTAGTAATAGTTTGACGAGAAATTGGCAATGACTCAAAATCTACCTTAGTTTGCGGATCAAAGAAACTTAATGATATTTTATTCATCTATTTTTCCTAATTTGCTTCTATAACGTTACTATCTGAGATTATAGGTTTAATAATCATTTGCTTTAAAAATTCTTTTCTATCTAATCTAGGTTCTAGGTCTTCTATAGGACATCCAAATGCTAACTTAGGCATAATTTTTTGATTTGGATGTATAAAAACCTCAATTATTACTGCTTTTTTAGAAACTAAAGATTGTTTAATAATATTTCTTGAGTCTTTGTCTTTTTTAACACTTAAATATTTTATATTATATGCTTTTGCTATTTTTTTGTAATTAGGAGCACTAACGCCTATTCCAGAAGCATTATATCTTTTTCCTAAATATAAACTTTGAAATTGCTTTATAATTCCATAGCCACCATTATTAAAAATAAAAATTTTAATTGGAAGCTTTTCATTTACAACGGTTTGTAATTCTTGCATATTAATTTGAAAACTTCCATCTCCATCTATGCAAATAACTCTTTGTTTGTTTTTCGCAATTGAGGCACCTATTGCCGCAGGAAATGAATATCCCATTGGAGAATTTCCAAAAGCTGAAAATACCCTTTGTCCTAGCTTTGTTTTAAATGCTTGCATAAACCAAGTTAAATGTCCGCCATCATCGGGTATGATAATATCATTTCTTTTAAGTTGTTTTGATAATTCTTCAACAAACAAATAAGGGTTAATAAAATTTTTATCCTCATTAAATAGTTTGCTTACGGTAGGGTATTTTTTTTTCAAAGAATTACAGTATTTAATCCAATTTTTATCATGTGAAAAACTAAAGTTTTCATTTCTGACCTTATTTGAAAATCTATTGATAAAAGATTTACAATCTTCATGAACTTCTAAATATGGCTTTAGCCCTCTTCTTTTGGAAAGCTCGCCTTTATCTATATCAACCATAATTAGTTTTGCTTTTCTTGCAAAAGTTTCTGGTTTTCCTCCTGTAATTCTAGTATCTAACCTTGAACCTAGTGACAAAATACAATCTGAATTCTGAATAATAAAATTGGCAGCACGTGAACCATAAACTCCAACATGCCCATAATATAGTTTGTTATTTGAACTAATTGTGTCTGTTCCACTCCATGATGAAACAACAGGGATTTTTAAATATTTTATAAGCTTATTTAGTTCTTTTACAGAATTACTATATCTAACTCCTCCCCCTGATAGGATAACAGGTCTTTCAGAATATTTAATTATTTTATAAATTTTATTAATATCAGATAATTTAATCTTTTGATGTTTGGGTTTATTAATTATTTTCTTACTTTGCACTACTCCTTTTCTTTGTAAGCACATTGGCAGATCTAACAAAACAGGTCCTCTTCTTCCAGATTGAGAACAATTATATAAATCATTTAATACTTTATAAATATCCTCAGCTTTTTTTAGTTGTATAGATTTTTTTGTAATTGGTTTAGAGATTGAAACAATATCTGTCTCCTGAAATCCTATTTGTCTAGAATTTGAAGTACCAGGCATACCTCCTCTTTGTTCTTTCAGATTAACCTGTCCTGTTATGTGAATATTTGGTATAGAGTCAAAATAAGAACATGCAATACCTGTTATTAAGTTTGTTGCTCCAGGACCAGATGTACTCATAGTTGCAGCAAAATTATTTTTTACTCTAGAATATGCATCTGCCATCATAGCTCCTGCTTGTTCATGTTGAACACAGATATATGATATGTCTTTTCTGTTAGAAAAAGAGTCAACTGCAAAAGCTATAGCTCCTCCAGTTAGAACGAAAACCTTATCAACTTTTTTTTCGGTCAAAAAATCTAATAAAATTTCAGAGACACTTTTTGTTTTGTATTTTTTACCTAATTTTTTTGTATATTTTTTAAACTTCATATTTAATATAATTGCAATGTTTATACCAACTTGATAATAATCAATGGCATATTAGTTGCAGATGATTACACAGTAAAAAATTAGCAAATGGGTATTAAAAATAAAATTATATGTGATGATATAGCGGCTATACTTGAAGCTGATTTGCCTTGGAAAAAGTTTAAGAACAAATCAATTTTAATTTCAGGAGGAAACGGGTTTATTGCTTCGTATATCATTAAAACACTGTTAAAAGCAAATATTAAATATAAACTAGGATTAAAGCTAATTTCTTTAATAAGAGAAAATAAAAATTCTAAAATTAAAAATGATAATTTGAAAGTTATCAAAGTTGACCTAGCTAATTTTGATAATTCTTGCTTACCGAAAACTGATATAGTTATTCATGCTGCTAGCAAGGCAAGTCCTAAATACTTTGCTAAACAAACTATTGATATAATAAAAACTAATACGCTAGCGACAATAAATTTGCTTGAGTATGCAAAAAAAATAAAATCAGAAAAATTTTTATATATTAGTAGTGGTGAAATATATGGGGAAATAGAAAATTACAATTCATCTATAAAAGAAGATTTTTATGGAAAAATAAATCATTTAAATAAAAGATCAGTATATGCTGAAAGTAAAAAGTTGGGTGAATTAATATGTAATAGTTATACTGAAAATAATAAATTAAAGATTTTAATAGCAAGGCCCTTTCACACATATGGTCCTGGAGTAAATTTAAAAGATGGAAGAGTCTTTGCTGATTTTGTAAATTCTGTTGTTAAACAAAAAGATATATTACTTAAGAGTAAAGGTGATAGTAAGAGGCCGTTTTGTTATATAACCGATGCTATAGTAGGGTTATTTACTGTTTTACTTAAAGGAAGAAAATCTAATGCCTATAATATTGCTAACCCCAACTGTGAAGTAAAAATTAAAGATTTAGCAATAGTAATAGCAAACTTGATACCAGATAAAAGAGTTAATGTGAAATTTACTAAGAAGAAACATTTAAGTAATCCATTAAAAAGACAGAATGTTTCTATTGAAAAAATTAAAAGTCTAAATTGGTTTCCTAAAGTAGGCATATATGAAGGCTTCGAGAGAACTATACAATTCTATATGAACGACTATTAATAATTTAATTAATATATTATTAGATAAATAATTTATAATAATTATCAAATTGTTTATAGTGAAAGTATGGAATATAACAAAGTTTTTAAAATTGCTGCATTTGACTTAGATGGAACTCTCTTAGATAGTGCTGATGACTTGATTTACTCCCTTAATCTTCTTTTAAAAGAAAAAAATCAATCTCCTATGAAAAAAAGTAATATTTATAGATTAGTAGGAAATGGGGCATTGGCAATGATTAGGGAAGCTTATAAGTTGAATAGCAATAATGAAAAAGATATTGACTGGAAAAAGTTGCAAGAAAGATTTTTAGAAATATATAAAACTCAATTTCTTAATAAATCTACTTTATATCCTCATACAAAAGATACTCTAAAGAGTTTGAGGGAAAATAATATTAAGATGATTGTTGTTTCTAATAAGCCAAGCTATTTTGTAAATAAAATTTTAGAGCACTATAAGATTTCTAAATACTTTGATGCTGTAAGTGGAGGAGATACTTTTAGGTATAGAAAACCAGACCCAAAGCATTTATTTTCTACTATAGAACAAACTGGTATAAAAAAATATAGTTGTTGTTTCATAGGAGATAGTATAAACGACGCACTTTGTGCAAAAAAAGCGAATGTAAGGTTGATACTTTTAAAACACGGGTATAGTCTTCACAACTTAGATAAATTTAATGCTGACTACGTACTGTCTAATCTAAAAAACTTGGCTTCTAAAATCTGCAAACTACTTTATGAATAAAGTTCACAATATTTTTCTAAGGTTTTGTATGTATGTAATAAGTGTTTTTTTCTGAGTCCAGGATAAATTCCTATCCAAAAACTATTTTTCATAATTCTATTACTAATACTTAGGTCTCCTACTACTCTATATTCCTGCTTCAACATATATGGTTGCTTAATAATATTACCTCCAAATAGCAATCTAGTTGATATACCATTTTCTTCTAAATAGTTAACTAGATGATGCCTATTTATTTTACTATTACTTTTTATAGTTAAAGGAAAGCCAAACCATGATGGTTTACTATTAGCTGTTGCTTTAGGTAAAATAAAATGTTTTTTTAATTTAAATAGAAGGTTATTTAGATAGAGAAAATTTTTCCTTCTTTTTTCAATAAATTCTTCTAGCCTTGAAAACTGAGCTAATCCTATAGCTGCCTGAATATCTGTAATTTTTAAATTATATCCTAAATTAGAGTAAGTATATTTATGATCATAACCATGAGGAAGTTGTCCTAGTTTCCAATTAAATCTTTTTTTACAAGTATTATCACAACCGGTTTCACACCAACAATCTCTCCCCCAATCCCTTATTGACTCAATTATTTTTTTTAATTTGGATGATTTGCAAAAAATGCCTCCACCTTCTCCCATTGTAATATGATGAGCAGGATAAAATGAAAGTGTCGCTATATCGCCAAAAGTTCCTACATTTTTTCCATTATATTCTGCACCTAAAGCATCACAGCAATCTTCGATTAAATATAAATTATATTTTTCAGCAAACTTTTTAATTTTATTTAGATTAAAAGGGTTACCTAAAGTATGTGCTATAAAAATAGCTTTTGTTTTTTTTGTAAGTGCTTTCTCTAAAAGGGTTTCATTTATATTATAATTGCTAATTTTTGCGTCTAAAAAAACAGGAATTAGACCATTTTGTATTATTGGATTTATTGTGGTTGGAAATCCCATAGCACAGGTAATTATTTCATCACCTTTATTTAATTTTTTATTACCTAATTGATTACTACATAAAGCTGAAATAGCTAATAGGTTTGCAGAAGACCCTGAGTTGCAAGTAAGAAAGTATTTTATTCCTAAAAAATTTGACATTTTATTTTCAAATTCTTTATTAAATCTTCCTTCCGTAAACCATCCATCTAAACAAGCGTCTACAGCATTTAAAATCTCTTCTTTTCCTATAACCTTTCCCGAAACAGGTACTTTATTATAATTTATCTTGTTTTTATTTTTTGAGTCCAGGTAATCTGATACTGCCTCAAAAACTCTTTTTCTTTCCTCTGCTGAAGTTTCTTCTTTTATTTCATCTTTTACATTTGTACAGTTAATAATATCTCTAAGCATAAATTTTATCTCTAGTATTAATTAATTTACAGTAATCTTTAATAAGATCTTTAGTTACTAAATATGGACTCTCTTTTTTTAGGACTCTTTTATACCAGCAAGCAGTTTGAAAAATCGATTCATTAAATTCTATCATGGAAGACCAGGAAAGATTAATCTTAGCTTTGGTGCTATCTAAATTTAAAAATTTTTTTTCTAAATATTTATTATTATTTACAATCTTAATTTTTTTAATATCAAATGTTTTCAAAAATAATTTAGTTACCTCTAAAACAGTTTTGTTTTCATTGTCAAATGACCCTATATTGAAAGAATCAAAACTCTTTTTACTATTTATTGTATCAAGACCTACTAATAGATATCCTAATATTGTGTCTAATACATAACTCCATGGCCTTGTATGATTAGGATTTCTAAGAACGGGAGTAGTTTTATTTATAACTGATTTAACTAAATCAGGAACAATTCTATTTTTAGACCAATCCCCTCCTCCAATCACATTTCCTCCTCTTACAGTTCTCACTCTCATATTTTTTGATATACTAAAGTATGAATTACTTAAAAGTTCACAAACAACTTTAGATATACTGTAAGGGCAGTTTCCGTTTAAGGAAGATTTTTCAGTGAATTTTTTTATCCTATTATTAGAATTATCATATACCTTATCAGAGGTAACTATAATTAATGGCACAGTAGGAAATTGCTTATAAATGATATCTAGAAGATTCAAAGTACCATTTATATTAGTAGTAAATGTATCAAAAGGTTTTTCATAACTGTCTATAACTAGAGGCTGAGCAGCTAGATGAAAAATAAAATCAGGCTTATTTTCTAGAATGGCTTTTTCTAACTTTTTATAATCTCTAATATCTCCCCAATATTGGTTAATATTATTAATAGTATTATAATCAAAAACAGATTTTTCCCACTTTATCTTGTCAGAAAAACCTATAACATTAGCACCTAGTTCCTTTAAAAAAACAGCTAGCCATGCACCTTTAAATCCGGAATTTCCAGTTATAAATACCTTTTTATTTTTATAAAATTTAAGCTTGTTTAACATTTTTTCTAAAATGATAAATATTTTTAAACTCTGAGTTATTTTTTTTCCAAGGAGCTGTGCCTCTGTCCCATAGCTTATTAAGAATTAATTTTTCTCTCAAAGTATCCATTGGTTGCCAAAATCCATTATGTTTAAAAGACAATAATTCTTTTTCTTTTGCTAATCTTGGCAAAGGACCTTTTTCCCACGCTTCCGAATGATCTTTAATATAACTTAATACTTTTTTTTCTAAAACAAAAAAGCCTCCATTTATCCAACCGCTTTCACTTTTAGGTTTTTCTATGAAACTTTTTACAACATTATTATCTATATCTATTGCCCCAAACCTTGCTAATGGTCTTACGGCTGTAACAGTTGCCAACTTTTTGTGTTTTTTATGAAAGTTTAATAATTTTAAAATATTTACATTACTTAATCCATCTCCGTAAGTAAGCATGAAAGGCTCATCTTTTTGTAGAAACTTCCCAATTTTTTTTACTCTTCCTGCAGTTTGTGTATTTAGTCCCGTTTGCGCTAAAGTTAATTTCCAATTCTTCTTATTTTTATTTATAGTCTCTATTTTTCCATCAGAAGATATTATACACGTGCCATTTTTAAGATTGTAGTCTTTAAAATAAGATATTATTTCACTTCCTTTATATCCTAAACATATTATAAAATCATTATGACCGAAAGACATATACCAATTCATGATATGTTCAATAATTGGAATACCACCAATTTCTACCATCGGTTTTGGCCTGACTGATGTTTCTTCTGCTAATCTTGAACCTAAACCACCTGCTAAAATAACAACTTTCATAAAAAACCTTTAATAAAAGTTTGCAATAAGCATGCCGTTACTAAGATAGTAAATTTACCTTGAAATTCTCATTAACATTTGCTTGTGCAACCAGAGAAAGTGATATTTTATTTAACATCATATTTTTGGTTAATATGGCTGTTTCAGCAGCATAATCAGTCTCTACAATAGAATCAGCAGCCGCACTCATAATTGCAGAAGCAGCATACGCAATATTTTCCCTTGCCCTGAGTGACTGTATCCCTCCAGCTATTTCACCTAAATTTAAAGCCACCTCAGCTGTCATTGCTGCTCCTGAGGTATCTGCATTAGATGCCTCAGTAAGAGAGGAAATTGAACTTACAGTTCCTGTTGTCAGAGATATCGTGCCTCCATCATCTGTAACGCCAGCAGTAAAATTAATTTTAGTAGCACCCAACATAGAAATACCATTAAAAGTAGTTCCAGTTACAATAGAATTAATATTTGTACTAATTGTTGCGGTTTCTGCATTTAGTGCCGCTATATCTGTTGTTGATAATAAAGTATTATTATTATAAAGTGCTCCTAGTTCTTCCAGTCGCTGAGCAAGTGAAGCAATTTCATTTAACGAGGCTTCCGCCACTAATAATGCATCTATTGCCTGTCTTGCATTGTTTGCAGCTGCTCTCCAGCTATCTGACCTAGCTTTTAATGTGTTTGCTATGGATTGTTTTCCAGCTTCCTGTCCCCCCGCTGTAATTTTACCAGTGATAAGCCTGCTTATACTTTCATTTACTTTAGGTATAGCTAATCTACTACCTAGATTTGCTAAAATTGCCGAAATATTACTATCACTCAAATTATACTCCAAAAAAAGTCTTTTATATATGAAACGACTTATATTTAAAATTTTTAGAGTTTTTTCTGGCAGTATTAAAATTTTTTAAATATTATAAATATAATTTTTTTAAGGTCGTATTTATGTATATGGGAAAAAGAATAATAGTAACAGGGGCTAATGGGTTTATAGGATCTCATTTAATTACAGAACTTGTTGCAACCAATACTCCTGCTACTGCTTTAGTCAAATCTTCTTCGAATACGGAAGTATTAAAAAAAAATAAATTTTATAATATTATAAAAACTGATAAATACCTTGATCCATCTTTAATTAGACAATTATCAATTAGTAAGCCAGAGTACTTTGTTCATTGTGCTTGGAATAAAAATAATATTGTCAATGCAAAAAAAACAATAGAAGCAATAGAATTAGCAAAAGCAATAAATTGTAAAGGTTTTATAACTATTGGAACATACGAGGAATATGGTGAACTAGAAAAAAGTTTAAAAGAAGATCAAATATGTAATCCTAAATCAGAATTTGGTAATACCAAATATGCTATATATCTTACAAGTAAAAGTATTTGTAAAAGTTTAGATATCAAATATTGTCATGTAAGATTATCTTTGCCCTATTCTATGAGAGATAACGAAGATTTTTATTTTACTAAAATTATCAAAGCAATTTCTAAAGGAGAACGCCCAGAGGTTAATAATATTTCTAACGCTATGGATTATATCCATGCTTCAGATATAGCAAGGGCAATTATAGGGTTAATTGAAAATAAAGCAGAAGGCGAGTTTAATTTAGGATCTGGAGAGTCCGTCTCAACAAAAATACTACTTAATATGATATACCAAAAATTTGGTAAAAATCTTAAAATTAATGAAAATGCTAAAGAAAATAAAAATACAAAAGAATTTTCACTTGATACTAGTAAAGTTTATTCTAAAATAGCATGGAAGCCATCAATCTCAATATGGGACGGATTATCTCTATTAGTTCATGAAAATAAATTTAATTCTAAACCTAGCATGGAGGAATTTGCTGAAAGAATGAGAAACCTCTGCAGATAGCATTATATTGTATTATTAAAAATAATTAATATAATAAACAATTATAACAATTTGGAGGAAAAATTGGCCGGAACTTTTTGTCCTGAATGGGTATTTAATTTATGTGTAGCAAGAACAGCTTACGAGTTTATAATATCAGACTTACCAATTAAGTCTTATGCAAAGAAATACGAAAAAGGACTAGGAGAACATTATCAGGGTGTAACACATGAAGAAATAGAGGCTTCTGCAGAATTAATTTTACGCTTTTTGGTAGAAATAAATGCAGAAAAATCTGATGAGTTACTAAATAACTATGTTTTCTTTACTTTAAAATATGATCATCCTGGATCTAAAAGAAAGTTAAAAGGTTTACTAGGAACTGCATTTGATAAGGAAAAAAATAAAAGTTATTCTACTAACAATGCTGTAAAATCCTTTAGAGCTTATGTTTTTGGTCTAAGATCAGGAGTTACAGTCAAAAGTGATCCTGGATGGGAAATACTTGAAGAAAAAGATATAGATATTCTTATTAATATCATTAAGGAAGAAGCTGATATTGTAGACGGAGTTTAGCAGTTATTATCTTAAAAATTGGAATAAACTTAAATTAGAAATCTTAACAAAAGCTTGCTGGCTAGCTTGTAGGCCTGTAATTTGTCCTTGTAACTCTGTTACTAAGGCAGCCAAATCTGCATCAGAAATATCCGACATATCCTTTTCTACCGCAATAGTTCTTTGAGCAATTAATTCTCTTTGCCTATCTAAAGAATTTGTCCTAGCACCAATTATAGCCTTTTGGTTAGCTATATGTTCCAAAACTTTGGTAATATCATTAAGTCTATTTTGAATAGTTTGGTTTTTATCATATAAAACCTGTGGTACACCCAAAGAATTTCCAGCTCCATCTATAGCGTCAAAAGTTAGAAAAGATTTAGGCTCCTTTTCAGATTTATCAATTCCCTCTACTTGAAGGTCCTTTATAGTTATAGGACCATTTTTTGAATCTTCTAAAGTTATTGTATTTCCTGATAAAGTTGCATTTATATTTAAACCAGAACTGTTAATAGCTGATACAACTCCTGAGAGATCGGTGCTAGGTAAATCAACAGATATATTTGCAGTAGATACATTATCAGCTAGAGTAAAGCTGAAGTTTCCTGGATTACCATTTTCTATTTTAAGTGTTGCTTTACCTGTGGCCTTAGCTTCCACTACACTTCCTGCCGCAGTTCTAATTGAATTAATTATATCTTCTAGAACATTAAACATTGGTGCTACTGATTCGTCAGACTTTACAGACATAAAAACACTGCCACCATCTAATGTAGTTCCTACGTTCCTTGTTTCTGAAACTGCTACGGAATTAGTTCCTCTATCTCCTTTATATTCAATAACTCCTTTACTATTTTTTTCGAAAGGCTGGGTTCCTGTATGATAGCCTCCAAATATGAAAGCGCCGGAACTATCTGCTGAATTAGCAGTGCTTAACATTTCCTCTTTCATTTCAGTAAGCTCTAAGGCTAAAGCCTCTCTATCTTGAGCTCCAAACGTATCGTTTGCTGCTTGAATTGTTAATTCTTTAGCTCTTATAATTAAATTTGTAATAGCTTGTAAAGCATTATCTGCTATCGTTAATCTATTTATAGCATTGTCAGCATTTCGAGAATACTGATTAAATCTTTCTTTTACTTGCTGTAGGCCTGATAGTTCAACAGCTCCTATAGGATCATCTGAAGCTTGAATAATATTTTTTCCACTAGATATTCTATTCTGCAAAGATTGAATATCCTCATTCAATTTGCTAAATCTTTCTACCTGTTGTTTATTAAATAATTGAGTGCTTACTTTCATTCATTAAATCCTATCTATTAAAGCATCAAATAGCTCTCTAGCTGTTTGCAAAACCCGTGCCGATGCTTGGTATGCCTGTTGGTATTCAATTAATTGTGCAGCTTCTTCATCCATGTTGACTCCACTAAGTTCTGAAGCAGATGATGCTGCTGCATCTTTTATCATTTCAGCAGAACTCAAATTTAAATTTGTGCTTTGTACTGAAGCTCCAACTGAGGCAACTACTTCTGAAAATAACTCTTGAAAATTTCCTTTTCCTTCTAAAGAATATTTATCTTCTTGTAAATCCAACATTGAAAGTATATTTCTTCCATCACCAACTCCTCCTAAATTATCACTTATGGTAAAGCTGTCTTGAACTTTTGGTGTTCCATTAATTTTTAGATTATATCCAGCAATTTTAAATCTTCCAGTATCCGACAATGTCCTTTCTGCAATTGTATGCCCAGTATCAGTATCCTTTATATGAATTAATTTATTATTAGTTTTATCTACAGTAAAAGTTAAATTATCTTTTTCTTCTTCATTAGGTAAATCTTTAGTTGTAAAAGATGCTGAAAGTCTTCTAGCTGCTCCACCTCCTTTGACTATAATTATAAGTTCTTCTGCTGGAAGATTTTCCAATTCTATAGAATGACCTATCCTTCCTTTTGAAACATTTGCATCAAAATTAATATTTACTGGTTTTCCATTATTACTTAAGACTCTAATCTTACTATCTACTAAACCTATTGTATAAGGATGAACTTTAATGCCAAATTTTTCGTTGTTCGTTGAATCTTCAACAAATGAAATTTCATGTAAGGGCGCTGTATCTGTTTTTCTAGTAATAGAAATATTTTTATCTGTTGAGTTCCATTGAAAATTTACATCGTTTAAATATATCTGTCTTCCGGAACTAGCTCCACTAGGATCATATAAATCAAAAGAATGATCACTTTCTGCACCTCCATTAGTAGTGGTAAGTTTTAAATTAGCTTCAATTGCAGAGTCAACTGCAGTAACAACAACATCCTGAGAACTAGTAGCTGTAGAGATGATTTTATACGCACTTCCAGTCCACTTTACCTCAACACCTGATATTCCTGAAGCTCCATTAATTGCAGTTTCTATAGCAGTTGCTATATCTACATTCGATGTATAAGTTGCATTAGGTAGAGCAAGGCTTCCTGAAGCAGTTCCGTTAATTGTTACTTGAAATGTATTCCCACTTGAGGGTATTGTTAGTGTAGAAGCTGAACTAACAACTGTCGCTGCGCTACCTAACCAGGAAGCATCTGAGTATTTTACTCTGTATTTACTTATATTTGTGCTAATTCCACCGTTGGAAGCTGTAAGTTTAGCATGAGTTTCTAAAGCAGTACTTACTGATGTTACTTCTACAGAAGCAGAGGAGGTAGAATTATGCGATACTATTTGATAGCCGCCGCTGGTTCCTTCCCAAAGCACACTTACTGACTTACCAGCTGCTAATAGTGTACTGTCATTATTTATAGCTTCCTCTAATTCACTAGCAAAAGTTGTATTTGAGTTGTAAGTAGCATTTGGAATAGTAATTGTTCCAGACGCTACATCATCTACTTTAATTGCTACCGTGTTAGTTCCTGAGAGAGTAATTGAAGCACTACTTAGATTTGAGGCAATCCCTCCTTTCCAAGAACCTGTTTTAACCTTTACATCAAAAAAATCTCTGTTAGTTGGATTATTAGTTACTGACTTTCCCTCAATATTTGCAATTGAGCTATTTAAACCAAGACTGGTTTTTGAAGTGGTATTTTGTGAACTACTTGGAAAAATTATTTGACTAGCAGAAACAGAGCCTACTCCTACTATACCTAATTGATATCCATTTAATGACTCACTAGCACCATTAGCTACACTTAGTTTTAATTTACTTTCTATAGTGCTGTCTATAGAGGTAATTTTGACACTTGCTACAGTTGTATCACTTATATTATAAGTTTGTCTTCCTGTGTTAGATACAATTTCATATTTTGTTCCTGTCCATTTAACACTTACAGATTTACTTGCACTGCTTAAGGTAGAATCTGAATTTATTGCTGTTTGTAAAGCTGAAGCAACAGCAGAATTAGATGAGTAAGTTGTAGCAGGCAATGTAATAGTACCAGAAGATGTACCATCTACAGATATTTTAAAAGTATTACCACTAGAAACTACTAAACTATTTTCTGATGTAATTTCAGTAGCATTAGCTCCTGACCAACCTGATACTGGAGTGAAAAAGCCATTTAATCTTCCCTCTTCTCCTCCGCTAACAGTTACCTCATTTTCTTTAGTCTCTAAAGTATAAGTTTGATTTTCAAATTCTATACTTAATTTTGTTCCAGAAACAGGTAAAGTATTTATAACATTTCCTACTATTCTTATATCTGGAGACTCTTTTCTAACATCCACTAGATGTGCTTTTAATACTTCTTCGCTATTAATAGTATCAAGGCTATCTAAATTAACCTGCGACATAAAAACTGAAGACCCATCAACGGCAGGTAATTTAAAATGTACAACTCCAGTTCCTTTTGTTGCAAAAGTTCCATCATTAGAAGAAGCTGTTTTATCAGCTGCTCCAAAGCTTAAATGATCTATAGTTAAAGTTTCTCCTGTATCAGACCATTCAAAAATTCCTCTTGCATTATCAAAACCTAAACCACTTGCATCACCTGTAAGATTTGAACTACCGTCAGTACTAGTCAAAGCAAAGTCTACTGCGGATGATAATTTTATGGCCCCTGTAAAAACTGCAGAATTGCTTGATGATGATGAGCTTAAGGATATTGATGAGCTAGTATTTCTATAATATTGGTCTAGAACAGTTGCTGTGGTACTGTTTGGTGATGTAAAATTAGTTATTTTGATATCTTCACCATCACTATTTTCTAAAATTATTCTTTTCTTGTCAGAAGTTATAATAGCTTTAACACCAGTAATTTCTGCTACCTTATTTAACTCTGATGCTAAGTTACTTAGGTCGTCCGGAATAATTGTTGCAGATACAGAAACAGCATCTCTTAATCCTGCTGTTATTGACATAGATGCTGTACCACTAATAGTTACATCAATTGGATCTAAGGATACTCTTGTGACTGCTTCTGCAGCAATACCAGTTTTTGAAGCTTTTTCTTTAAATTCTTTTAAAGTAAATTGTGAAGATGAGCTAATAGGAATTGATAATGTCTGATCCACTACACCGTCATTAAATGTATCTACACTTAATGTTTGTGCAGCAACAGGATTAGAACTCCTGGAAGCAGAATGTCCTGTAATTAAAATAAAATCAGAATTAACATTAGTTGCTTGTACTTCGACATTTCTGTAATCTTGATTTATATATTCTGCATTGTAGACTGCATCAGAAAAGAAACCATTTTCTGTATTTATCAAAGCTGAATAATCTTGCACCTTAAGGGGTACACCAGCAATATGCTTTCCCTCTCTAGTAAAAATATTTATATTCGTAGCTTCTTTTTCACTAGCCGTTGGATTAGAAACTATGGCATTCAAAGTTCCAGATGCCCTTGTTGAAATGTTTGAAGAAGTAAAATTTTGATCACTACTAGCTATTGTTAATGCTCCATTAGCACCGGAAGCTACAAGACCATAACTTGAAAAAGAAAAACTATTACCCCCAGGAGATACTCCAGAATTTAAAATATCAGCAAGATCTTTTACAGATAGTACTTTATGACCTTTATCTGCATTACTGAATGTAATTGAAACACTATTTCCATTAGCCAACTTTAAATCAAATGAATTTATTGTTTTCGCTTCATCATCGGTTATAACAAACTGAAGCTGTGATTGTAATCCATAAGATCTTAAAGATATTTTTTCAATGTTTTTTCCAATAGATGCAACTGCACCATCTTTTAAAAAACTTGTAGCTAGCAATGAATTATCACTATTTCTAAATATGTCTTCAACTTTTGCGACACTACTATCTGTAACCTTATAAGTTCCTTCAATACTTAGTTCTCCTGTTCCTAAATTATTTGTATTACTCTCAGCTAACTTAAAAGCTGAAGCAGCAAATTCGTTTCCACTTTTTAGATTAAATCTTAAAGTGCTAGCTAAATTATCAGTTGAAGATATTGTAAAAACATCACCTTTTACTGGTGTCCCTGTAATTGTAATTGATAAGCCTTGGTATTCAAAGCTATCACCTTTGTAAGTGATATTATTCTGGTCTACCCATTTAGATCCATCATAGTTAAATTCTATATCTTTCTTAAAATTAACTACTGAATTTTTTTGATCGATAGTGATATCTGTATCAGAGCCTGCTATTAAATTTTTTTTTATACTAGGCAAACCTAGCATAAACATATCATTTCCTATTTCGCCAGTTAGATCTTTACCATTTTTTTGAACCTCATTAAAATCTCTAGCAACACGAAAAGCTATATCATCTATTGATGATCTTACCTCTTGTACGTAGGCATAAAAGTTTACTAATCCAGCTAACTTACCTCCAGTAATTTGGGTTGTATTTTTTTCTTTTACTCCGTCTACTATAAAAATACTTATATTATTTACTGTAGTTTCAAAGGCATATCTAAAATCAGAATTTTCTGTTACTTTAGCTCTTAGTCTAAAGTTTTTATTAGGTGATACCAAAATTGGTCCCTGTCCTGAATTTCCTAACCTAATAGTTACATCTCCTCTTTCACCATAGCTGGTAGTAAACTCTAGTTCCTTTGATAATTGCTCAAGTAAAAGATCTCTAGTATCTAATAAATCATTGGCTTTAGTAGTTGCACCCGCACTTTTTAGCTTTGCATTAACATTTCCAAGTTCATTAGATAATAAATTTACCTTGTCTAAAACTAATTTAGTTTGAGTAAATGCTCCATTTTGGGTTTGTTTTAGTCTAGCAGAATTATCATTGAAAGCATTTGCTAAATCTTTTCCTGCCTCCATTGCAACTGTTCTTGGAGCACTGTCTTCTGGAGCAGCAGCAATTTCCTGAAGTGTACTAAAAAACTTTCCTATAAAAGTACTTAAATCACTTCCTTCAGGTAAAAGATCGTTTTCTAAAATATTAACTTCACTTGAAAATTGATTTATTTGTTCATAGGAAGATTGTGCAGACCTTAATCTTTCGCTTATATACTCATTAAAAGACCTTCTTATTTCATCTACACGAACACCCAATCCTGACTGATCTGATACATCTGTAACTCCTCCTTGCACACCTCCAATTTCCTCTAGAGCAACATCTCTTTTCGAATAACCTTCAGTATTTACATTTGCAATATTTTGACCTGTTACTGCTAAAGCTTGTCTATAAGCTTGTATTCCACTTTTAGCTATTTCAAATAAACTTCCCATTTTATTTTTCAGTAATTATTTTATTTGAGGACTTATTAAGTTTTTTAGATTGTGAAGAAAACTGATTTACCAGAGCCTCTGCAATTCCAAAGCTTTGACTTTTTGCTATAGCTTTTGCTCTTTCTTGATTAAGCAATGAAGTATAAGTTTCTTGCTCATCGTTAGAAAGTATAGACTTAGCAAGCTTAGCAGAATTTGCTCTTTTAAGAATTTCATTTAAAAATAAAGACTCAAATTCTTCAGCAACTTCTTTAAGATCTTTGTCTATATCTTTAACTTTATCTTTATTACCATTAAGAAGTAAATTTAAATCATATTTTTTTGTTAAGTTTGCAATACCTTCCACTTTATTTACCTTAAATAATTATTAATTCAGCTCTTAAAGAACCTGCCTCTCTAAGCGCTTCTAAGATAGCTACTAAGTCTGCAGCACTCGCTCCTACATTATTAATAGCATCTACTATTTCTGTAAGTGATGTACCTGTATCAAAAACAAATGCCCTTGCATTTTCTTCCTCTATACCTATTTGCGTATCTGCAGCAGTAGTCGCTGCTGTTCCAGCAACAGTAGAATTTGCATTTTGCATTGCACCTTGAGCTTCGCTTACGACTGCAGTATCTTCTTGAATGCTTACCGTAAGCTTTCCATGAGTAACTGCTGTGGGAGTAACTTTAACATCTCCACCAATTACTATTGTTCCAGTTCTAGCATTTACTACTACCTTTGCTTTAGGTCTAGCTGGTTCAACTTCAATATTTTCTAATAAACTTACAAAAGATACTTTTTGAGCAGGATCTTCAGGAGACCTAACCTTAATAGAGGTAGCATCTAGCGGAATGGCAACTTCTGGTCCAAAAATTTCATTTATTTTTTCAGAGATAATATTTGCTGTACTAAAATCTCCTTGATGTAAATTTAATACTAAATTATTAGATCTAATGAAAGGAGACTCTACCATTTTTTCGACTGTAGCTCCTTTTGGTATTCGACCAACTGTTGGAATATTAACGGAAACACTAGAGCCATCTGCTCCTTCTACTCCTAAACCTCCAACTGCAAGATTACCTTGGGCTATTGCATAAAGTTCTCCATCTGCTCCTTTTAAAGGAGTCATCAGCAATGTTCCTCCTCTTAAAGACTTTGCTTTTCCTATTGCAGAAACAGTTACATCTAGGGTTTGTCCTGGCTTAGAAAAAGCAGGTAAATCAGCAGTCACCATTACAGCAGCTGCATTTTTTGCAGTCAAGTCTGAAGTACTTACTACTATATCAAATTGGGATATTAAAGATTGTATGCTCTGTAATGTTAAATTAGTAGTACTATCGCCTGTGCCGTTTAATCCTATAACTATACCGTAACCTAGTAATTGGTTGGTTCTTATCCCTGCAATTGAAACTAAATCTTTTAATCTATCCGCAAATAAAAATTGTCCAAATAGACTAAAAATAAAAATTAAAAATATAGTTTTCTTATACAAAATTACCTCACTAAAATGGAGTTATATCTCTAAATATTTTACTTAACCAACCTGGTTTTGTAGAAGTTGCATAAACTCCAGAATTTGTGTAAGTAATTTTTGCATCTGCAATATTTGAAGATGATATAGTATTATTAGCTGAAATATCCTCAGGTCTTATAATTCCACTTAATCTTAAATATTCACTACCGTCATTAAGAACCAATTTTTTTTGACCCTTTATTTCTAAATTTCCATTAGGATATACCCTAACAACAGTTACAGTCATACTTCCAGACAATGTGTTGGATTGAGCTGCTGTTCCTGCTCCTGAAAATGACTGATTTGCGCCTGCAGCAAAATCGCTACTTTCAACTCCGCCATTACCTAAACCCAGCTTGTTATCTAATTGATTAGCAACAGACTTGGTAGCCGCTCCATTTGAAAAAAGAGGAGGCAAAGTAACTCCAAAAGTATCTGCCTTAGAAGTAGTATTTGTAGTAGATTTGCTTGCACTTAAAGACTCGTTTAATGTTATAGTTAATATATCTCCAACATTTTTTGCTCTTCTATCGCTGGCAAAGAAGCCAGAACTCTTTTGATTATATATAGATCCATCAATAGTATTGTCTTCTTCTGAAAAAGATATTTCTTGATGTATTGGGATAAATTCTTCAGCTTTTTTATTCTCTACATATGTAGAACATCCAGCTAAAAAAAAGGAGATAGATAATATGAAAATTGAAATCTTCATTTTAATATCCTACAAATTATTTGAAATAAATCTTAGCATTTCATCCACAGAAGAAATAGCTTTTGAGTTTACTTCATAAGCTCTTTGTGTCTCAATCATATCAACTAATTCTTTTACTACACTAACATTAGAACTTTCTAATGCACCTTGAACAAGCTTACCAAAACTTCCTTCAAGAGGATTTGCTACAATTGGCTCACCACTTGCTGGTGTCTCAACAAAAAAGCTTTCTCCTATAGACTGTAAACCATTTCTATTTTGAAATTCTGCTAGTTCTACCTGTCCTACTTCTTCTTGCTCAACAGCACCTGGTAGTTGGACTGATACTACACCGTCTGAAGACACGTTTATTTCTTGAGCGTCTTCAGGGATAACTATTTCCGGCTGAATAACAAAACCACTAGAAGTAGTTAAGGCTCCTTCATTATTTCTTGAAAATGTACCATTTCTTGTAAAGCCTATTCGTCCATCAGGAAGTAAAACCTGAAAAAAACCACTCCCATCTATTGCTAAATCTAAAGCATTATCAGTTGATACAATACTACCTTGGCTAAATAATTTATCAGCATTTACAATTCTTACTCCAGTACCTACTGAAAAAGCAGATGTAAGATTGGTATCCGCTGAAGTTTGCTCTCCACTACTTCTTAATACTTGATATAAAAGTGTTTCAAAATTTACTCTTTCTCTTTTAAAGCCTGTTGTATTAACATTCGCTAAATTATTAGCAATAACTTGCATTCTTCTTTGCTGGGCATTTAAGCCAGTTTTTGCTACATGCATTGAATTTGTACCCATAAGGTTTACCTCCTAGAATATTTATTTAATATTCTGCAAAGACTATGCCAATGGTTCAGCAATTATTTTTTAATTTAGTTATTTTAAGATTATTTTAATCAGGTACTCTCATTAAGCTTGCTCCGCCTTCGTCCATCTGCTTTGCAAGATCAATAAACTTCACATGAGTCTCATAATTTCTTTGATGCTCTAATGTCATTATTAATTCTTCTATGGGATTTACATTAGATTTTTCTAAAAATTTATTCACCATTGAAACGTTTCCAGTGGCTTCTATTCCAGGTATATTTTCCTGTCCTTGATCATCTAGTTCAGCCTTTGGTCTGATAATCCCATCAGGTCCTTTTTCTAAATCTAGTTCTTCCCCTGTATTAGAACCTAGAGTAGCAATTAATTGTAATGGGGCATCTAATGGTGCCTCTAGAGGATTGATCCTTATTTCACCTTCGGAGGAAATTTCAATTCTTCTAAAAGCTGGTATAAGTATAGGTTGAAGATCATTTCCTAAAACTAAATTACCGTCTCCATCTTTTAATTGTCCTTCTTGATTTAATGAAAAATCTCCTCTTCTAGATAATGCTATATCTCCTTCTTTTGGTTGTATTATAAAAAAACCATTTCCTTTTATAGCAACATCTAATGGGTTTTCAGTTGACTCTAACTCACCTTGCTGATTAGAAAATGCACCTATTTGTCTAGTCGCAAAAACTCTTGAATTTAACTGATCTTCTCCATTTAAATAAGCTGATCCAAATTCTGAATTAGAATCTTTCCTGTACCCTACTACTGAAGCATTTGAAATATTTTGAGAAGTTATTTGCTGGTTCTGTAATATCATCTTAAGGCTATTTAAAGCCGTGTGTATCATTCTATCCATAACTTATCCTTTTTCAAAAAACCTTACTAACTTCTAATATTAATAATAGCCTGCGTAATAGTAGAGTTAGTTTCTATTGACTTTGCATTTGCCTGAAAGTTTCTCTGGGCTGTAATCAAACTCACTAATTCCTCAGTAATATCAACATTAGAACGCTCTAGAGAACCAGATAATATTGTTCCAAATCCATCGGCTCCAGCCTCACCAACAATAGCAGTACCTGAAACTGAGGTTTCAACGTATGTTGCATTACCGATCTGTTTAAGTCCATTTTGGTTATTAAAATTTGAGATAACCAATCTTCCTAAAGCAACGTTATCACCATTAGTATAGTTAGCTCTAACAAGCCCAGATGCATCAATATCTAAACCATCTAATCTTCCTACTGTCTGTCCATCCTGAGAAACAGATGTAACAGAAAATGGTGATGCTAGCTGTGTTGAATCTGCAAAACTCAAATCAAGGTCAATAGAAAGAGCATCTTTTCCTGTATCAATATCTGCTGGAAAATCTCCTTTATATTCTACCTTTTGTGTAGGGCTCACTAACAATCCTTTGGTATCAAAAGTTAATTCTCCTGGCTTTAGAAATACCCTTGTATATGCCTTAACTGTTGCATCATTAGGATCAAACATATCCTCTGGAGCAACTGTTACAATTTCTGTACTTGAATTAACATATGCGTTCTTTCCGTCAATTGTAGCTGCAGAGCTTGGTAAATCAAATATCACAGGAGTAGAACCAGCCGCAACATCCAAATCATCTAAACCTAATCTTGCTGCACCAGATACAAACATTTGACTTTTAGGTCCAGTTGTCCCTGTAGTAAAAGTTAATCTATTATTTGCCAAATCATAGGCTACTTTAACACCGTTAACGGTTTTTCCTGTAGTACTTTCCATTTGATTAATTCTCAATTGTAATGCTGCAGCTAAAGTTGATCCTGTATAAGTTCCTTCTGGAACTCTTACTGGAGAACTTACTCCATCTACATTCATCAAAAATACATTTTCTTGTGATGTTGCTGAAAGAAAAAACTCCTTAGATAAATCTTCATTAGAAGTTTTTCCACTTAATACAGCTGGTTGAGAAGCCAAACCTCTTGCAGTGCCGGATGCAGTAACGTTTACAGCAGTAGTTGTACCAAGACCAAAAAGAGCATTTGTTCCTCCAAAACCGCCTTCATTAGCAGTTGCTACTCCACTAGTAATAGCTAATCTTCCTATTTCAATGTTAGACGCAGTTGTAGTTTCTGTAACACCAACTGCTCCATCTGCTAATATTTTTTCACCTGTAGTGGCACTATTAATGGTAAATCTATTTAAGTTTGAGTTATATGATACTGTTACTCCATAAGCTTGGTTAGTTGAGACGTTAGTACCTTTAAATATTACAGGCTCAGTGCTTAACTTTTCTCCTCCTCCTACTAGAGAAGTAGGTGCATTTGCTGAGGATTTTAAACCTATACTATTAGTAGTAGTAGAAGGCCCGAATACTGAAAAAGAAAAAAACTTACTTGATTGACTTGGTCCAATGATTGATCCATCACCCTCAAATGTAAATTGCTGATTTTCTACGTCATAAGCGATTTTAACCGGTGGCTTCTTTTCATTTACCCAATCTGTGGTAGTTGTTGCCGTTGAATAACCTTGAGAGCCAATATCATGTTCACTGTAAGAAGCAAGAGTAGAAGTTCCTGCTAAACCAAGCTTAAATAAATTACCCTCTCCTGTTGTTGCATTACCCTTAAGAACGGTTTTAAAATTAGAAAAAATTGAAAATCCATCATTGTCTGCGGCTCCATCTAAAGCTTTTCCACCTGATAATAAACTTAGTTTCATATGAGCATCTAAGTCATCTGTAACAACAACTTCAGTTATTGCTGCAGAGGCGTGAGTAATCGCATAAGCTTCACCTGTCCATACTACTGTTACACCTGAAAGAGCAGAGTCATTATTTATTTGAGTTGTTAAGTGTGTTGCCAAAGAAGCATTTGTATAACTACCTGCAGTAATATTTATATTAGCAGCATTAGCTGTACCACCAACTTTCAAAGAAATTGTTTGAGATGCGGGCACAGTAAAGGTCTGACCATAAGCAGTAGAAGTACTGCTTGTAACCGCACTTGTTTCTCCTCCTATCCAGCCCTTACCTGTTAAGTTAAGTGAAGCAAGATTAGCACCAGGAGATGCTATGGCAACTGATCCACTAGAAGTACCTAAATTAGACATAAATTTATAATTTGTTCCAGTCCATTCAACTGTAACCTTATCGCTTCCTAAAGCGGTATTAATATCATCCTCAATATCTTTAGCAATTCCAGCATTATCCAAAGAACCTGCGATTGCTAAAGCAACCGTTTGAGCACCAGCACCATCTACATTTATACTTATTGTATTACTTGATGATATTGCAGATGATGAAGTAACTACTGCAGCAGGTCCACCATTGTAACCTCTACTTTCTAATGCAACATCAGTATTTTTATAAGAATGTTTAAAAGTTTCTCTTAGCACAACCTTGCTACTGCTAAAATTTGAAGTAGAACCATCAAAAACGTTTGTTCCTCCTTCAAAAAATGCCTCAACATCTGTTGCCTCAGTATGAAAAATTTGCACATCAGTATCTGAAATATTTACTGTATCAGTATCCGTAGTTGATAAAAGTAAATATTTTTGTCCATTACTTTCTGCTTTTACACTTGAAACAGTAAATTCTCTTCCATCTAATTTAGCTTCTCCAAATGATGTGTTGTTAGTTCCAGAAGTATCAGTAAATCTTCCTACTATCATAACTTTTGAAGGCCAAGTAGTATTATCATTAACATTTAAGCTAGCGCAGTCACTAGAGTTCAAGTAAACTTTAAGTCCTGAAGAGTCATTAACTACAGTATATCCGGAAGAATTCTTTGCAGTTCCAAGTTTGTTATTAAATACTTTCAAAGATGGTGAACTATTATAATAAGAATATGCTAAGTATTTTTTATTTAAATCATTTTCTGTATCTACAGTAGTTGGGTCAGAAGCATTTTTATAGTAATCAAAAGAAAATACTTCTGAGTTAGTATGAATAGAAGACATTGCAGAGCCAACAGTTCTTGCAAATAATTTTGTATTAACACCCAAAGTTGAAGCTGCAACGGTTGCTTCATCTGCACTAACTGCTTTTCTATTTAAAGCATCGTTAATTCTTAATTGTGCATGCGCCAAAAACTCATCTCTGCTCATATTAGGAGTTGCTTCATTTGCAATTCCAGATGTAAACAAACTACTAGTAACAAAAGTATCTGTTAGTAAATTTACAGAAATTGGATCCAATGCTACTACTTCGTCGTCAGCATTAATTTGGTTAAACTTAATTGAAAAAGTTCCATCTTTTGTAGGATCAAGAGATATTTTTTTATCATCACTTAAAGCATTATTAATTGCTCGTTGTGCTTCTGCTGCCAATGTTTCTGCAGTATATGACCCAGGTCTAATATCTACGCTTGTAAAAGCTTTATCTCCTCCCTCATCATCTACTCTAACTGTTAAAAAGTCTTTACCCCAAAAAGTTTTTGTATTTTGACTATTTGCTTCATAAGTTGAATTATATTGAAGCGGGTCAGTAACAATGGTAATAGTATCTCCTACTTCTTCAAATGCTCCTTCTACTGATGTTCCTGTAACAGAAGCAGCTGATGATGCTAATGGTGCATCTAAGTCATCTAAGTAATAAAGAGGACTGCTTATTGACTTAACAGCTATCTTTGGTACTTCTGACTCTTTTACTAGCTGTCCAAATCTATCAATATATAAAGCCTCTCCACTAGTAGTATCTAATGCTTCAGACAAAGCTGGTTCAATTACATTTCCATCAACTACAAAGACTGTTTGGTATTTGTGTGTGTTATTATCTCCAGATGCAACCTGTGTTTTAATAAAATAAACTGTCGCAATAACAGGCTTTCCTAAGTTATCAAAAATTGTTATCGATGTAGAAGCGGTATAAGTGCTTGGATCATCTTGTCTAAAAGTAGCATTATCATAATTCTCAAAAACTTGTGAAGATGAATTTAGGTTTACAGCCAATTGCATATTTTCTGTAGCTTTTGCTTCACCTGACTCAAGTGCTAACTTTAAAGCCTTAGCATCTGCAATAGTACTACCTTCCACAGATCCATCAGCACTAACTGGAAGAGCCAAAACAAACTGACCTGAAGAGTCAACTATAAATCTATCATTATTTACACTAAATGCTCCATTTCTAGTAAAAACTGTTTGGTTAGAAGTAGCTGACGGTTTAAGTGCAAAAAAACCTTGCCCAGATATAGCTAAATCTAGTGCGTTTAGAGATGATGCTATGTTTCCTTGCGTAAACTGTTGTTTAATACCTTTTAAAATCGTACCAGAACCAATTGATGAAGATGAATTTTGTAAAGGAGATGTAGCGAATATATCACCAAATTCAGCCCTTGACCTCTTATATCCAGTAGTAGCAACGTTCGCAATATTGTTTGAAGTTGCAGCTATATCTGCTTGTGAACCATTAAGACCTGTTAACGCTGTGTAAAACGACATATTTCTTTCTCCTGTTTAAATTTTAATTCCTAAACCTAACTGCTTTACTTGCATCAATTAGGCCATATCCATCAACATCTAATTTTATTTCATTATTTTCAGTAGATGTTCCTAATACTTTCGAAAATACTGATGTAGATAAAGCTTGATCTGGGTTATCTCCTAAAAAAGCTGAGATAAATATTTTTTGATTATTTTTTTTAATATCATCAGGTATATTTTCCCAAGAGAAACCTACTAAACCTCTACTTTGTCCTCCTAAGTCTAGCTGTTCTATTATTTCTCCATTTTCCTTTTGAAAAAATACTTGTAATTTTGTAGTAGCATTAGGAACATCAATCACACCTTCAATATTATCGTTACCATTAGGTCTTACCACACTTCCAGGAACTAATACTGAGTGGCCTAAATACTGAGAAGCAGTAGCTATTCTAAAACCGTCTAGTTTATCATTAAGTGCTTTCATTTGATTGCCCATATCAGTAATACCTGTCACAGTAGAAAATTGTGCCATCTGGGCAATAAAATCACCATTTTCCATAGGAGCAAAAGGATCTTGATTTTGCAATTGCGTAGTCATTAACTTCAAAAAATCTTCTTGCCCTAACGTTGATTTATTTTCTGCTACCTTTTTATCCTCTGTAGACTTTACTCCTAATTTATCTAATATTCTCTGCAAAGATTGTTGAGAAGCCTTATTTATTTCAGTCATATGTTACCTTTACTTTCCTATATTTAATGTTCTCATTGTTAAATTTCTAATTGTATTTAAAACCTCAATATTGTTAGTATATTGTCTTTGTGTTTCTAACATTTCTACCATTTCTTCATCCATATCTACAGCAGCCTTAAATATATACCCATCTTCATCAGCAGCTGGATGGTTAGGTTGATAAGTTTTAATAGGTTCTCTATTTAATCTCTCAACTCTAATAGCTTCTACAGTAGAAAGTCCTGTTTGTTTTAGCTCGTCAGAGTAAATAGTTTTAAAAACAGGCCTTAGTGGTTGATAAACATCATCTTTATTACCAGATACATTATTAGCATTGGCTAAGTTAGATGCTATAGCATTCATTCTAACGATTTGTGCAGACATTGCTCTGGCTGCTACATCGTATACATTTTTAATTCCCATAATTTTATTCCCCCTTTATCGCAGACATTAAAGTATTTATTTTTCCATTTAAAAAAGATAATGTACTTTGATATTTCATAGAATTTTGAGCAAATTCAAGTTGCTCAACTGCAAGTTCTACTGTATTACCATCTAGGCTAGGATTTATATTTTTTCTATATTGTACTGCTCCTGGTGATGCAGGTCTCATTACCGGTATATGTTTGTCGTTAGTAACTTTTATTGGTCCACTGCTTTGATATTTTTTAATTTCAGTTTCAAAATCAATATCTCTAGCCTTATAATGTGGAGTAGCAGAGTTGGCAATATTAGAAGCTAATATTTCGTTTCTTTTTGCTCTCAAACTTAGAGCCGCACCTAGCATTTTTAAATTTTGTTTTATACCTTGCATAATTAAAAATAATTTTATTTTTGGTTCGTAATTTGCAAATACAATGCCAAAATGATACTTATATAAAATAGGAGTTATAATGAACTTAGCACCAGAAATACTAAAGATGAGAGATGCCTTATTAGAAAGGGTAAGTGGAAAGTCCCTTAAAGAAGTCTCAGAAATAGTTAATGAAATACTAATTAGTGAAACTAATAATATTAACAGACTTGCTGCCTTATCTGCTAGAGTTCATGTTTTAAGAGAGCATACAAAAAAAGAATATCAAAAAAATACTAAACCTAATATTAATACTAAAAGATCAAATTTAAAAGATATCAACCCCAATAAAAAATTAGAAGAAATTAAAAAGCCATCACAAGATAAAGAAGAAACATGGGTGAGAGTTGAAATGCTTAAGTCAGGAATTGTTAATGGGGTAAGATTTCCAGAAAATGTTGTAATAGATGTAAACAAAACAGATGCCGATAAACTCGAAAAAGAGGGCTTAGCTAAAATTGTAGAAGTTTTAGATACAAAACCAACAGAGGAAAAAGAATCAACAGAAACAGAAACTGCTAAAGAGGAAAAACCAGCAGAAATAGAAACTGCTAAAGAGGAAAAACCAGCAGAAGTAGAAACTGCTAAAGAAGAAAAATCAGCAGAAGTAGAAACTGCTAAAGAGGAAAAATCAGCAGAAACAGAAACTGCTAAAGAGGAAAAACCAGCAGAAGTAGAAACTGCTAAAGAGGAAAAATCAGCAGAAACAGAAACTGCTAAA
>PAZF01000006.1 GCA_002715505.1 Candidatus Pelagibacterales bacterium
CTGTAGGAAAATTTAATTTTTTGAATATTGGACGAGACAAATTAAAAAAAGTATCTGATAAAATAATTACTTGATGATTCTTTCGTATCTCTGATAAAAATTTCTCTGCTCCTTTATAAGGATTAATATTCTTAGCTATTTCAAACAGTTCTTTTGCTTTGATATTTTCTCTTTTAAGAACTTTTATTCTGTTCTTCATTAAATTCTGATAGTTAGGAATATCTTTAGTTGTGAGTTCTAGTTCTTTAATATTTATTTTTTTTGCTAAAGTTTGCCATATCTCTGGAACCAATACACCTTCTAAATCAATGCCAATAAAATGCAAAATAACCTCTAAATTAATTTAGTAATTTCTGGAATAGTACTAAATAAATCACCAACTAATCCATAATCAGCTACTTGAAAAATTGGTGCGTCTTCATCTTTATTTATCGCCACAATTACTTTGCTGTCTTTCATTCCTGCCAAATGCTGTATTGCTCCTGAAATTCCAATAGCAATGTATAACTCAGGTGCTACTACTTTACCTGTTTGTCCTACTTGATAATCATTTGATATATATCCCGCATCTACTGCTGCTCTGCTTGCACCTACTGCTGCACCAAGTTTATCAGCAAGACTTTCTACTATTTTAAAATTTTCAGTTGAGCCTATTCCTCTACCTCCAGAAACAACTATTCTAGCAGACGATAGTTCAGGTCTTTCGCTCTTTGACTCTTCTTTACTAACAAATTTATTAAACTTTGCTTCTTCAGGAAGATTTAAAGAAATAAGCTTAGCGTTTTTATTACTATTTTCATTGGAATATGGCTCAAAAGCAGTAGATCTAATAGTAATAAGTTTAATTTTTTCATCAGATCTGATTGTAGCTATTGCGTTACCAGCATAAATTGGTCTATCAAAAGTGTTTTTATCATGAATATTTGTTACATCAGATATCATTTGTTTATCTAAATTGGCAGCTAGTCTAGGCATAAAGTTTTTAGAAAAAGTTCCAGATGGAGATAAAATAAAATCATATTTAATAGAAAGCGTTTCTAAAATTTTTACAATCTCTTCAGCCAATAAGTTTTTTGGACTTGCTGAAAAATGATAAACATTTTCAGCATCTATTGAATTCAACACATCGTCATTTACTTCAGTATCAAGTATAAGAATATCAATATCCTCAGCAAGTTTTTTGGAAGCTGTTACTGTTGCTAAGCTAGATCTGCTAGGCTTTCCATTTTCTAGTTCTAGAATTAAAAGACATCTCATTATATCAATCCCTCTTTTTCTCTTAAAGTTTTAATAAGTTCTTCTACATCAGGTAACATTGTAACATTTCCACCTCTTTCTTTTGGACTTGAAACTTTAACAATTTTTAGACGTGGTTTATAATCAATATTTAATTCATCAGCAGAAACTTCTAAAATTTCCTTCTTCTTTGCTTTCATTATATTAGGCAAAGAAGCGTATCTAGGTTCATTTAATCTGAGATCTGAGGTAATTACTACTGGCAAATTAGCCTCCAATGTTTCTAATCCTCCATCTACTTCTCTAGTAACTAAAGCTTTCTTTTCCTTAATAATCACCCTGGATGCAAAAGTAGCTTGCGGCCAATTTAATAGAGCTGCCAGTTTCTGACCTGTTTGATTGAAGTCATCATCTATAGCTTGCTTTCCTAAAAAAGCAACGTCAACTTGTTCTCTTTTACAAAACTCTGCTAATATCTTAGCAACTCCTAATGGCTCCAAATCAATGTTAGCCATTACATGTATTCCTCTATCTCCACCTATTGCTAAAGCTGATCGTATGGTTTCTTTTACAGAATTGTCTCCTATTGATACAACAACTACTTCATCTAATATATTTTTTTCTTTAAGCCTCACAGCCTCTTCAATCGCAATTTCGTCAAAGGGGTTTATTGACATCTTCACATTATCTTTTTCTACACCAGACTCATCTGTTTTGACTCTTACTTTCACATTGTAGTCTATTACCCTTTTTACTGCTACTAAAGCTTTCATAAATATCCTAATTATAAATTTTATTACATTATATAATATTTTAATCTACATATATCTATTTATTTATATATATGTATTTTTTACAAGTAAAGTTAAATAAATTTAACTATGAGCTCCAAAACCCAAATATGATAACTATTAAAAGAATAGCAACAGCCTGAAATAAAACTCTCATTCTCATTAACTTTTGAGACCAGTTTTTATTAAAAGAGTCTCCTCGAGCCATAGCAAAAACTCCTAGTGTCAAAACTATAAAAACTGCTATAGAAAAAAATACAATACCGTAATTTAAAATTATTTCCATGCTTTAAAATATAAATTATGTATTATAATTGTAAATGTAAAAATATAATATGAATATGCAAGAAAAATTATTAGGGCCAGTTAATCAATCTAAAAACCTAACCAAAAATTTAGTTTTTTTTCTACATGGTTGGGGCTCAGATGGAAATGATTTGATTCAAATATCACATCATTGGGAAAATGAATTAAATAATATTTCCTTTTTTGCACCAGATGGACCGGAAGTATGTTCAGAAAACCCAAGTGGTAAGCAATGGTTTAATATTTTTACAGAAGATAAAAAAGAAATTAGTAAGGGCCTTGAAAAAGCATATATACTTTTAAATGAATATATAAATTCTCAACTAAGTAATTATAATCTAGGAAAAGAAGATTTTTTTTTAGTAGGTTTTAGTCAAGGAACTATGCTTTCTTTATTTACTTCGATTAGAAAAAAATGCAAAGGTATAATAGGGTATTCTGGAGCATTTTTAGATGGGGAGTTGCCAGAAAATATTATTAAAAATGACATATTATTAATTCATGGAGAGCTAGATTCTGTGGTTCCAATAATAAAAATGGAAGAAGCAAAAAAAAAGTTGGGCAATATGTGTAATACTATACAAACTAAATCTTACAGTGATTTAGAGCATTCAATAAATGAGGACGGTTTAATATTAGGATGTGATTTTATTAAAAAAAGACTTTGATGTATTTGTAATAGTCTTGTAAAATCCTTANTAAAGAGAAGATTTAAGTGAGTGGAAGTTTAAATAGTAGTCCTTGTTTAGTTTTAAATGCTGATTATCAGCCATTAAGNTATTTTCCTCTATCTTTATGGGGTTGGCAAGANACAATTAAAGCNGTTTTTCTTGAAAGAGTTAATATCGTGGCNGAATATGATATATCTATTAGTTCAACTTCTTTTTCTATGAAGCTTCCTAGTGTAATTTCACTTAAAAAATTCATTCCAATTAAAAAAAATATTCCCTTTACCAGGTTTAACCTTTTTTTAAGAGACGGTTTTAGATGCCAATATTGTAACATTAAATTTAAAGCTTCAGACTTAACATTTGACCATGTTATTTCAAGATCCAAGGGGGGGCTATCCAATTGGGAAAATGTAGTTTCAGCATGTTTTAAGTGTAATAATAAAAAAGGAAGCTTCTCTTGTAAAGAAGCCAGAATGAATTTGGTTAAAAACCCTAAAAAACCTACACAGTACGATTTAAAGGAAGCTGGAAAACTATTTCCTCCTAACTATTTGCATCATACATGGAATGATTTTTTATATTGGGATACGGTACTAGACAAAAATTAATTAATGAATGTTTTCGTATTCAAAATATAATATTTTTTCTATTAATCGTGTTTTTTCATTTCTCTTCATAATTCTAATTCTAAGAATTTACAGTAGTTATATATTAGATATTCCGTTGCATTTTGATGAAGCTCAATACTGGGGATGGTCTCAAAAACTTGATTGGGGATATTTTTCAAAGCCTCCTATGCTAGCGTGGCTTATAAGATTAAATACCTCTTTTTGCGGAGAATCAGAATTTTGTATTAGAATATCTACTCCAATTCTATATTTTCTTTCCTCTATATTTGTATTTCTATCTACAAAGCTTATTAGTCAAAATAATTTTTTAGCCGGATTCTCAGCTCTCGTTTTTACCTTGATACCAGGCATAACCTTTTCCTCATTAATAAGCACTACCGATGTTCCTTTAATTTTTTTTTCTTCAATATTTAGTTATCTTTTTTTAAAAATTTATAAAGATAGAAATACTTCTTATATTTTTTTAATACTTTTAGGTTTAATTTTCGGACTAGGCACTCTAAGCAAGTACGCTATGTTTTATCTATTTATATCATTAGTAATAACAAGTTTTCTTTATATAAAAGTTAGAAAGAAATTTTATAATATAGGAGGATTATTATTTATTTTCTCTTTTTTAATTTTAATATTACCTCATCTTTATTGGAATTATAATAATGGCTTTGTAACATTTAATCATACTGCCGATAATGCAAACTTCCAAAAAATTAATTTTAATGCAAAAGAGCTCTTATTATTTTTTTTAAGCCAATTTATTGTTTTTGGAATTTATCCTTTGTATTCGATCTTAGGTAATTCTATAAATATTAAAGCTTTAGATGAAGAAAAGAAAATATTGTTTATATTTTTTATGACACCTTTAGTAATAGTATCTTTCATTGCTTTTTTCTCTAGGGCAAATGCAAATTGGGCAGTTGTTGGATACCCTTTTGGCTGTATATTATTAGCAAAGATTTTAAATGAAAAAGAAAATATATCTAAAAAAATCTATGCGCTTTTCTCTCAAATAGTACTTAGCGTGGTAGTAATCACATTAATTTTTATAGGAAAGGTAAATAATGAATTTGATCCTTTTGCTAAGCAAAGATATGCTAAGCCTTTAGCAAAAAAGATTAGCAATGAGATTATTCATTTAAATAATATTGCCTTTATGTCAGATGATAGAGAGGACTTCGCATTAATGCTTTATTATTTGCAAGAATTTAAAGGTAAAAGGGCAAAATGGAATGGAGACACAAAAATTGACGATCATTATGAACTTACTACTAATGTAAATAATCTAGTTGGATATAATTTGTTGTTTCTCACAAGAACAGCTCCTACTCCAGAAATGATAAACAGAAGTGACTCTCATCAACTAATTAAATCTTTAACTTTCAAAAGTAGAAAAAAAATTAAATATTATAATTTATACTTATTAAACAATTGGAGATAACAAATTTTCTATTTAGTGAATATTAATTTTTTAGTTTTTTTAAGAAAATCTATTAAATTATTTTTAATTTTACTTTTAGAAACCTTAATTTTAGTTTGCTTATTAATGAAATAAAGATTTCTTGCATAAATTAATAATCCTGCAGACTGCCCTAATATAAAAACAGGGTCTTTTCTATGAATTGCATAAGCTAGCAAAGTTATACCTCCTAGTATGCTAAAAAACCAAAAAGCTAATGGGATAATACTTTTTTTATTAATTTCACTATAAATCCATTGAACAATAAATCTAGCTGAAAAAAAAAGTTGTCCCAAAAACCCTACTATAAGCCAAGATAAACTAATTTCCATATTTTCTCCTTTAATTTTTGTGTGTAGAGCTATAAATTTTTCTTATTAAGATAGAAGAATGTGTTCTTTTTCTCAACCAAATTACTCCAAATAAATCATAAATCCCTACCAATGCTCTCTGATAATTTGAATACTTTGAAACTCCGCTAGTTCTTTCTCTATGGCTTACTTTAACAGATATTATCTTTCCTCCCATAGTTGAAAAAATAAAAGGTAAAAATCTATGAATATGATTAAAAAAAGGAACGAATAAAAAGTCACTTTTTTTAAATACTTTTAAAGCACACCCTGTATCTGGAACTTTGTCTTTCAAAATAATATTCCTAATTAGAAAAGCCAACCTTGATGCAATTATTCTTGAAAATTTGTCATTTCTTTTTTTTCTATCCCCTATCACTAAAAAAAAAGGGGTATTGCTATCATATTTTTTTAATAAATTTAGTATATCTGAAGGATCATTTTGGCCGTCTCCATCAATGGTAACTATATAGTCATGTTTAGCATTAGTAATTCCGGTAAGCAGGCTAGTACTTTGACCATAATTTCTCTCATGAAGAATTAGTTTTAGGTTGTGATACAATTTTATTTTTTTTCTTACAATTTCAGCTGTTTTGTCTGTAGACCCATCATCTACAACCAAAACTTCATATTTAATTTTATTATTAAGTTTTAATTTTAATTCCTCTAATAGTTCAATTATATTACTTTCCTCATTAAAAACAGGAATTACAACAGAAATACTTTTAATTATATTTTTCATTTACTCTTTCCATTTCTAAAAGCTTATTCTTAACTTCATTATACTCCTGACTATTATGTTTTAATAGTCCTTTGAGGACTTTAAACATTTGCTTAGCTTTTAAAAAGTTTTTTTTTTCATACTCATTATTGCCTAAAACATATAGTGCTAAAAGGTTATTAGGTTCTACTAATAAAATATTATTTAATAATTCTAGAGTTTCCTCTGTATGATTATCTTTTTCAATTATTACTCTTATTTGTGTTTCTGCTTTTAAAACTTCTACATTGGAAGGAGAAATATTTCTAGCCCTTTTGTATAATTTTAAAGCATCTTCTAGGTAGCCTAAAAGAAACTTAGTTTCAGCCAGTTTCAATATAACTTCTAAATTGTTAGGGTCCTTAATAATTTCTTGTTTTAGGTCCTCCATAAACTTTTCAATAACAGCAATTTTATTTGCTTCTTGATTTAATATATTAGTTTTGAGTCCAAATTTATCTAACATGGACTCTCCTATCCAAAAATTTGATAATTTAAAATAAAAAAAAGTTGATGAAAATGAAAGAATAACTATCGTAAGCATTAATTTAAACCAAATTCTATTTGAAGCTAAATCTAAATTAGATCGCACAAAAGCATTAAAACTACAATACATAATAATTGATATTATAAAAAAAATGATTATTAAGTAACTTGTCAATTTCTTCTTTTTTTAATACTAAGATTTCTATATGCCAAAAGCCCAATAATAAACAAAGATAATATAGGAGCTAGCCATAAAATCAAATTGCTCTTATTAAGTTTAGGTTTAAATAAAATAAATTCTCCATATCTATCAACTAAAAATGATTTTATATCATCTTTGCTTTTTCCCTCTAAATACATTGTTAAAATTAATTCTTTCAAGTCTTTTGCTATTTCAGAGTCAGACTCCAATAATGATTGATTTTGACAGACTACACATCTAAGTTCTGCTGCCAGTTCCCTCATTTTTTTTTCTTGTAGAAGATTATTGTTACATAAACTAAAATTAGGAATTAATAGCTGGAATATAATCAAAATTTTAATAAAAATTTTCATAGGTTATTATAAACTATTTAAAAATCATTGGCGCTATATTTTGAAAATCTTCATTATTTATAGGGCCAACATGCTTATATATGACCTTATTTTCTTTGTTAACAAAAAAAGTTTCTGGGACACCGTAAAGCCCCAGGTGTATAGACTCTTTTCCAGAAAAGTCATAAAATATATTTTTATATGGATTCCCTAGCTCTTTTAAAAATTTTTTGATATTTTCCTCGCTATCTTTGTAAGCTATCCCTACTATTTCATAATCCTTTGAAAAATTTGTAAGTACCTCATGCTCAATCCTGCAAGGCGCACACCATGAAGCAAAAATGTTAATTACTACAGGCCTATTTTCTATATATTCATTAATATTCTGATTATTTTTAAAACTATACATTTCAAGTTTAGGAAAGTTTTTTTGGATTAAAGCAGAGCTTATTGGCTCTAATTCTTTTTGAAATTTAATTTTGTTATATAAAAAAATTGAAACTATAAAGAATAAAATTAAAGGTGTATATTTTAAAAGCTTCATAATATTAATTTTTTGATTTTTTAAGAGAATGTAATCTACCATCTAATAAAGAAAGTAGCCCACCTAGTGCCATAATAACTGCCCCTAGCCATATAAATAATATATTAGGATTATAATATATTCTTATAACCCTATATCCAGATCCCGTTGGTTGCTCCTGCCCCATCACAATGTATAAATGACTAGCAAGGTTTCTCTTAATAGCTGCCTCAGTTGAAGGCATACCCGTATCAAGATATAATCTTCTTTCTGCTTTCATCTCAAAAGCATTATCTTTACTTTTTACTAAAAATACACCAGTTTCTGAAATCCAATTTTCTTTTTTTTGTTTTTCTATATTATTAAACTTTATTGTATAATCAGAAACTCGAATCTCGCTTTTTATTTCATTAACTCCTTCATAATAAGTTTTCATTCCTTCTGAAAGAGAAATTCCTAAGATAAGAATTCCAACTCCCAAGTGCGCTAAATACATACCATAAGAAGATAGTCTAATTTTATTTAACTTATTTAATTTAATTGTAGAGTATGTGCTTTTATCATTAAGTTTATTTAAAATATCACTTACAATAGATATAAATAGCCAAATAGAAGCAGAAACTCCTAGGATAATTATTAAAGGACCTCCATATATCAAATAATAAATTGAGATTATAAAAATTAAAACCACTACAAACTTCCAAAACTTTTCATAGATATGTTCTATATTAGTTTTTTTCCAGTTTAAATTAATACTTATACCGCTTAGAAAAACAGCTGGTAATATTAAAGGCAAAAAAACTATTTTGAAATAAGGTGCTCCAACTGATATATCATTTCCAGAAACAGCCTCAATTATTAATGGCCATAATGTTCCTAATAAAATAGTTGATGCAGACGCACATAAAAAAATATTATTTAATAGCAAACCTCCTTCCCGTGATGCTAAATAGATATTTTTTTTATCTTCTAATTTATCTAATTTTATTGCATATAACAGCAAGGATCCTGCGGTTATTATTACTAAAAAACTTAATATAAATATTCCTCTAGCTGGATCAGACGCAAATGCATGTACAGATGTTAATAAGCCCGATCTAACAATGAAAGTACCTAGCAAGGTTAATGAAAAAGATAGAATACACAAAAGAATAGTCCAGCTTTTTAGTCTATCTCTTTTTTCCGTCACCCTTACTGAATGCAATAGCGCTGTAGTTAAAAGCCAAGGCAATAGTGATACATTTTCTACAGGATCCCAAAACCACCATCCTCCCCAACCTAATTCGTAATAAGCCCACCAAGAGCCCAAAGTTATTCCTAAAGTTAGGAATATCCAAGAAGTTAATATCCAAGGCCTAACCAACTTTGCCCAGGATGCTGAAACTTTTCCTTGTAATAATGCAGCAATAGAATATGAAAAAGGAATTGTTAGACCAACATATCCTAAATATAATAAGGGTGGGTGAAATGCTAAGCCAGGATCTTGTAAAACTGGATTTAGCCCTAGTCCTTCATCAGGAACTGGGAAAGTCCTTAAAAAAGGGTTTGATGTAAATATAGTAAAACCTATAAATCCTAAATTCACTATTGCTAATGTTACTAGAACCTTAAAAGAAAACTCTTTAGGAACTTTTTTTATCAGACTTAAAAAAACCAGTCCATATATGGAAAGGATAGATAACCACATCAAAAGGGATCCTTCGTGATTTCCCCAGCTTCCTGAAATTTTATATATTAAAGGTTTATTAGTATGACTATTGTTATAAACATTTAGTATGCTGAAATCTGATTGCACGTAATTTAGTATTAAAATAGAAAAAGAAAATACAATTAAAATAAAAGAGAAAAATGTTAGTCTTTTTATAGGCTCAAAAAGAGAATATCTGAAACTCAAAGTATTATAATCTACTGAAATAACTAATTGTAAAAAAAATAACAAGAAAGATATTATCAAAAATATATGTGCTAGTTCAGATAACATCTTAATCACTTATTATTTTTTTTACTTCTGGTGGCATATAGTTTTCATCATGTTTAGCTAATACTTTTTCTGCATAAAATATTTTGTTATCCGTATCTATTTTTCCTTCTGCTACTACTCCTTGCCCTTCTCTAAATAAATCCGGCAATATTCCCTTATAATTCACTTGAACGTTATTTTTATTATCTGTTACAGTAAAGCTAACAACTAGACCATCTTTTTCATAACTAATACTTTCATCTAAAACTAAACCCCCTATACGAATAAGGCGAGTATGGTCTATTTCTTTTACAAGAATTTCAGACGGCGAGTAAAAAAAAACTATTTTCTCCTCTAAAGCTTTAAGTATAAAAAATATAGCCAAAGCAATACCAGAACCAAAAATTATTAAAAAATATAGACGTTTAAATTTATAACTCATTTTTTTTTATTTTTTTAAGTATTTTATTTAATTTTATTTTTCGTACAAGAACCAAAGAAAAAAATAAGGTTAAAGGAATAAAATATGAAATCCAAATGTAAAATCCATTTCCATCCATACTTATAAAATCTAAAATATTTTGTATCATTTTAATTATTTTTTAAACTATCTCTAAAATTGATTAAGCTTTTTTCTTTAATATTTATTTCAACTGATACTAAAAGTATATAAATAAAAAGAAAGAATAAACCTAATGCCATTAAAAATAAAGGCGCAAGCATTTCATTGCTTACAGAAATACCTCCTGTTCTTATAATGCTGGCTGGTTGATGCAAGGTATTCCACCAATCTACTGAAAACTTTATTATTGGTAAGTTAAACCCGCCGACTAAAGATAAATAAGCAAATGTATAGTTCCCTTTGGATGAATTAGAAAAAGTATCTTTTATTAACTTAAGCCCTAAAAAAATAAAAAATAAAATTAAAAAAGATGTTAGTCTTGCGTCCCACACCCAATATGTTCCCCAAGTAGGTTTTCCCCATAATGCCCCTGATATCAGAGCTGAAAAAGTGAATATTATTCCTATAGGAACACTTTCTTTAGCCAATATAAGAAAGAGAGGAAAGCGCCATATCAAAAAAAACACACTGCTAAGGAAAATAAAACCATAAGTCATCAAACTCATCCAGGCAGAAGGAACGTGAATATACATAATTCTTACTGTTTCTTTTTGCTGATAATCGGGAGGAGATAATAGCAAAGCAAATATTAACCCTATAAAAATAGTAAAAAAAGCAGCAATTCCTGATATTTTTTTAATGGGAATAGCTAATTTTAAAAATCTGACTGGATTAGCAAATTTATGAAAATATTTTATCATTATTCTAAGCTTTCTTTTAATATCTTTATAGTTATATAGGGTAAAAATATTATTCCAATACTTAAGATAGCACATAATAGATAATATTCAGAAAATGAACCTGAACTAAAGCTATTGACAGATAGTACGCCAAAAATAATTATTGGAAGAAAAAATGGAATGGTAAGAAAGACGAGTATTGGCCCTCTTGCTGCAGAACCTAAAGTTAAAGCAGAAATTGGCATTCCAATAAGACTAAATAATGGTGTGCCTATCAGAAGTGAATAGAATAGTCCTAATATATTTTCATAAGAACCGCTTAAAAAAATTAGAAATAAAGGAGATAAAATAATAATAGGAAATCCAGTAAATAACCAATGACAGATGAATTTGGTAAAAACAATAATAAAAAAAGGAATTCTATTGATATGGTACTGTAATAAGGTCCCATTTTTATAATCTTCTTTAAAGAGACTTTCTAAGGATATCAAATTTGCAAATAATGCGCATATCCAGATAGAGGAAATTGATATTTTTTTTAATAAATCTTCAGACCCACCTAATGATAAAGGAAAAATTAATATACATAATAAAAAGAACCCTAATGCAAACCAAGATTTATTAGTATTAAACAAATAGCCTTTAACTTCTCTAGACAATAGTAAAATAAACAACCTAGTCAATTTTGACTCTCATTATATTTTTAACCTTCCTCAAATTTATAATTTGATGGGAAGTTGCTATTACCCCTCCACCTTTTTCAATATGTTTCGTGATTAGGTTTATTATCAAAGATCTTGTTCTTTTATCTAACCCTGAAATTGGCTCATCTAATAACCATATTTGACTTTTTATCATCTGTAACCTTAAAAAGGAAAGTTTTTTTTTTTGACCAAAAGAGAGAAATTTAATAGGTATTTCTAAATATTTTCTAAGATCGAAAAAGTTAATGACATAGTTAAAATCTTTTTTGTAATTGTATATTTTTTTCCAAAAAGTTAAATATTCATAAATAGTATCTTCCTCGCATAGTGCATTCTTATGTCCTACGTATCCTATTTTATCGTTATATTTTTTATTTATCTTTATGAGTCCTTTATATTCTAATATCCCTGATATGCACATTAAGATAGAGGATTTTCCAGAGCCATTATTTCCATTAATTAAAACTACTCCTCCAGAACATAACTTGAATGATACATTGTCAAAAATTAATTTGTAATTTCTTTCGCAGCTAAGATTTTTTACCTCTAATAAATATTCTTTGCTCATCAAAAATTCTAATCTAGGACTCTTTTATCATCTATAACTAAGCCATCATTAAAAATCATCCCTTCTTTAATAAGAGATACATTAATACTGAGCTTAAAGTTTGTTTTGAAAAATTCTGCTACTTTTTTTTTTAAATCATCATTTTCATAATTAGTTTCACAAATCAACTCTCCATCATCTAAGAAATCCTTTGTAGTAATAATAAACTTTACCTTAGAAATTTCTTTAAATTTTTTTCTTACTTCATTAAATTGATTAGGAGTTACAAATATACCTTTAAATTTAGTAGATTGTTCTGCTCTTCCCATCCATCCTTTAATTCTAAAATTTGTTCTTCCACAGGGACTTTGCTCTTGAATAATTTTTGATAAGTCTCCAGTTCCTAATCTAATAATTGGGTAATCATTACTAATCTTGGTAATAACTATTTCTCCTACTTCACCTGGAGGAAGAGCTTCAATAGTACCTGGCCTTACTATTTCTAATATTATATCCTCTTCTACCATCATCCCCTCTATCAAATTATTTTCAGCATCCTTAGTCTCATAAGCAATACAGCCTGCTTCTGCAATACCATACATTTGCATCACATCTACTCCCTCATTTGCTAATAAACTTCTTAAAGAAGTTGGCAAAGGTTCTGCTCCTACCAATCCTTTTTTAAGGCTAGAAATGTTCATATTATTTTGCTTGGCTTTTTCTAAAATAATCTTTAAAAAAGAAGGAGTTCCTATATAAAACGAAGGTCTTAAGTTACTTATAGTTTCTATTTGAAGATCTGTGTTACCAATCCCGCCAGGAATTACAGTATTTCCTAAATTATTAGAAGCATTGTGCATCATTATGCCGGCTGGTCCCAAATGATAAGAAAAGGTATTATAGACAATATCTCCTTTTTTTAAGCCTGCTGCAAAGAGACTTCTCGACATATTCCAAAAATCATTATTATCACCTGGCTCATAAATAGGCCCTGGAGAAGCAAACATAAAAGGAAAATCACTGTGAGGCTTAGTTGTAAGATTGCCATAAGGAAAATTATTTTTTTGTAAATTAACTAGAGAGGATTTTTTAGTAATAGGTATAGAGCTCAAGTCATCTCTATTATTGATCTCTTCAATATTTACATTTTTGAGTATATTTTTCCATCCTTCGGAGTCGTTTATTATTTTCATAAGTTTTTTATTTAAATTTTCAAAAATTATTCTCTCTCTTGACTCACGGTCCAATATTTCTCGTTGGTCGTAATAATTTCTTTTAGTTTTGTTATCTAAAGCCAACGTTTTCTCCTTTTATAGGATTTTAGGTTTTTAAAAGATTTTCTATCTCCTTTTCCTCCACCAAGATAAAATTCTTTTACATCTTCGTTTTTAGAAAGCTCTTTTGATCCCCCCTCAAGTACTATTTTTCCATTTTCCATGATATATGCTCTACTAGAAATATTTAAAGCAAGTCTTGCATTTTGTTCTACTAACAGAATAGTAATCCCTAAATCTTGATTTAGTTTTTTAATAATATTAAAAACTTCTTTTACTAAAAGAGGCGATAAACCCATAGATGGCTCATCCATAAGTATAATATTAGGCTTTGCCATTAATGCTCTTCCGATAGCTAACATTTGTTGCTCGCCACCAGATAAATATCCTGATAGACCTTTTCTTTCTTTTAGTCTAGGAAAATAACTCAAAACTTTTTCTATATCTTTAGAAATATTTCTCCTATCAACTCTAGTGTGAGCTCCCAATCGTAGATTTTCCTCGACTGTCATATCTGCGATACACCTTCTTCCTTCCATTACTTGAAAAAGTCCATTTTTTACTATATCTGAAGGATTGCTATCAGTAATTTCTTTATCTAAAAAAAAAATATTTCCTTTAGTAACTTCTCCGTCTTCATTTTTAAGCAATCCAGATATAGCTTTGAGTGTAGTAGATTTACCAGCACCGTTAGCTCCGAGTAAAGATACTATTTCTCCTTTTTTTACTTTAAGACTTAGACCTTTTATAACCAAAACTACTTCATTATAAACTACTTCTATATTTTTAAGTTCTAACATTATTAAATTTAATTAATAACCTCTCCATTCAGGCCTTCTAGGTAAAGTAATTTGATCAGTTTTAATTAATTCAATTATTTTTTTACTCATTAAATCGTCAACATTTAGTTTTTCTGTAGTTCCATTAACCTTTACTTTATAAATAGGAACATCCATTAGTCCTCTATGGTCATCTTCCTTCCAAGTAGATGGAAGACATACTCCATCAAGTCCTTCTGGAACCCACTCTTCGTCTTTATACATAGCTTTTTTTATACCTTCCCCATTAAACTCACCATCATTCATTGCTTTTTCCATTGCCTCAGCTATATAAAACATCGTGCAAACAGCTGAGATATAATGAACAGATTTGTAGGAATTCTTTTTGCCGGAAAACTCTGAGACTTTTTTAATAAGTTTCATTCCTTCATTTTTATCTCCCCATACTGAATTAGTTCTGAGTGCAAATACTACACCGTCAGCAGCTTTACCAGACGCTTTTATCACTGGCTCATCAACTCCCCACACATTTGTCATAAATTGAGTTTCAACGCCAACAGTGTTACATGCCTTTAAAAGTGAAGTAGTGGAATTTGAAGAATTAGCAAGATAAGCATAGTTAGCTTTAACCTGCTTCAAAGTCAAACACTGTGCCGTGAAATCTCCAGGAGCTAAAGTATAATTAATTACAGAAAGAACCTCAAAACCTAATTCCTCTGCATATTCTTGGCATGCCTTTTTTGGTGCATTAGGATATGGGTGATTGTCTCCCATATGAACGTATTTTGGCTTTTCACTCATGTTTTTTGATTTCCAGTCTTTAAGAGCCCATGTTAGCAAACCTCTGCAAGCATCAGAGTAAGAAGGTCCGTAAAAAAAATTATATGGAGCAGCTTTAAAGGAGTTGGGAGCTTTTCCCGTTGGATCAGTAAGCTGTCCAGCATATGAGCCGGAATAGAATGGTATTTTATCTCTGGCAATAGTCTCCATTAATGCCTCTGTATCTGCAGTACCCCAACCAATTACTGCTATAACCTTTAATCTAGACTTCCATCTTTTATAAGTTGCTACTGCTCTTGGTGCTTTATAACTGTAATCTACCGTATCTACTCTTATTTTATTTCCTTTGATACCACCATTTTTATTTATATATTTGATAGCATCAATGAAGCCCTGGCCAAAAGGCTTTCCTACACTAGAAGTTGCTCCCGTAAAATCTACTAAATGTCCAATAGGAATTTCTTTCGATGAGACGGTAGTTAATTTAAAAAGAAATATTATTAAAAGAAAAAAAGATATGTTTTTATTTTTAATCATTATTAATGACTCCCTAAGTTAATATGAAAATGGATATAGTTTAAACCATGCTCTAATTTGACCCCATCGATAGGCTAATCCATTGGGTTCAAAAATCAAGAATAATATAATTACAAGGCCAATAGATGCCTCCTTTATGAACGGAATAGCACTTGATAAAGAAAGAATTTGATCAATTGAAGTATCGGACAAAGATCTAGTTAAAAAATCCATGAGTTCAGGTAAAAGAACCATAAAGGCTGCACCCATTAAAGATCCTCTAATTGATCCTAGACCTCCAATTATAATCATTGCAAGAAAAAAAATAGAAAGCTGGATATTGAACTCTTCTATAGATACAAAATTTAGATAGTGCCCATATAGTGCACCTCCTAAGCCAGCGAAAAAAGATGAGATGCCAAAAGATAATATTCTATACTTCATTAAATTTATTCCCATCATTTCTGCAGATAAATAATGATCTCTAACGGCTAAGAAAGCTCTCCCATCTCTTGTTCTCATCAGGTTAGTAACCATGATAAAACTTACTATTAACCAGAATAAAACAACGTAAAAATACTTTTCGTCCGTATCAAAATAAAAATTAAAAATTTTCATAGGCTCTGCTGAAGCTCCATCAACTCCTCCTGTAAACCACGCTGCTCTGGAAAAAAAATCCTCCATTATAAATTGGGCTGCCAAGGTAGCTATTGCTAAATATAGCCCCTTTACTCTTGCAGCCGGTATCCCAAATATCAGTCCAACAAATGCTGTCATAGTAGCAGCCACTGGGATTGCCATCCAAACTGGAACTAGAAATTTATTACTTAACCATGCTGATGCAAATGCCCCGAAGCCAAAAAATACTGCATGTCCTACTGATATTTGTCCTGTACACCCAACAAGAATATTTAATCCAAGGGCCGCTATCCCATAGAATCCTATATAAATTAAAAGTGAAATTATATAAGAGTCAAACAAGAACGGTGAAATTAAGAGAAATAAAATTCCAATCAAAGTAAGGTAAAAACCTCCTTTATCTTCAAACATGCTCATGTCATTTGAATAAGAAGTTCTGTAATCACCACATGGTCTAAATTTTTTTAAACTCATAACTTAGACTCTCTCAATATCCTTGGTACCAAAAAAACCATATGGTTTAATCATTAATATGATAAGCAGGGCATAAAATGGAGCAATTCTCATCATATTACCTATATTTAAATACTGCACATCTAAATAATGGGCAAGATGTTCCAATAGGCCAATTACTAATCCACCTAATATTGCACCTAAGACAGAGTCAAGACCCCCTAATATAACAGCAGGAAATACTTTAATACCCATAAAAGCTATTCCTGAAGAAATTCCATTAACAATTCCAAAAACTATTCCAGCTACCGCCGAAACTACTGCAGATATTCCCCAAGCAGCAGAGAATACTTGTTTAACTGAAACACCTAAAGATTGTGCAGCTTGCTGATCAAAAGCTGTCGCACGCATTGCTAAACCCAATCTCGACTTTTTAAAAAAAATTGCAAAACTAATCATAATAAATAGACTAATTAAACCACTCATTATATAAACAGTTTGTACTTGTAATCCTAGCAAATTCACACTCTCATTATTAAATATCCTAGGGAAAGGTTCTACAAAAACTCCAAACATCCAATTCATCATTGCTTGGAAAAAAATTGAAAGTCCAATTGTTACCATAATAATTGATATTATGGGCTCTCCTATAAGAGGTCTTAAAATTATCACTTGTATAAGTATTCCAAAAATAGTCATAAAGACCAGTGTAAAAAGAAAAGCTAAATAAAAAGGAAGAGAGAATTTTGCTAGCAACCACCAGCAAGCCCATGCCCCAACCAATAGAAACTCTCCTTGAGCGAAGTTTACTACTAAACTAGATTTGTAGATTAGAACGAACGCCATAGCAACAACTCCATAAAGCAAACCTATAATAAAGCCGTTTACTAATAGTTGAATTAAAAAGTCTAGTTCCATTTCTTTACTCCATATTAATTATATTTAATTCTGTTTTGATTCTTTGTTTGCCACCATCTTGTAAATTTATTAGGGTATCTATTCTAATATTTTTCTTCTCACTATATATTGCCTCTACAATTTCATCATACTTATTTATAACATAATTTCTTCTCAGTTTTTTTGTTCTAGTTAATTCATCATCATCCGCATCAAATTCTTTGTATAGAAGTACAAACTTTTTTATGATTTGTTTCTTTGGAACCGATTTATTTACTTTTTTTACTTCAGAAATTAACAATTCTTCTATATCAGGTTTAGAAGCTAAATCAGAATAGGTAGTAAATGCTACTCTTTTTAATTCTGCCCATTTAGATAGCACGGAGTACCTTATACAAATTATAGAAGATAAATAAGGTTTATTTGAACCAATTACAGCTGCTTCTGCTATGAAAGGAGAAAATTTTAACTTATTTTCTAGATATTGTGGAGAATATCTTACTTTTTCTGAGGTATAAGACAAATCTGAGACTCTATCTACTACAACTAAATGTTTTGATTTATCAAAATATCCTGCATCTCCTGTATGAAACCATTTATTATTTGAAGTATTAGAATTAGCTACTTTTGTCCCAAAATATCCGTTCATACAATTTTTATTCATAACAATAATCTCTCCTAATCCTTCAGTATCAGGTTCAAAAATATCAACCTTGACTCCATTAAAAGGTATTCCTACAGACTCGTAGTTAACATCATTCTCCCTGTGTATTGTGTATGCTCCTAGTTGCTCTGTCTGTCCGTAAAGTTGTCTTAAAGGAATTCCCATATTAACAAAAAATTTAAATGTGTCTGGCCCTAATGCGGCACCGCCAGTTGCCGCAGATTTTAAAAAAGAAAACCCTATTTGGTCTTTTAGAGATCTAAATAGAAAATTTTCGCAGAGAACACTTACTATGAAACTATTGTTTTTACTTTTTAACATACTAAAAAAATCAAACAACTTTCTCTTTATAAAAGAAGAATCCATTACTTTAGATCTTATATCTGCTGCTATTTGCTCCCAACTCCTGGGCCCTAAAAGTAAAAATGTTGGGCCAATTTCACGAAGATCATCAAACATCGTTTCTGGCTCCTCTACAAAGTTTACTTTCATTCTACTCAAACACCATTTGGAAATTGCAAATGTTTGTTCCATTATCCAAGGCAAAGGTAAAACAGAAACGTATTCATCTGCACTACTTTTTGGATCTGCTTCAAGATAGTTTTTAGCATGATTTAGTAAATTTTTATGCGAAATCATTGCTAACTTAGGTTTAGAAGTAGTTCCTGATGTAGGGCAGAAAATACAAATATCATCTTCAGATAAATTGTTAAGTAAATCTGAGTATTTCTGACTGTTTTTTTTTATTAAGGAATTTCCAATATCTAATAATTTCTTATATGATATAAGTCTTTTGTCATTGTACTTATTCATACCCTTTTCTTCATCATAAATAATTAATTTAATTTGATTTTTGAGATTATTTAGGGAAAGTATCTTGTCTGCCTGTTCTTCATCTTCTACAAACACAACTTCACAGGAAGTCAAATCTAAAAGATATTCTATTTCACTTTCTAAAGCATCAGCATATAAACCTAAAGCTATTCCACCTAAAGATTGAGAAGCAATTTCTGCAATTACCCATCTAGGAGTATTATTACCTATAATACCTATAGCGTTTTTAGCCTTTACTCCTTTATTATCAAGAGCAATAGCTACTCTTTCTATTTCTTTTGAAACTTCTAGCCAACTTTTAATTTTCCATATTCCAAACTTTTTTTCTCTCATTGCTATCTCGTCAGGATAGTTTTGAGAATTTGATTCTAAAACATGGGGTATTGTAAGAATATTATTTTTCATATTTTGTCGTCCCCCAGATATGCTTGCTGAACTCTTGAGTTATTTATAATATCTTTTGGGACTCCTTCAGCAATTTTCTTTCCAAAATCAAGTACTATTATTTTTTCTGAAATATCCATTACTACTCCCATATCGTGCTCTATCATTATTACCGTAATATTCCACTCTCTATTTAAATCAATTATAAATCTTGCCATATCCTCTTTTTCTTCTTGATTCATACCTGCCATAGGTTCATCTAATAAAATTAATTTAGGATTTATAGCTATTGCTCTTGCAAGTTCTACTCTTTTTCTTAATCCATAAGAAAGGGTTCCAGCAATTGATTTCCGAATATCACTAATTTCTAAAAAATCTAAAATTTTTTCTGCCTCTATTCGGTTATTTACCTCTTCTTTTTGTCCTCCCAGCAACCAATAAAATGCTCCCTTAATAAAATTATTTTTGAGTAAATGGTGCCTTCCAACAAATATATTTTCTAACACTGTCATATGATCAAACAAGGCTAGATTCTGAAAGGTTCTTCCTATACCTAATGAAGCTCTTTTATTAGGATGAAGGGATGTTAGATTATTTCCCTCATAATATAGTTTGCCCAATGTAGGTTTATATCTACCAGAAATTATATTCAATAATGTAGTTTTTCCTGCACCATTAGGACCAATGATAGAAAATAACGTTTTGTTCTCTACTTTAAAGCTTACATCTGTAAGAGCCTTAATTCCTCCAAATTGAACAGAAATATTTTTTAGTTCTAACATATTTTTAAAACAACTCTCTAACTAGAAAAAAAAATGCTAACTCCTCCTATATAAGAAATATTTTTTTTTCTTAATGTTCGTAAATTTTTTTTATTAACTCCCCCTAAAACTCCAATTTCACATTTTAGCAATCTAGACAAAAATAACAACCTTGTTAATCCTATAGGTTTTTTTAAGACACTACTAGAAGTTTTAAAAACTGGTGAAATAAATACCCTTTTTACTTTTAAATCAATTGTTCTTCGTATATCAGAAAATTTATGAAAAGAGCATGAATATGACAAAGAGCTATAAAGTCTTCCTTTTCTGTATTCCTGTGAGTAATGGACTCCATCTGCCCCAACTGACATTGCTACTAGAGGACAGGACGAAATAAAAACTTTAAATCCTTTTGACCTGCATATTCTGGTAACTTGCTTGGCTTTATTATAAAGATTTTTTTTATTTTTTGATCTAACTACAACACCAACAAGTTTTGTACTGGAAATGCTTTTCAAAAAGGATGCATAATTTAATATTCTTTCTTCATCTAAGAAGATCCACAAATTAGGATCATAAAAAGTACTATTTTTAACGCAAATAGAATTTACTTGCTTTATTGTATAGTGTATATCTAATTTAGTCATACTTGTAGTTCTGAAAATGTCAGTAATAAATAATTATAAAAAAATAATTGAAAACATAAAAGCTACTTGTAAAAAATATAACAAGAATTATGAAAATATAAACATTGTAGCGGTTTCTAAACAGCAAACTTTAGATAAAATTAAGTCTTTGTATAATTCTGGGCATAATTGTTTTGGAGAAAACAAACTCAATGAAGCTAATTCCAAATGGGAAACATTTGAGAAGGGAAAAGTTAAATTACATTTTATAGGAGCACTTCAGTCTAAAAAAATTAAAGAAATTATTAAAATATTTGATGTAATTGAAACTCTGGACACGGAAAGCTCTGCAAAAAAGATATCTCTGTTGAAAAGCAATAATATTAAAATTCCGAAAATTTTTATACAAATAAATATAGGAGAAGAGCCACAAAAAAGAGGAGTGGCACCTAGTGACTTTTCTGATTTTTACAACATGTGTAAAATAAAATATGGCTTAGAAATTTCTGGAGCTATGAGCATGCCTCCAATGCATCAAGACCCTAAAATCTACTTTAAAAATATGTTCTATATTTGTAAAAAAGAAAATATTGAAAATATAAGCATGGGAATGAGCAATGATTATCAAGAAGCTATAATACAGGGAGCTAATAATCTTAGAATTGGAAGTTCAATATTCGGGGAAAGAGGAAAGTGAAAATAATTTATTACTATGGCAAGGACACAAGCATATATGATTCTTTGCAGAACATCATAAGAATAAAAAATAAGTTTATACTTAAAAAAATAGATGTTTACAAAAACAAGAATCTTGAAAGCAATATTTTAATATTGGATGATAGCTTTAAAGGATTTTTAAATTTTATTAATCTTTTCTCAAAGAAAAGCAAAAATAATTTAATTATAACTACAAAAAAAGAAAATATAAGCCTGAGCTCTATTGAAGATTTAAGAATTTTTATCAAACCAATTAAAATATTAGATTTATATAAGGAAATTATTAAAAGAATTAAGAAAGATGAAGATGCTGTAAAAGTTACTCTTAATAAATCAAATCTTTCTCTAATTAATCCACATGGAAAGTCATTAAAATTAACTGAAAAAGAATTTAAATTAATTGAATTACTGCTTAATAACAAAGGTAAAGAATTAAATAAAAAGAATATTTTATTTGAAGTTTGGGGTCTAAAATCAGAAAAAGTCGGGTCTTTAGACACCAGAGTTCTTGAAACTTTAATATCAAGAATTAGAAGAAAAATTAGGTCTGTAAATATTAAAATAAGCATCACTAAAAATATAAATGGTTACGTCTTAAACAGTCAGGTCTAATTACGATTGCTAGTTGGTAATTTTTTAATTACTCTTTTATAGGGACCTAAAAAACCTTTAGAACTTGCTCTCATAAACTCAGGAAATTTAAAAATATTCTCGTTAAAACTTATTAAATTATCCAACTTATTTATCTTCGATATATCTACTTTAATACTTAATTTTCCATTTTCGAATATTTCCCAACCCTTTAATTCTTCACTTGATTTATCAAAATAAACTTTGAGCTCGCTTCCCTCAAAGTTTTCAGATAATACTGAATAGTATAAATTTGTATTATTTTTTAATCTAGAAATTGAAAGTTTATTTTCAGAATTAAATTTTTCAGGATGCAATAGCGCTCCTAATATTCCTTTATCTAAAGGAAAATAGCTAGTTCTGTCATATTGTGCATCGTGAAAAATAAGCCAACTTCCGTCTGCCACCATTATAAAGTGATTAGGCGGTTCAAATTCTACTCTAGCAAACCCTTTCTGACCTATTACCATCCATCCTCTTGCAGAAGTTTTATTGCTATCTGTTTGAGTAAAAAAAATTTCTGCAGGAAAAGTAACATCTAATCTTTTTAAGAGATCATCGTGTATTTCTTGAGTATTTACGTTGTTTAATAAAAATATATTTAACAAAATTAGATTAAATAAGAATTTTAAAATATGAAATTTAATCTTCAACTAAAACCTCTCTTCTTCCCATGGAATTCGGGGAGCTTACTATACCTTTTTTTTCAAAAGAATCTACTATTCTAGCCGCTCTATTATAACCAATTGCAAAGTGTCTTTGTAAAAAACTAGTAGAAATTTTTCTCTCTTTTTTTATTAAACTAAGCGCTTTTTCATAAAGAGGATCAAATTCCTCTTCATTTTTGAAATCTCCAGAATCTTCTTCTTCTCCTTCAGTTATATAATGATGATAAGATGGTTCTCCTTGAGATTTTAAAAAGTTTGTTACTTTTAAAATCTCTCCGTCACTCACAAAAGGACCATGTACTCTTTCTGTGTATCCACCTCCTGCCATAAATAACATATCTCCTTTCCCCAATAATTGCTCTGCTCCTTGCTCTCCTAAAATTGTTCTAGAGTCTATTTTAGAAGTAACTTGAAAGCTAATTCTATATGGTAAATTAGCTTTTATGGTTCCAGTTATAACATCAACGGATGGTCTTTGTGTTGCTAAGATTAGGTGAATGCCTGCTGCTCTTGCTTTCTGTGCTAAAGACTGTATAGAGACCTCAATATCTTTTCCTGATGTTAACATCAAATCTGCCATCTCATCTACAACTATAACTATGAAAGGTAAAGGCTCAATTTTTATTTCTTTATTCTGATAAATAGGTCTACCTGATGTGCTATCAAATCCAACTTGTACCTTTTTAACTAACTTTCCCTCTTTATATTCTTTTTTTGTTAAGACTTGATTGTAGCTTTCTATATTTCTCACACCTAGGTTTGCCATTTGCTTGTATCTTTCATTCATTTCTTTTACAGCCCACTTTAAGGCAAAAACAGCTTTTCTTGCATCTGTCACAACAGGATGAAGTAAGTGAGGTATTCCTTCATAAACAGATAGCTCTAGCATTTTTGGATCAATCAAAATAAATTTGCATTCAGAGTAAGAAAATTTATATAGCAAAGAAATAATCATTGCGTTAATAGAAACTGATTTTCCTGAACCTGTCGTACCAGCTACCAGTAAATGTGGCATTTTACTTAAATCAGCTGTGAGAGGTTTTCCTGAAATATCTTTTCCCAATGCCAAGGAAAGACCTGATGATTTTTCAAAAATATTGGCTGATAAAATTTCCTTTAGAAAAACTGTATCTATATTTTTATTAGGAAGCTCAATTCCTATAGCATTTTTTCCATATATTACTGAAACTCTAGCAGATTTTGCTGACATTGATCTAGCTATATCATCAGATAAGCTAATCACTCTAGCAGATCTAGTTCCTGGAGCTGGTTCTAGTTCATATCTAGTTACTACAGGACCTTCTTTTGCATTAAGAATATCACCCTTTATTCCATAATCGTCTAATACTTTTTTTAAATCTCTAGCTTGAACACTCAAATTTGCATTTCTTTGACTTTTATACACAGGTGGATCATCTAAAAAATCAAGGCCTGGATAAATAAAATTCTTTTTTTTATTTTTTATATCTTTTTCTTCTTGTGATCTGCTAATTATATTTTTTAAATTACCTTTTTTTTCTTTTATTTTTTTTCTGAAAATTAAAATAAATGGTTTTTTTATTATTATTAATGAGTATTTAAGAAATTTATAACTAAAAAAAAATACTCCTGTTTTATTTCTTGAAACCAAAAATAATAAAAGAAAAGAAAAAACACAAAAATTAAAATTTAAAATATAATTATCGTATTGCTTAAATTCATCTGCATAAACCATAAGTTTTACTAAAATTGTTTTTCCAAATATGCCTGAATTTAAGCCTAAGTTTGAGAGCGACAAAGAAATCATAAAAATACAAACTATTACTCCAAAAAATCGTAAAAAAGTTTTTAATATATTATATTTTTTTAAAATTGTAGGTCTTATTAAGAGAGTTACAAAAACTGAAATTAGCCAAGATGCATCACCATAAATTACAAATAATATTGAGCTTAGATTTGCCCCATAATACCCTAAAATATTTGTGGGATTTTCATCATTTACTGTAAATATCGAAGGATCAAACTCATTATGAGATAATAAAGATAATCCAGATGTTATACCAAATAATAAAAAAAATAAGCATATTAATGCTTTAAATAAGGAGACTTTAAAATTAATATTTTTTAACTTTAAATACATTTTAATTGTGCATCAATTTTATTTATAGCCTCTTTACATTTAGAAATATTATGTACCAAAGAAACTCTTATAAAGCTTTTTCCTGGATTATTGTATTTACCTTTTGATAAATAAGCACCAGGCATTACTTTCAAGGAATGGTTTTTATACAAATCTTTTGCAAATCTCTCACCATTACCTACATTTAACCATAGGTAAAATCCTGCATCTGGTCTTTGATAACATGCATGCTTAGACAATACCTTGTCAGCATAATCAAATTTTATCTTGTACATATTTCTACTTTCCTCTACGTGCTTTTCATCTCTCCATAATTTAGATGAAACTATTTGAATTGGTAGAGGGATTGTAGGCGCACTATAGCTTCTAAGTTTTTTAAATAGGCTAATAATACTTTTATCTCCTGTTACAAAACCAGACCTTAAACCTGCAACACTTGATCTTTTTGAAAGAGAGTGAAAAATTAATATATTTTTCAATCCTTCTTTGGTGTTTTCACAAACTTGTATACCTCCTATAGGTTTTTTTTCTGTATATATATCAGTATAACATTCATCTAAAACCAAAATAGAGTTATGTCTTCGAATAATATTAATTAGATTTTTTAAATAGTCTTGACTGGCACATTTTCCTTGTGGATTCGAAGGATTACAGAAATAAATTAAAGAAGGCTTGTCTTTAACACAATTTTGAAGTTTTTCTAAATCAAATAAGTAGTTTTCTTTAGAAGATGTATTCAATAAAACTATGGGTAAGTTATTAAATAATGATGCCCCTAAATATACTTGATAGAATGGATTAGGAATTATAATTTGTTTAGTTAATAAAACTAAAGATATAGAAAAAAGTCCCTCTCTAGTTCCCGAAAGGGGCATAATATTTTCATCTCCAAAAAAAGGCTTTTTCAAATTATAACGTATTTTTAACCAATTCAAATATGATTCCCTTAAGACCTGAATGCCGTTAATAGGCGGATATAAACCCCACTTGGTATTTTCTTTGTATAAAATTTGTTTTACAAATGAAGGAAATTTATGATAAGGCTGCCCTATAGATAGGTCTAAACTTTTATTTTGATTATTAATTTTTTCTTTAGATAATAACTTTCTAAGTCTACTAAAAGGATATTCTGATATTTTTTCTATATTATTATTTAGATATCTCATAAATTTTATCTTAATATACTTTCTAATTTTTCAGCAATAACTAAAAGATTTTTTTCATTTTTTCTTTTAGAGAGGATTGAAATAGAAAGCCATTTTCTTCTTTTCAAAAATAGTGGTAAAGAAATAGCGCATAAATCAAATAAATTAGCCCCTCTGGTATTATCTAATATTAAATTGTTAATGTAGTGATAATCCTTTTTTCTTTTAAGAGAAATTAAATTTGGAGGAGCAAATGCTAAGGTTGGCAAAATAAAAAAATCATATTCATTTAATTTTTTTATAATATTATTTTTAAGTTCTGACAGTTTATTTCTTAGTATATTAATTGAGTTTGCTTTCATGCTTTTGCCAATTAAAAACCGATCTGCTACGTTAGAGTCTAAGTCATGTAAATTTTTTTTAATTTTTTCTTTCCAATATTGCCAAGCTTCATAATTTACTAAAGATCCGTGCATAGAAATCAAATCGTTAATTTTTTGGAATTCAGGTACTTTTATATTTTCTACCAAAATGCCTAATTTAGATATTTTTAAATTTAGTTCTTCAATTTTTTTTTTACTTAGATCATCTAGAAAATTAAAGTTGTGATCCACAATATTTCCTATTTTAATTTTTTTCCTAGACTCAAATAGAAACATTTTTTTGCTGTCTGATAAAATATTGTAAAGTATTTGAGTATCTTTAACAGTTTTACATATACTTCCAACAGTATCAAAAGTAGTTGATAGAGGCAATACACCCCTTGTTGAAATTAGATCTGATGAAGGTTTAAATCCTACTAAACTATGCCATGAAGCTGGTATTCTTATAGAGCCAGCTGTGTCTGTTCCAATTGCTAGTGGAGATAGTCCTGAAAAAACTGCAGTAGCTGACCCTGTGCTAGATCCACCAGCAGCAAGGTTTTGACCTTTAAACATTAAATTTTTAGGTAATTTACATGAGCTATTTAAACCTAAACCTCCAAATGCAAATTCTACTGTTCTTGTTTTAGCTAAAGAAATTAATCCATACTTCTTTGCATTTATTACTACTTTTGCATTTTTAACCTGCTTTGTTTTACGAAGTCTTTCAACAAGCTTTGATCCTGCAAAAGCAGGAGACCCTTCAATATCTATTAAGTCCTTCCAAACAATTGGAATTCCGTCAAAGAAGCTTAGCCGTTCATTTTTTTTTTGTCTTTTCCATGCTAATTGAGCTTCCTTAAAAGCTTCTTTTTTTAAAACTTTTACAAAAGATAGTTTTTCATTTTTTCTAGCATTTTTGACATTTCTTAGAAAATATTCCAGTAAAATGACAGGATCTATTTTTTTTCTTTCTAAAAGAGTGCCTAGATAAAATGCTGAATATTTTTTTAAATTATTATTCATAGTTAATTTATATTACAATTCTATATAATTAATATGAAAAAAAACTTTGACATTGCTATAATTGGAAGTGGCCTAACTGGATTAACCACATCATTAGCCTTATCATCATTGAATTATAAGATAGCTTTAATTGATCCTAAATCGCTTATATTTAAAAAAAATATGTATTCAGACAATAGAACTACTGCCATATCTAGTGGTTCTGTTGATTTTTATAAAAAAATTGGTGTTTGGAAGGAACTAAATAAGTATGCGTGTCCTATAAGAAAAATTCTAGTGGAAGAAGTTACATCAGAAAACAGATCTTCATTTGGATCAGCTAATAAAAAAGAATCTCCCATGGGTTTTATGATAGAAAATCAATATTTATTAAAAATACTATTGGCACTAACAAAAAAAAATAAAAAAATTGTTAAATATGACTATAAACTTTTAGACTACAATAGAACTAAAGAAAAAGTAATTGTTACTCTTGAAAATAATGTTAGCGTTCATAGCAAGTTAATAATTGGTGCAGATGGTAGGAACTCATTTCTTCGAAAATTAGCTAATATAGAAGTAAAATATAAAAACTATAATCAAAAAGCTTTTACATTTAATGTTAAACATGAAAAACCTCATAATAATTTGGCCATTGAGAAGTTTCTAGAAGAAGGCCCTTTAGCAATGTTACCTATTGTAGGTAATAAAAAAAACAATTACTCTTCTGTAGTTTGGTCATGTAATTACCCTAATTACTTTACATTTCTAGACAAAGGAGAAAAGAAAGTTGAAACCTTAATCCAAAATTACTTTGAAAAAATTTACGGAAAAATTAAAATAGTCTCTAGAATAAAAACCTGGGACTTATCCTTAACCCACGCTAAGAAATATACTGACCATAGACTTTTACTCTTAGGAGATTCCGCTCATTCAATTCATCCCTTGGCAGGGCAGGGATTTAATCTAACTCTAAGAGGGGTACAAAAACTGTATACGTATGCCGCAGAGGAAAGTAATTTTAATAAAGATCTAGGAAAGAAAAAATATTTGTTAAAATACTCAAAAAGGCATTTCTTAGATGCAACTCTGCTGATACTAGTAACAGATAGGCTTAACTTCTTATTTTCAAACTCAAACTTCATACTAAGAAAATTTAGAAGAAAAGGACTATATCTTTTTAGTAAAAGTAATTTTACAAACAAATTATTTAAAAATTATGCAACTAAGGGAGCTTTGTTTTCTCTAAAGAACTTTTAACTTTCTTGCTTCTTCTATTAATAAAACAGGAATTCCATCTTTTATAGGGAAAGCTAATTTAGCTTTTTTACTTATCAACTCATTATTTTTTTTATCATATGTAAGTTTTTCTTTTGATACAGGACAAACTATTATTTCCAGCAAGCTTTGATCGAAAAAGTTATTATCATCCATATTATTTTTTAATTAATTGTTTCATTTTCATTTTCATTGCCTTCTAAAGATTGCATTCTCAGGAGGGAAATTAAAGTAGCAACTCTATCTTCTATTGAAGCTGCTTCTAATATTGCCTGTTTCTCTACTACTTTAAATGCACAAATTTGTGGTATAGAAGATAATATTTGTTCATTAGAAATTTTGGTTATTTCATCTAAATCAACATTTATATTGTTTTTTTCAAAGTATTTTTTAAGTTCTAACAAAAGTTCATTTAGATCTAGGAGGTCATAGTTGTTTTGTAAGTCTTTGTAAAAAGGTCTCCAATCTGGAATTATCCTTCTAAATCCATTAGAAAGCTCTAATTCTTTTTTTAATTTAAATCTTGAGATTCCCGCTAATTCAATTAAAAACCTGCTATCATTAGTCTCTGTAAAAGATACTATTTTTCCTGCACATCCTACAGGGTATAAATCCTTTGATCTCTTATTTTCACCAGGTATTGGTTGTATCATTCCAATCATTCTATGGCTGCCTAACACGGATTCTATCATAGCAATATATCTAGGCTCAAAAATATTCAGTGGCAATGTTCCAAATGGAAACACAACTGCTCCAGGAAGTGGAAAAATAGGAATATCAGAAGGTAAATTAGATTCAGTAAAGTTAGTTATCATTTGTTTTTTATTTATAAAGCAAATTAAGTAGTTTGCTTCTTCCACTAATAGTAAAATTATTATTATTCCCTAAAAAAGAAAAAAGGCTAAGCAACTCATTTTTTGCCATCCCATCTCTCCAACCATTATTTTTCTCAATTATAGACAAATACATATCTATGGATTCTGGATAGTTTTTTTCTAGTAAAAAATTTCTAGCTAACTGTAGCTTATTATCAAGTTCATTTTTATTATCTGAATTAGCCTTTGTGTCTTTCGTTAGCTCCATGATTTTAGAAAAAAAGTTTTTTGCTTCTATTAAGTCCTTTACATCATTAGTTTCCTTTATATCATCCTCTAATTGATTTATCAAATCTTCTAATTCTTCATATTTGTTTATTTCAAGCAAACACTTTCCTAAACCACTCATAGCTTTTCCCATTTCTGTTTTAGGTAAATCTGATGCAATTAGTTCTGAAAAAACCTCCATGGCCTTTTCAATCTCCTTCTTTTCTAAAAGACCCTCAGCTAGTTCAAGTTTTTTATTAACTTCCTCAATCAATTTAGAAGACATTGATGAAGAAGCTACAACTTCGTCGAAAAAAACTTTAATATCTTCTGGACTTTTTAGACCAGTAAAACCATTTATAGGCTGTCCTTCATAAAATGCCATAACAGTCGGAATCGATTGGATGTTAAGCTGTTGAGCTAATTGTTGATTTTCATCTATATTTACTTTTACTAACTTAGCTTTTCCTTGATATTGATTAACTAATTGTTCTAGAATAGGAGTTATTTGCTTACATGGCTCACACCAAGGAGCCCAAAAATCCACTACAACTGCGCAATCTTTAGATTCTTTGATCACTTTATCCATAAAAGCTGGAGTATCTACATCTTCAATTAAATTTTCCATCATATTCATATTTTAATTTTTGCCTTAAGATTAATGTCGTATTCGATTATGCATTTTCTTCACAGAAATAATTATTTTTATTATATGTTACTTTTATAAAAATTAAAGAATATTAGTATTTTCTTTAGATAATTATTTCTTTCAAAGTTTCACTTTGAAAGATTCTCTTTTAAGTTCTTATAACTTGCTTATTATTTATTTAAATATCTATACAAAATTTTATTATGGCCTAATAATATTTTTATAATAATATAATAAACTAAAACATTTAGTTATTTACTAAAAAGTTTATTATATTTATATTAGTTTTTATTAGCGGGTGTAGCTCAGGGGTAGAGCACAACCTTGCCAAGGTTGGGGTCGAGGGTTCGAATCCCTTCGCCCGCTCCAATATATGATGAGAATTTATTTATTTTTACCAAGTTTAATTATTGTCCTAGTTTTTTCTGGTTGCTCAGTGAAAAGTATAAAAAGCTCATTTCAATTACCTGAGATTAGTCTAGAGGATGAAAAGGAAGAAATTTTCTTACAAAAAGAATTGTTGCTCAATGAAATGATTTCTTCTTCAAAAATTCTACATCAAATCTCTTGGCCTATACTTAAGAATAATAGAGACATATGCTATCAAGATGGATCTTATTCTTTCGGAGTATTGTTTGCTACACAGACAGATCTACCAAAAAAAGATTTAAAATATTTTAAAAAAATATTTAATAAGAACATTAAATCTTTTTATTTTAAAAAATATCAAGTAGATAGCTTTCCTGTTGTTGTATCTATCTCTCAAGACAGTCCTGCATATCAATCTAATTTGTTAGAGGGAGATATAGTTTTAAAGATAAGTGATTTAAATGTAAAAAATTTTAGAAGCAAATTAAAAAAGTCAATAAGAAGATCCTCCAAATTGAAGCTCACAATTTTGAGAAATGAAGAAATAATACGAAAAGAAATTAATGGAGTAAAAATATGCAATTATAATATTCAAGCTATTCCATCTCCTGCTCCTAATGCCTATGCTGATGGTGAGAAAGTATTTATTACATTAGCAGCAATTAAGCTAGCGAGAACAAATGACGAATTAGCCTTTCTAATAGGTCATGAATTGGCTCATAATATATTTCACTACAAATATATAAAAGGAAGTGAAGCTAATAGTCTTGCAATAAACTATAATGATGCCCCTAAATTAAAAAATTTTAATAGCTTTTTTTTGTATAGTTCGCAAGCAAAGGAAATTGAGGCAGATTTGAAAGGAGTTGAAATAGCCTACAAGGGTGGCTACTCTTTAGACAATGTAAATGATTATTGGAGAAGACTATCTGTGTTTAACCCAAATATGATATCTTCTTCTTCCTCCGTATATAAAAGTAATGCTCTAAGAGCAATCATGATATCAAAAACCCTAAAAAAACTTAAAAATGAAGATGACAGAAAATAAAAAAAGAAATCTCTATTACTACTTATTTGATTGGGCAAATTCCCCTTTCTCTACTATTGTTATAACTTTTGTATTCTCCTCTTATTTTACTAATACTATTGCCCAAAATAAAATTATTGGTACATCTTTATGGGGATGGAGTATTGCTCTTTCAGGTATAGTTATAGCATTATTGTGTCCTTACCTAGGATATATGGCAGATAAGAATAAAAGCCTTTCTAGGAAATTCCTTATACTTTCTACTTTAACAGTAGTTATATGTTCTTTTTCCCTATGGTTTGCTGAAGAAAATATAAATATATTTTTATTTCTAGGAATTATAATAATAGCAAATATTTTTTTTGAAATTGGTCAAACCTTTTACAACTCTCAACTCATAAATTTTAGAGGGAGAAAGAAATATGGAGAATTTTCTGGAAAAGCTTGGGCCTTTGGGTACTTAGGTGGGATTTTTTGTTTAATAATAATACTGATTTTATTTTTAATTCCAGATTTTTCTATTTTTAAACTTGATCAAGAAGATTACGAAAATATAAGAATTTGCGGCCCTTTAGTAGGGTTATGGTTTTTAATTTTCAGCTTTCCTTTTTTATTAAATTGTAAAAATGACAAAAGTTCATCAAATAGAAGCTATCTTTTTTCAAGTTTTCTTAAAAATTTAAAGATTTTAAGTAAAGATAGAAATAAGTTAACTTTTTTAAATTTCTAGAATGCTCTATACAGATGGCCTCATCACTTTATTTAGCTTTGGAGGTATATATGCTACTGGTACGTTTGATTTTAATTTTAATGAAATAATTATTTTTGGTGTTGTAATAAATATCACTGCTGCTTTAGGAGCATATGTTTTTGGTTTTTTAGAAGATAAGATTGGTATAAAAAAAGTAATAATTATTTCTTTAACTTTTCTTATATTGCTGTGTTTGCTAATCTTATTTGTCAAAAGTAAAGTTTATTTCTGGATTTTTGGTTCCGCGCTAGGCTTGTTCATAGGATCAATTCAATCTAGCAGCAGAACCGCATTAATTGGCTTATCTAATTCAAATAACATTAATTCATTGTTTGGTGTTTATGCTACTTCTGGTAAAATAACTAACTTTCTTGGTCCGTTTTTAGTAGCAACATTTACGTCAATTTTTTCTAGTCAAAAAGCTGGAATGGCAACAATTCTAATTTTTCTTATATTGGGTTTGCTGCTATTTTCAAAAGTTAAATTATAAATTAAATTTTTTGTAGATAAGTGATCTACATATATATATATATATTTATATGCTTAATAGAAAAACAAAATACTTTTTAAACCTTAAGATTTATCCAAATAAATCATTAACTTTTCTTTCTTTAATTGTGTTTTTTTTAGTTTTTTTTCTAACTACTGCATTTGCCTCTTTATACTTCGTTTTTATAGGAGCATGGCCAGTTTCATTATTTTTATTAATTGACTTTATTCTAGTATATTATGCATTTAGTAAATACAAAGTTAAATCAAGAATGTATGACAGAATTATTTTAAAAAATAAGCTTCTCGTAATAAACGTAAATAAAGATGGAGAGAAGATTAAAAAGGAAATAGAGCCTACATGGCTAAGATTAAAAATATATTCTGACAGAAGAAAGCAATACTTGAGTATAATTTCTAAAGGGAAATCGGTAAAAGTAGGAGAGTTTCTAAACGTCAAAGAGTTGTCCGATTTAGCAAAAATTATTAAAGAAGCTCTAATTAAAAGAGAGCAACACCTAACGTTTAACAGCTAAATAGTCTTTCATCTTATAATAACCAGCTTTTTGCCTGCACAACCATTTTGATATTTCTACTGCGCCATTGGCGAATATGTCTCTAGAAGTAGACAAATGCTTTATTATTATTCTTTCTCCTTTGCCAGAAAATATAACGCTATGCTCGCCAGTAGAGTCTCCCGCTCTTATTGCATTAACATTTATATTTTTCTTTATATTTTTCTTTTTTAGTTTTTCATTTATTTCATCTTTTATTGAAAGCGCTGTTCCTGAGGGAACATCTCTTTTATTTTTATGATGGATATCAGTAATATCTATATCAAATTCATTTCCCAAACTTTCAGCCATTTCACCAGCTATTTCTTTTAAAAGGTTTGCCCCTATACTCATGTTAGGAGACCATAAAATTGGAATATTCTTAGATAGTCTTTTCATCAAATTTAAAGTATCAGATGATAAACCTGTGCTTCCTGATAAAAATGCAACTTTATTTTTACTAGCTTCTTTTAAAAACTTGATTGTTGCCTTTTCTAAACCAAACTCTATAACTACATCTAGGTCTTTAAAAAAGTCCTTTATATTATCTGTTACTAATATATTAATAGGCTTGCTTCCTAGTATAACGCCAATATCTTTTCCTAAAAGTTTATGGTTAGAAAACTCACTTCCTGCAACCAGCGATGTTTTGGGATCGTTAATAATAATACTTGCTATTGCTTTTCCCATCTTCCCTGCAACACCAACAATCCCAACTTTTATAGGTCTATTTTTTTTCATCTTAATTTAATAATCATTTAAAAAATTTTTATATTTTTTTACCCTAGGGTTATTGTTTTCTTCTAAACTTTCATAAAATTCGGCAATAAGTTTTTTTTGCTTATTAGATAAATTAACTGGTGTCTCAATATCAGCTTCCACATATAGGTCACCATAACTCCTAGTTTGCAATACTGGCATACCTTTTCCTTTTAACCTAAACCTTTTTCCATTTTGTGTGCCAGGAGATATACTTATTCTTATTTTTTTTCCATTAGGCGAAGGAACTTCTATACTTCCTCCATTAGCAGCTGTATAAATATCTAAAGGTACGTTTAAAAATAAATTCTCACCTTCTCTATTAAAAATATTACTATTAACCATATTTACATATATGTACAAGTCTCCTGGAGGTCCAGCGTTTCTTCCTGCTTCTCCTTCGCCAGATATTCTAATCCTAGTTCCTTCGTCAACTCCCGGAGGAATCTTGACTGATAAAGACTTTTCTTTATTTATTAACCCTGAACCATTACACTTCTTACAAGGATTAGTTATGGTTCTGCCAGTTCCTGAACAGGAACTACATGTTCTTTCTATGGTGAAGAACCCTTGACTTGATCTTACTTTTCCTGTTCCCTGGCAGGTTGGACATGAGGATATGCTAGCTTCACCTCCAGAAGAGCCAGTTCCACTGCAAAGATCGCATTTAGAAGGTGCTCTAATTTTAATAGTTTTTTTTATTCCAGAATAAGCTTCCGATAGACTTACACCCAAATTATATCTTAAATCTCCCCCTCTATTATTAGAAGTAGTGTTAGATCTTCTAGATCCTCCTGTAAACTCGCTAAATAAATCCTCAAAAATATCTGAAAATCCACCGGCCTGAAACCCAGAAAATCCACTAGCTCCGGAGCCTCCTCCTTCAAACGCAGCATGGCCGTAATTATCATATGCTGCTCTTTTTTCTTTATCTTTTAAAACTTCATAAGCTTGGCTCGCCTCTTTAAACTTTTCTGCAGCCTCTTTATTGTCTGGATTTCTATCTGGATGATATTTCATAGCCAGATCTCTATATGCTCTTTTGAGAGATGCGTCATCCGCATTTTTATTTACACCTAAAATTTCATAGTAATCTCTCATTTTAAAAGATATTCTGGATTAACTACTTTTTTTTTCAGAGTCTTCTTCGACTTCTTCAAAGTCAGCATCAACTACATTTTCATCTTTTGTATCTTTAGAGTTTTTTTCAGAAGCTTCGCTGTCTGCTTTAGATTTTTGACCCTCCTCTGCTTGCTGGTTTTGAGGGTTTTGCTTATACATAATTTCTCCTAACTTCATCGCAGCCGTGTTTAGTTCTTCCAATTTAGTTTTAATATCAGTGGCTTCTGCATTTTCATTTTTAAGAGTCTCTTTTAAGTCCTCGATTGCCTTTTCTATATTTTCTTTATCTTTTACTTCAAGCTTATCGCCATGCTCTTTTAAGCTTTTCTCCGTAGAATAAACCATGCTGTCTGCCTGATTTCTAGTTTCTACTGCCTCTTTCTTTGACTTATCTTCTTCAGCATGAGTCTGTGCTTCATTAACCATTTTGTCTATGTCTGCATCTGACAAACCTCCTGAAGCCTGTATTTGAATTTGTTGTTCTTTTCCAGTTCCTTTGTCTTTAGCTGAAACGTTTACTATTCCATTAGCATCTATGTCAAAAGTAACTTCGATTTGTGGAACACCTCTTGGAGCAGGTGGTATACCTACTAAATCAAACTGGCCTAAAGCTTTATTATCTTTAGCCATTTCCCTCTCTCCTTGAAAAACTCTTATAGTTACTGCAGGTTGATTATCGTCAGCTGTAGAAAAAGTTTGGCTTTTTCTCGTTGGAATGGTGGTGTTTCTATCTATTAATCTGGTAAATACACCTCCCAATGTTTCTATACCAAGGGAAAGTGGAGTTACATCCAATAGTAGAACATCTTTTACATCTCCAGATAAAACAGCGCCTTGTATTGCCGCCCCAATTCCCACAACTTCATCAGGATTTACACCTTTATTAGGATCTTTTCCAAAAAACTCTTTAACAGTTTGAATAATTTTTGGCATTCTTGTCATGCCACCGACCAAAACTACTTCATCTATTTCATTAGCACTTATTCCTGCATCTTTTAATGCGGCTCTACAAGGATCAATAGTTCTTTTAACTAAATCATCAACTAATTTCTCCAAATCTGCTCTTGTCATTTTCAAAGTAAGATGCTTAGGGCCAGAAGCGTCAGCAGTTATAAAAGGTAAATTTATGTCGGTTGTACTAGAGCTAGAAAGCTCAATTTTTGCCTTTTCAGCTGCTTCTTTAAGTCTTTGTAATGCTAATTTATCATTTTTTAAATCTATACCATTTTCTTTTTTAAAAGCATCTGCCAAAAACTCTACAATTCTTGTATCAAAGTCCTCTCCTCCTAAAAATGTATCACCATTGGTAGCCTTTACCTCAAAAACCCCATCACCTATTTCCAATATAGAAACATCAAAAGTTCCTCCACCTAAATCATAGACTGCAATGGTTCCAGTTTTTTTCTTATCTAATCCATATGCAAGTGCCGCAGCAGTCGGTTCATTTATAATTCTTAAAACCTCAAGACCTGCAATTTTTCCTGCGTCTTTTGTAGCCTGTCTTTGTGCATCATTAAAATAAGCAGGCACTGTAATTACAGCTTTATCAACTTTAGCACCAATGTGTTTCTCCGCCGTTTCTTTCATTTTTTGCAGAACATATGCTGATATCTGACTGGGGGCATATTTTTTCCCGTTTGCCTCAACCCATGCATCATTATTATCAGCTTTAACTATATTATAAGGAGCAGTTTTAATTTCTTTTTGAACTTTTTCATCCTTAAAAGTTCTGCCTATTAATCTTTTAATTGCATATAAAGTATTCGTAGGATTAGTGACAGCCTGTCTTTTAGCTGGTTGTCCTATCAAAGTTTCTCCTTCGCTAGAAAATGCAACCATTGAAGGTGTGGTTCTAGTTCCTTCACTGTTTTCAATTACTTGTGCGCTAGATCCTTCCATTACTGCTACACAAGAATTTGTAGTACCAAGATCTATTCCAATTACTTTACTCATAATTAAGCTCCTTTATTATCAACTAATTACATATGGGTTTTAATAATGTAAATTACAAGGCCTAAACTAAAATCTCCGATGCCTCAATAATTTGGTCAAGTTTTTCAAGATAAATTTTATTTTCTAATTCGATTTTGCTAGATAATTCAAAAACAGAACTAATGATTACTATTTTAGTTTCTAACACTTTTATTCTATACCAAATCTTATTTTGTATAATATTGCTTTCCTCTGATAGTTTCTCTTTTGCTAAAAAATAAAATAAGTAATCATTATTTTCAGATTTTTTTAATTTTGCATCAGTAATAGATACTTCTCTGGTAATTTCTTCAATTAGCTTTTCAACAACTTTATCTTTATTTTCAGACTTACTACTTTTTAGGTTTATATCAAATTTTTCTATAAGAAAATGGAAATTCTTATTTAAGTTCATATAAATCTTTGCAAAGTTTTTATTATCTGAAAAATCTGCAATCCACTTCGTAGGTATTTTAAGATTAAAGATATTCCAAAACTTATAGTTTTTGTACTTAGCGCTTGCTAGCTTGTATTCTAAACTAGCTAAATCGTCATAAAGAGTTTTAGAAAAGTTAAATTTAATTGCATCAATAATGCTTGGAATTCTTTTTAAAATTGGCTTTACAAGCCCATCTGCTTCATTATTGTCAGGCCATGTTAGAGAAATTCTTAGCAATCGAAAAGATCTAGGTTTCAAATAATGGAGGATTTTCCATATGACTAATTTTTCATTTTCTACTTTTACTTCATAGTTTAATTTAAAAAAATTTTCATCTCTTATTATAACATTAGTATTAATATTTAAATTATCGCATAAGAACTCTTTAATCTTCTCGATTTTATTAAGCTTAGGATTTTCAAAACATTCTAAATTTATTCCGAGGGCAGGATATTTGTCTTTTGAAAAAGTTACTTCTAATGTTTTCAAACTTTTTTTAGTGATGTTAGCTTCCTCTGGGAAAAACATCGTAACTGTTTTATTTAGAAGATCGATTTTTTTTTTTTTATCAGTCAAGTTCATCTTTTTGAGGTTTTTCTACAGTCTCCTCTTCTAGTTCATTTTTTTCCTCTGATTTTTCGCTTTTTTGAGATATGCCAACCATTGCAGGTCTCAATAATCTGTCATGAAATGTATAACCGTCTTGAACAATTTCACAAACAACTCCTGGTTCATACTCCTCTGTAGGTTTTTCAAACATTGCTTGATGAAGGTTTGCGTCAAAAGGATTACCTAAAGCATCTATTTTTTTTACGTTAAATTTGTCTAAAATATTGGTAATATCTTTTTGTATTAGCTCAAAACCTTCCAAAGTTTTCTTTTCAGTAGTTTCTAAAACACTATTTATTGCTCTTTCAAAATTATCTACAACATTGACAAGCTCTCTTGCTAAAGGTTGGACTCCATATTTAATAATATCGACCCTAGTTTTTTCAGATTGTTTTCTAATATTCTCATTTTCCGCAAGGACTCTGAGAAGCTTATCTTTAGTTTCGGCTAACTCGCTCTTTAGTTCCTTTAGAGGATCCTTGAGTTCCTCGCTTTCTTTTTCTTCATCATTTGCTTGATTATTTTCAGACTCTTTTTTTTCTTCAATTGATTTTATTTCATTTTCAGAAGCAACTTTATCATCTGTCTGATTATCTTTAATGTTATTTAGGTCAGATTCTTTTTTTTCTTCATTCATAATTTATCCTTTTAATTATAAATAGGGTTTAATAATTTAACTACAAGATCAACTCAAAAATTTATTTAAAACTTTTGCGGTAAAATCCACCATCGGAATAATTCTAGCATAATTGAGTCTAGATGGCCCAATTACTCCAATAGCACCAAGAGTATTAGGTTTTATAGATTTTCCTGAACGTTTTAAAGGAGCTATTATCATAGAACAACCTGCTAGATTAAAAACCTTAGTATTAGATCCTATAAAAACGTGAACACCCATTCCTTTGAGGGTATATTGTAGAATATTTATAAAGTTTTTTTTATCTTGAATCTCATTTAATAAAGTGTCTAATCTTTTAATGTCTTCTTTTTGTTCCATTTTTCCATAAAATAGATCTCTTCTATTTATTAAAAAATGAGAATCTCCTTTATCTACACTTTTGACAGCAATACCTGCTGATACCAATTGCTCAGATAATTTTTCCACTTCTGTATTTTTTAATGTTAACTCTTCTTTAATTGTATTTTTAACTTCAAATAAAGTTTTACCATAAGTTTTAGAGTTTATATAATTTGATGCTTCTATCAAAGCAGAGCTGGTAAAACCCCCCGGTAATTCAACTAATCTATTTTCTACCAGTCCATTAACATCTATTGTTATAACTAATGCGCGATGGTCGTCCATAGACACAAATTCAATATGTTTTAATGGCCTATCAATGTTATTAGGTGCAAATACTAAAGATGTACAGTTAGACAAACCAGATAATTCCTTGGAAGAATGGTCTAAAACTTCCATTATAGTTTTCCCAGCTACAGAGCATTTTGCTTGGATGCTATCTCTCTCTTCAGAAGTTAAGTCTCCTATTTCTAAAATACCATCAACAAAAAACTTTAGTCCTTTATCAGTAGGTATTCTTCCAGAAGATGTGTGAGGAGAATAAAGAAGCCCTCTTTCTTCAAGATTGGACATAATAAGCCTTACTGTTGAAGGCGAAAGCATGGAATTTAAACTTTCTGATATCACTTTTGAAGAAACAGGTGTTCCTGTATTCAAGTAGGAGTCAACTATTTCACTTAAAATTATTCGGGCTCTATCGCCAACGTCATTAATATTTTCTAATTTACTATTCATACCATTATTTTTAATATAATATTCTTATTTTTATAACGAAAGTAAAATTTTATATGAGAAAAAAAAGAAAAAATCTAGATTTAAGATCCATTAAAATATCAAAAGACTTTATGGAACATGCTTTAGCCTCTTGTTTAATAGAACAAGGAAAAACAAGAGTCATATGCAGTGTTACTTTAGAAGAGTCTGTCCCAAGATGGTTAAAAGGAAAAGGAAGAGGCTGGGTTACAGCAGAATACTCTATGCTCCCTACTGCTACACATACTAGAACCGATAGAGAGGCAATAAAAGGACGTTTGTCTGGAAGAACTCAAGAAATTCAAAGGTTAATAGGACGTAGCATTAGAAACGTATTCAGCTTAGAATTATTAGGAGAAAGAGTTTTAAAAATTGATTGTGACGTAATTTCTGCTGATGGAGGAACTAGGACTGCATCGATTAATGGGGCATGGGTTGCTACACGAATTGCTGTTAATAAATTATTAAAGAACGGAATTATAAAAAGTAATCCTATGAAAAAAGGAGTTTCTGCAATTTCTTGTGGAATAATAGCAGGAACAGTTTTATTAGATCTTGATTATTCAGAAGACTCAAATGCAGATGCAGATGCTAATTTTGTTTTTAATAGTGAAGGTAAGATTATTGAAATTCAATGTACTGGAGAAAAGGAAGCAATAAGTAATAGTCAGTTCTCAGAAATGTTTAAAGCATCTAAATTGTCATGCTCTAAAATATATAAAACTCAACTTTCTTGTATCAATGGGTAAAAATATTAAAATAATACTTGCAACCCATAATAAAAAAAAAGTAATTGAATTTAATAAGATCTTTAAGCTTTACAATATAACGTTCTTACCATTGACAATATTTACTCAAAAGCAACCTAAGGAAACAGGGAAAAGCTTTCGAGAAAATGCGATTATAAAAGCAAAAAATGCAGGAAAAGTGTCCGGCTGGAAACTTCCCTGTCTAGCCGATGATAGCGGGCTTAGTATAAAAATTTTATCAAATCAACCTGGTATTTATTCAGCACGCTGGGCAGAAAAAAAAGATTACTCTCAAGTATTTAAAATTATTTACGATAAAATTAAAGATAAAGGCGCAATAATGGAAGGTCAACGTGCTTTTTTTACATGTTGTTTGGCTTTATTATACTCTCCAACCAAAATTTATATATTTAAAGGTATATTGGAAGGAAATTTAACATATCCTCCGAGAGGGCGTTTTGGATTCGGGTATGATCCGATTTTTATACCTAATGGTAATAAAAAAACTCTAGCAGAAATAAGTAGTAATGAAAAAAATAAAATTAGCCATAGAAGATTGGCAATTTCTAAACTAATTGAGCACGCAATTGATAAATAATATTAGTATTTATATTCACTGGCCATGGTGTAAAAATATTTGCAATTATTGCGATTTCTATAAGTTTAAGAGTCCGAAGAATATGAATTATAAAAAAATTTTTGATTCTTACACAAGAGATTTAAAAATATTAGAAAAATATACTTACAATAAAAAAGTAATATCCTTAAATATAGGAGGAGGTAGCCCTTCTGTAATTCCAAAACTACTATTGCAAAAATTAATAAAATATATTTTTAAGCATTATAATTTAAAAAAACAATGTGAAATAAGTATTGAGGCGAATCCTCAGGACCTAAATAAAAAAAAGTTAATGGAATACAAAAGTATAGGAATTAATAGAATTAGCATTGGAGTTCAATCGTTCAACAATAATGACTTGTTATTATTAAATAAAAATTTTAGCAAAAAAAAAGCAATTAATACAATATTTAATGCAGCAAAATATTTTAATAATATCGGTATAGATTTGATATTCGGTATTCCAGGTTCTAGCAGGGAGGCTTTTGAGAAACAACTTTATTTTTGCAGGGAACTTCCTATAAAACACATATCTCTCTATGAATTTGATTTAATAAATAAATTACAACAAGCGGACTATCTAGAAGACTGTAGTTTTTATGATAAAAAAAAAGAGATATTAGAGGAGAGAAATTTTATACAATACGAAACTAGCAGTTATTCTATTTCAGGTTATCAATCTAGCTATATTAAATCGGTATTTGGAATGAAAAACTACATAGGAATAGGGCCCTCTGCTCATAGCAGAATAGCTGGCAACACTAGCGTAATTAAAATAAAAAATACTAATAACTTAGAAAGTTGGCTGGAAAAAAGTAAAAATAATTTTAGAGAAAGAATAATGAGTCAACAAAAGAAAATTGAGGAATTATTGATTCTGGGGCTTAGTAGTTCTGAAGGTGTAAGAATAAAAGATTTAGAAGCTGTTACAAAAAATAATGTAGGTAAGTATATTAATTTTGAAAATATTAAAAATCTAAAGAAGAAGAATTTAATTTTAGAAAAAAAAGGAAGAGTTTGTCTTAGCACTAGAGGAATGCTAGTCATTAATAACATTGTTTCAAATATTTTAAATTAATATCTAAAAAATTCAGGCGCATTCTTGAAAGTTTTAAATTTAGCCTTTTTAATAGTTTTTATCTGAAAGGTTCTTTCTACTGTTCCGTCTAATTTTAATCTAAATAGGCCTCTAAGACCTAAATAACCATTTTCACTTAATAAATATTTCATATTAATATCACCTTTTTCTTTTAAAGTAGCACTGAGTAGAGATAATATATCATAAGCCACCATAGCTACTTTAGGCATTTCTGTTCCGTAAGCTATAGAATAGATTTTAGAAACTTCCTGTTGTAAATTTTCCGATGTTGCTGAGAAATACCCTCCATTAAGGGCCGGTTCCTGTAATATACTTTCATCCTCCCAAGAAGAAGTACCTACATACGAAACCTTTTTAGGGTCTACACTGCTGTATTGTAATTGTGAAGCTAAAATAGTTAAAGTTTGACCAGACGCTCCTATAAAAATACTGTCAAGAGGCTTATCTATAGCTACTGTAGATATCAATTCTCCAACATCATTATCTAGATAATTATTTTCTTCTTCTTCTTTTAAAGATTCTTCGTACTTTTGAAAACCTTTAGATATATTTTTAGCTGCTTTTTCTTGGCTTTGAATAGTTTCTTTAAAAAACTCTACCCTAGTTGGGGTAATATTTTTTCTTTCTAATATTTTTTGAACCGTATCATAGAGAAGATAACCATAAGAATTATCTGGCAATAGGAAGCCAATCTTCTTTTTATCCTTAGAAATTAGAAAATCTAATATTGTCTTAGTTTGTTGTTGAGGATTTATACCAAAAATCCAAACACCCTCTTTCGCTAAGTTAGTATTATTTGTAAGTGCGAAGAGTTTAATATTTTCTTGAGAAGCAAAGCTTTCTATTGAAGCTAAAGATCTAGAATAAAGTGGTCCGATAAATAAATTAACATTATCTTCTATTAAATTAGAAAATATTTTCTGAGTTTTTTTAGGGTTTGCTTCTGTGTCTTTTATAATTAGATGTATGTTTTCATTGCCTGCCTGGAATAAAGCTAATTCCAAAGCATTAATAATTAAATTTCCTATTTCTTTATTTTCTCCTGTCAAAGGCAATAAAACACCTATTTTAATATATGGAGATGAAGTTTTTTTATATACTTCAATTTCTCTAATCATCTTTTGATTAGATTTTAAATCATCCTTTTTTTCTATTTTTTTTAAAAGTTTTGACTGAGAAACTTTTTCTTCTTCATTATTTATATTTTTTTTCTCGTCAGTTTTCTCAGCAGTTATTTTTTTTGAATCTTTTTTATTTTCTTCTTTTTTAGATATAAGAATTTCACTATTTTTTTTTTCAACTTTTTTAATTGTATTCTCTGATCTATTTGTGTTTTTTACTGTGCTAATTTTCTCCTCAGGTTTGTTAACAGGAGCTTCGTCTAAAGTAATATTTGATAAAAATTTTTTAGCTTCATTAATAATATCAAAGGCTTCCTTGTCATTAACGCTACAAGAAGTTATAACAATAGATATTAATAAGCAAAATGCCTTACTAATTTTAAATATATTATTTAATTTTAACATGAACACTAATAAGCTTTTAACAGATTTAACCAATAATAAAAAGATAGAAGTTAATGGTGGTTTACACATTGTATCTACTCCTATAGGAAATAGATACGATATAACTTTTAGGGCTTTTTACATTCTCAGCAAGTCTGAAGTTATAGTTTGTGAAGATACTAGAGTAACTAAACGATTATTTAGTCTATTAAATATAAATATCATAAAAAAGAAATGGATATCATATAATGATCATAATGCTTCATCAAAAATTAACTTTATTAAAAATGAATTAACTAAAAATAAAGTGGTAGCCTTGGTTTCAGATGCAGGAACCCCTTTGCTCTCAGACCCTGGTTATAAATTAGTACAGGAAGTTATTAAAAGTAAATTCCAAATTTTTCCTATTCCTGGACCTAGTGCAATTACTACAGCACTTACTATATCTGGCGCGAAAACAGACAGTTTTTTATTTCTAGGCTTCCTATCAAAAAACAAAAATAAGTACCTACAAACTCTTCAAAAATATTCTGACCTAAAAGTTACTTTAATCATATTTGAAACAACTAAAAGGTTGAAATATTTAATTAGCAATATTTTTATTGAATACAAAAAGGCAAAAATAATGGTGACCAGAGAACTTACTAAAGTACATGAAGAAGTCATACATGTTGACATTACTAACTTTGAAAAATATATTAAAAGCGACTTTAATTTTAAAGGAGAGATTACCATAGTCTTAGAGTTGAATAATGATAAGAAAGAAAAAATTTTTTCTAATAGTTATTTGCTCAAAGAATTAGAAAAACTTAAACCATCTCAAGTAGCTTCTATGTTAGCAAAAAGTTCTAATCAAAGCAGAGATGAAATTTATAAAAGATGCATCGCTTTAATAAAATAACATGAACAAAATAAAATTATTTATTACTAGACTAATTATTATTTTAATTTCTTTTACAAATATTTCTTGCACTCAGGTGTTAATAGGTGGGGCTGCATCAGGTGGAATAATTCTTGTTCAAGAGAGATCTCCAGAACAAGCTGCAAAAGATATAGTCATCAAAACTAAAATAGAAGAGTCATTTTTCTCTACTGATTATGATGGAATATTTTCTAAAATTAAAGTAATTGTTTTTGAAGGAAAAGTTCTTTTAGTTGGAACCGTAAAAAATAATAAGGCAAAAGAAACTGCAAACTCACTAGCCTGGAAAGTATCAAATGTTGAAGAAGTCGCAAACTATATTGTTGTTGGTAAAGAAAATGTAATAGATTTTTTAAAAGATACAAGAATTAGTATAGAATTTAAAGCTAAATTATTAACTGATAAAGAAATTTCAGAAGTAAATTACTCCAGTACTACTGAAAACAGAATTATTTATATAATTGGTGTTTCTCAAAATGAAAAAGAGCTTGAAAAAGTCTTGTATCATGCATCTAATATAGCAGGAGTTAAAAAAATAGTTAATTTAGTAGTAGATAAAAATTCGCCCAAAAGAAAAAAGTTTTTAAATGAATAACTTGAAAGTTGCTGTTCAAATGGATGCCCCGGAACTTCTTGATAGGAATGCAGATAGTACTATTGCAATAATAGAAGAAGCCCTTAAAAGAAAATATAAAGTGCATATATATTCGGTCGATGATCTATCCTTGAAGGATAATGATCCTATTGCGCTTTGCAAGGAAGTAAAAAGTCTGGATATTAAAAATAAAGATTTTTTGAAACTTACTGCAGCAAAAAAAAAGCATTTATCCACTTTCAATGTAATATTAATAAGGCAAGATCCTCCGTATAACATGAAATATCTTACTGCTACTTATATTTTGGAAAAACTATCACTTAGAACAAGAGTTTTAAACGATCCGTTGTCTATAAGAAACTCTCCTGAAAAGCTTTTAGTAACAAACTTTTACAAACTTATGCCTCCTACCCTCATAACAAAGAATAAGAGTGAGATAAATGATTTTTTAAAAGTATACAAAAATTGTATAATAAAACCTCTGTACGGAAATGGTGGAAAAAACGTGTTTTTTTGTTCGCGCAACGACCCAAATACAAATGTTATAATAGAAAAGTTTTTAGAAGATAATGAGCACTTTATTATACAAAAATTTATTAAGAATGTATCAAAAGGAGATAAAAGAATACTTTTAATTGATGGGAGCCCGGTAGGTGCTATTAATAGGCTGCCAGGAAAAAGAGAGATAAGAGCAAATATACACATAGGCGGGAAAGCAGAAAAAACTAATTTAACAAAAAAAGATTTAAGTATTTGTAGTAAAATCAAAAATACTCTGAGAGATAGAAATCTTTTTTTTGCCGGCATTGATGTAATAGATAATTATATAACAGAAATTAATGTTACATCCCCAACATGCATAAGAGAAATTAATTACTTCAATAAAGATAATATAGCGAAAAAGTTCTGGGATAGTTTTGAAAAAAAATATTTACATTAATTATTTGTCATTCTTCCTATATCTTGGCCTGCTAATAAATGGAAGTGTAAGTGGGGGACTTCCTGCCTTCCGTCTATTCCATGGTTAGTAATTATTCTACAACCACTTTTTTCAATCTTATAAATGTTTATTAATCTTTCAAAAGCAGAAAAAATAGACTCTTTTTCTTTGCTTGAGGAATTTTTAGAAAATTCATAAATATCTGAATATTGATTTTTTGGTATAATTAATACATGTATTTTTGCTTTAGGGAATATATCTTTAAAACACAAGACATGTTCATTTTCATAAACTTTCTCTGCGTTTGCTTCTCCCTTAAGTATTTTCGCAAATATGTTGTTTTTATCATAACTCATTTAAATTCACTTTTTTCTTCTTTCTAGTTCTTGAGCTATATCATAAAGAGTTATGTCTAACTTATTCCACATTACTAAAAGATGGTAAATAAGATCAGCACTTTCATATATAGTTCTTTCTTTATTTTTTAAAGTAGCCTCTATTAAAACTTCGTTTGACTCTTCTCCTACCTTTTGAATTACTTTCTTTAGATCTCCTTTAAGAAGTCTTTCTGTGTAACTAATATTAGTGTTATTCATTTTTTTATTAGTTATCAATTCTTCTAAGTAGTTTAATATACTGCTAATATCATTTTTTTTTTCTATACTCATTGTTCATATCCTAACTGGTAGACCTTTATTTTTTAGTTCTTTTTTAACATCATGTATCTTGAATTTTCCAAAGTGAAAAACTGATGCAGCTAAAAGGCCAGACGCTCCACCTTCTTGAAAACCATCTATAAAATCTTTAATACATCCTACCCCCCCTGATGCTATTATTGGAACTGAAACACTAGAGCTAATTTTTTTTGTTAAATTTATATCAAATCCTTTTTTAGTTCCATCTCTATCCATAGAAGTTATCAACAATTCTCCAGCACCCAAACTAACGGCTCTTTTAGCCCAATCAACGGCATCTATATTAGTAGGCACCCTTCCGCCATGAGAAAATACCTCATAACCGCTTTTAATACTACTATTTTTAGAAATTTTTGCGTCAATAGCAACAACAATACATTGATTCCCAAAATTATTTGCACCTTTTGTAATAAGCTTTGGATTTTTAATAGCAGCAGAATTAATAGAAACTTTATCAGCCCCTGCAAATAATAAACTTCTTATATCTTTTACACTTTTTACTCCTCCTCCTACAGTAAGAGGCATAAAACAGTTTTTTGCAGTTTTGTTAACTATATCCAGCAATAGCTCTCTATTTTCTACACTAGCTGTGATATCTAAAAAACAAAGTTCATCTGCTCCTTGACGGTCATAAATTTTTGCTTGCTCCACAGGATCACCTGCATCAATTAGATCAATAAAGTTTATTCCTTTAACTACTCTTCCATTTTTTACATCTAAGCATGGAATTATTCTTAATTTTAACATATTTTCTCTATGTCGAAAATATTTTCTAAAGGTATTTTTTTATCATAGATTGCTTTTCCTACAATAACTCCAGCAACCTTTGCTTTTTTAAGATTTATTAAATCATTTAAAGAAGAAACCCCTCCAGAAGCAATTAGGGGTACTTTAATAATATTTTTATAATAGTTTATTTTTTCTATATTAGGTCCTTGAAGCAATCCATCCTTGTCTATATCAGTATATATTACACTTTCCACTCCTAGGTCTGAAAATTTTTTAAAATAGTAATCTGCTTCAATGTTTTTAATTACTTTAGTCCAACCCTTCACAGCAATTTTTTCTTTTAATAAATCTAAACCTACTGATATTTTTTTAGGAAAATACCTTATTGCTTCTTCTACAAGTGTTTTGTTTTCTATGGCTGCTGTTCCAATTATAACCCTATCAACCCCTAAATTAACCCATTTTTCAATAATTTTTAAAGACCTTATTCCACCTCCTAATTGAACCTTACATTTAGAGTAACGCAAAATTTCATTTATAGGATCCTGGTTTTGATTTTTTCCTAACAAAGCTCCATCTAAATCAACTACATGAACCCACTCAGCTCCATTTTTTTGAAACTCATTAACTTGATCTTTAACAGAATTTTTGTAAACAGTTTTCTTTTCAAAGTTTCCTTTTTGCAACCTTACAATTTTACCTTTAGAAAGGTCTATTGCTGGATAAACTATCATTATTCGCCTAAATACTTGTAAAAGTATTTTCCAGAAACCATTTCAGTATTTGCAAGTCTATGATAAGCAGGTAATTCTCCCCATTGCTTATAGCCAATTTGTTCATAAAGTTTAATGGCACTTTTTTGAGTTTCTCTAACATCCAATAAAACATGTGAAAAGTTTTTCAGTTTGCATTCTTTTTCTGCTTCCTCTATTAAAAGCCTTGCTAAACCGTGTCCTCTTGCCCAAGTTGCAACAAAATGTGTATCTATAAAAACTCTAAAAATAGAGGCTTCATTTGTAGAAGAAAAGGTAACAACTTGAAGGGAACCTGCTATTAAACCTTTATATCTTCCCAGAAATAACCATCTGTTAGGGACAAGAAGTACTCCCTTCCAATAATCCTTAACCTTGTTTTTAGGCGGAGGGTTGACCCAACCAAACCCTATGCCTTCTTTGATTGCGTCCATAGTTGCAGCAGTTAGTTCATCAAGCTCCCCTCTTTTAAAAGTAGTAGTTTTTTCAACAGTTATCATTAAGGATTCCAATCTAAAAAATTATTTATTAGCTTTTGCCCATGTTCTTGACTTTTTTCTGGATGAAACTGAACTCCAATTATATTTTCTTTGCATACTGCGGCAACAATTTCTTTTCCATAGTTTACAGTAGCAATAATATCATTTTTATTCTTGCATATCATTTCATAGCTGTGAACAAAATAAAAATCACCAGTTAATAAAGAATTGAAAGATTTTTTATAATCACTGTTTACTAGTCTGATTTCATTCCATCCCATATGTGGAATCTTAATTGACTTATTTTTAACAGAAATCTTTTTTACTTGACTTTCAAAATATCCCAAACCTAAGCTTTCAATTCTTTCAAAACTTTTCTCTGCCATTAATTGCATTCCTATACAAATTCCTAAAAAGGGCTTTTTTTTTTGGTACACAAAATCATTTAAGGCTTCTTGCATGCCATCTATGCTTGCCAATTGATTTTTACAATTTGAAAAATCTCCTACTCCTGGCAAAATAATTTTGTCTGAACTTTCTACTAGCTTTGGGTTATTGCTGATATATAAATTTATTTTTTTTTTTCTATCTTTAGAAGCTTTTAGAAAAGCATTATATAAGGAAGCCAGGTTTCCAGAATTATAATTAACTATTAATACATTCATTATTCGCCATCATTAATAAGTTTTCCTTTAGTTGAAGGAACTTTATTTTTTAATTTTTCAGAAATTTTAATAGCATTTTTTATTGATAGAGCTAATGCTTTATAGCAGGACTCTATTATATGATGGTTGTTTACACCATAAATATTCTCAACATGTAAATTAGCCCCTAAAGACTGGGATAAAGCTTGAAAAAATTCTTTAAATAATTCCAAATCCATATCACCCAGCTTTGTTTGAGTAAAAAAGACTTTCCAAACTAAAAAAGGCCTACCTGATAAGTCTATCACTACTCTTGTTAAGGTTTCATCCATGGGAGCGTATGAGCTAGCAAATCTATTTATTCCTTTTCTGTCTGACAATGCTTCTGATAAAGCTTTTCCTATTACATATCCTATGTCTTCTGTAGTATGATGTGAATCTATGTGAAGATCTCCCTTAGCTTTTAGAAAAATGTCACAAGCGCTATGTTTGGATAATTGCTCAATCATGTGGTCTAGAAATCCTATACCAGTAGAAATTTTGTACTCTCCAGTTCCATCTAGATTTATCTTACACTCAATATCTGTCTCTTTTGTTTTTCTTTTTATCTCAGCCACTCTTTTCATTTTATGGTATCCTTTTTTCTTAACAAAATATATCTTGCACCATCACCACCATCCCTTTGGATAGCATAGCTGTGTGCTAAAATAAGAGAGGAATAGTAGGATTCATTTAGCCAATTAGGAACAAGCTCTCTTAAAATACTCTTAGATCCTAAAACTGTTTTTCTTTTTCCTGTGACTACTAAAATACATCTCTTTTCCTGATTAATGCAAGCTTTTATGAAATTATCTAATATTTTTTTAGCTTCAACTCTGTTGAAACCATGAAGATCAAGAGTAGCCTCTGGTCTTATTAAGCCTCTTTCAAATTTTAATTTCATTCTTTTATTTACTTGGAGTTTTTCGACAGTCTGATGTTCATTTTGAAGTTTCTCTACCTCAGGCTTGTTTAAATTTAGAGAATTCTTATTTGATTTTGATTTTTTAATTACATTGATGCTTTTTTCAGTCATATCTTCTGAAATATAGTTTTTGAGTTTTATGTCTTCTTTAGTTACTGCCTTCCACAATTCTAATTCTCTTTTATTAAGCCTTCTGTTCATATTTAATGCTCTACTATATTTTTTAAACTAAGATTATTGATATTTGTTTCTCCACATAGAGCTAATGTTATATCCATTTCTTTTTCAAATATTCTAATAGCGTCTATAACGCCTTCATATCCTTTGGCCCCTAATCCGTATAGATATGGTCTTCCAATGAAAATAGCCCTTGCTCCCAATGCTTTAGCTTTTATAACATCAGCTCCGTACCTAAAACCTCCATCTACATATACCTCTAATTTTGCCCCAACAAGTTTAGAGATTTTATTTAGCTCTAATATAGATGATGGCGCTCCATCTAGCTGTCTTCCTCCATGGTTAGAAACAATAATAGCATCCGCTCCGATGTCTAAACTTTTTTGAGCATCTTCTAAGTCTAATATTCCTTTTAAAATAGTTGGTCCTCCCCATAACTTCATTATCCATTTTACGTAATCCCATGTTAACTCTTGATCAAACTGTTCATTAGTCCATGATGCAATAGAAGCCAAATCTTTAACACCTTTAACATGCCCTAAAATATTTCCAAATGTTTTATTTTTATTAGCTAACATTCTTAAGCACCATTCTGGCTTTTTAATTAATTGTAACAATTGGTTAAACCCTAACTTAGGTGGTGCAGAAAGTCCATTTCTGATGTCATTGTGTCTTTGTGCTAAAAGAGGAAGATCCATAGTTATAACTAAAGCGCTACATTTTGCTTTTTTCGCCCTAAGAATTAAGTTTTTCACAAACTCCTTATCTTTCATAACATATAATTGAAACCAAAAAGGACTATTAGAATTCTCGGCTACTTGCTCTATAGAACATATACTCATAGTTGATAAAATATAAGGTATATTCATTTCATTTGCTGCTTTTGCTGCTAAAATCTCTCCCTTGGGATACATCATACCTCCCATTCCTACTGGAGACAGCCCTAAAGGCAAGTTATAATCTATACCTAAAATTTGGGTGGCCAGTGCTCTATTTTTAATATTTACACCAACTCTTTGCTTAAGTTTAATTTTTTTCAAATCTTCTTCATTATCTTTATAAGTTCCTCCCGAGTAAGAACCAGTATCGATATAATCATAAAACATCTTGGGCAGTTTATTTCTAGCTAAATGTTTTAAATCATTTATTTCTAAAATTTTTCTCAAATATTTCTCCTGTTAACTTATTTTCTATAGGAATTAGCTTCCTAGTAAATATTTTCCTATTTAAGCCTGCCGCTTTTTCTTCAGCCACAGAACCATAACCTGTAAATAAATCTATTCTACTTTTTCCTTTTATTGCAATTCCTTCGTCATGGGCTATTCCCAAAAATACATCTTTTTTATTATCAATGCTTTCGATTATAATAGCTTCACCTTTTTTAATAAATCGTTTATCTGTAGCAATGCTTATATTAGGAACCAGGTTAATTCCACTGCTCCCCTTTATATTTCCTGAGTATTTCTCAAAAAAAATATATCTTTCATTCATATTCATGAATTTTCTAGCCAAGCTCTTATTCTTATATAACCATGTTTTTATTTTATACATATCTATATTTTTTTTATTCAAATGGCCTTTCTCTATTAAAGCTTTTCCTAATGACGTATAATTTCTATTATTGCTGCCAGCAAATCTTACTTTAATAACTTTGCCATTTTCTAATTCCAATCGTCCTGATCCTTGAATATGGAGAAAAAACGCTTCAATTTCATTTTCTATCCATGCTATCTCCAATTTATTGTTTTTAAGATAACCTTGATTTATCTTCTTTCTAGACGCATTTCTATCTAATTTTTTATCGCTGTGAATGGGGTTTTTATAAATAGGATAAGATCCTTTCTTGGGATAGCTAAAGGCTTTTACAGAAGGCTCATAATATCCTGTTAAAACGCCATAAGAATTTTTAGATTTTTTTTGTTTAATATATTTAACTTGAAAATTACTATAGAAGTCTTTTTTAAATTTTTTATATTCTTTTTTACTGTATTTTTTACAAACATTTTCGTATGGATGGACTATTTTTTTTTGTTTAAACTCAACACAATCTCTGAAAATTATTTTAATAGTCTTATTTAATTCTTTTTTATTATCTTTGAAAAAGTACTGTAATTTTTCTGCTGTGTAAGAATTTTTATCATAATAGGAGCAATTAGTTAAAAAAAAACATTAAGAAAAAAAAATTGTAAAATTTCATTCTGTTGTGACCTCAGCTAGCACCCAATTAGGATTATTGCTTTCAATAATTTTTTCAAATGTCCAGATATCTTTTACATTTAGAGTCTCTGTCTTTTTTTCAAATAAACTTCTCTGGGAAGACTCGAAAAGAACCTTTATTTTAGCAATTTTCTTTATTACTTCTATTTTTATTACAGACGCTTTTAATTCGGTAATCTGAAATGATTTCAAATTATTACCACCCAGACTTGTTTCTCCTTGGAAAGCGTCAAACACTTTGGGACTAAGCAAGTTTCTTGCTTCATTGATATTATTTTCTTTGTATGAAGATACAATTATCTTGAAAGCTTTTTTTGCTCCTTTTAAGAAAGATTCCTCACTAAAACTTTTATCATTCATTAATATTTTCTGATCATCATAATTAACATTTTTGTCAAGATTATCTAGCTGGTTGGAAATCTTTGCTTTTTTTTCTGTATCTGCTTTTCCCTCTATGTGTGTTTTTTTTCCTAACAGCTTATAGAGATTAGCTCCTAAAACGCCAGCAATAATGGCAAATATAATTATATCAATATACAGAGTGCACCTATTTTTTTTTAATATATATACATCTATAATTTTTTTATGCGATAAAGTAAATATAAATTATTTAAATTTTATAATTTACCAATGATTATTTTTTAATAAACTTATAATTTTTTTGTGCTTTAAAGCCTCTTCTTCACTTGGGGCAACAGTTTTCTTTGAATATAGACAATTTTTTGTGTTTTCTAGGTTTCTTTCAATTATCTTGTTTTCGAACTCGAGATTTATGCCTTGTTGCCTTCCTCCATTCATCTCTAAGAAAACATCTGCTAACAGCTCAGCATCTAATAATGCGCCGTGTTTCTTTCTTTTAGTTAAATCTAAACTGTATCTTCTGCACAAAGCATCAAGATTATTAGCTGCGCCAGGAAAAATTTTTCTAGCTAACAAAAGAGTATCAATAACCTTGAAATTCTTTAAATTTTCTTTTGAACAAAGCTCTAATTCATAGTTTAGAAAACCTAAATCAAATTTCGCGTTGTGGATTACTAGCTCTCCTCCATCTAAAAAGTTTAAAAATTTATCAACAATTTCTATAAATAGTGGTTTATTTGCCAAGAAATCATTAGTTAAACCATGAATTTTCAATGCATCTTCTGGCATGTTCCTATTTGGGTTTATATATTCTTGGAAATACCTTCCAGTAGGATAATTATTATCTAATTCTATACAGCCTATCTCTACAATTTTATGTCCTAGTTTTGGGTCTAACCCTGTTGTTTCTATATCTAATGCTATTCTTTTCATTTTTTAAAATTTGAAATAACCTTATTATTTGATCTTTTCTTAAAATAAATGCTTTTATTTAAAATATCAATTACTGTATTATAAATGTATCTTTTTCCTCTGTCAGAGTAAACTACTATATCTGCTAGTTTTTTTTTCTTTTTGTCAGTTAGTTGTTGTCTTTTTGTTAGTACTAATCTTCTTTTGTTCCAACCTTCTCTTTTTAAGACTCTAATTTTTTGGATCTTTTCTGAACAGGTTACCACAAGAGTTTTATCATATTTCCTTTTGTTATCTTTCTCAAAAAGCAACGGAACATCTAGTACTACTAATCTTTTTCTATTCCTAAACTGTCTTCTTATCCAAGAATATCTGCTTTTGTTAAGAAATTTATAAATTATTTTTTCTAGCAGCAGTAGTTTTTTTTTGTCTTCAAATACTATGCTAGCTAATTCTTCCTTTAAAAGTCGGTCGCCTTTAAATGCTAATGGAAATTGCTCTTGAATTAATTTTAAAACTACAGGCTTTTTATATAATAAACTAACTTCATAATCACTATCAAAGACCGGAACTTTTTGTCTTTTAAAAAAGCTGCTAGTTTCGGTTTTACCTGTGCCTACTGATCCTGTTATCCCGATTACAATCATGTAGTTTTTATTTTGCTTTTAATTTTTTTAATTAAATAATTATTAATTTTTGGCTTTATATTAAACCAAACTTTAAAGCTTTCTTGGGCTTGCCCTATAAACATCGGTAAGCCAGTTACATAATCTAACTTATTTTTTTTTGCTTCTTTTATTAAGCCGGTTTCTGTAGGGTTATATACTATGTCATAAATTTTAGTATTTTTATCAACTTCTTTTAAAGATATAGGGACGTCCGGATAGCCTATCATTCCCAGACTTGTAGAATTAACTATAATACCAGCGTCTCTTATAACATCCTTTTGTTTCCAGTTTTTAACTATAACATTATTATATTTTTCTGCCATTTTCTCTGCTTTACTTTTTGTTCTGTTTATTATGAAGATTTCATTAAATCCTTCTTTTATTAAGCTGTATATAATTGCTTCACAAGCGCCTCCAGCTCCATATATAACGGCTGGTTTTTTTGTGTTTATGTTATTTAGTTCTCTTAATCCTGAAGAAAAACCTTCTACATCAGTATTGTATCCTTCTAGTGTTCCATTGTTGTTTTTAATAGTATTAACTGCTTGAAGTTTAGATGATATCTTATCTAACTTATCTAAATAATTAATAATTTTTTTTTTATATGGGATCGTTACATTTAATCCTTTGATATTTAAACCTTTGATTGATTTATCTATATTTTTAATGCTATCTAACTGAAATTTGGAGTAGTGATAGTCTAATTTATTTTTTTTTATCCAATAATTATGTAAAATAGGGGACATAGATTGTTTTAATGGATTGCCTATAATTCCTAATAAGCTGTAATAATATTTTTTCATTTAATATTCTTTTCCCTATAAATCTTTAAGTACTCTAAGGCTGTAGCGGCTATTTCTTCAATAGATTTTTTAGTGACATCAATTGTGGACCAATTATTTTTTGTACAAATTTTTCTTGCTTCTTGAATTTCTTTTTTTAATAAGTCTATATCTATATAATTAGTAGCTTTGTTTTCTTTTAGAGACTGTAGTCTGGAAGCTCTTATTTGTTTTAGTCTTTCAGGACTTGCGAATAATCCAATAATTAAAGTCTTTCTGCTAATGTTAGTAAAGTCAATATTTTGATTCAATACATAAGGAATGTTTGCTACTCTATATCCTTTGTTAGCTAAGTAAATAGATGTTGGGGTCTTAGAAGTCCTAGAAACACCAAAAAAAATTATATCTGCTTTTTCTAACTCTTTATTACCCTGTCCGTCATCATTTGCTATAGCATATTGTAAAGACTCAATTCTATCAAAATAGTCCTCTGACAATGAATGCTGTTTTCCAGGAACTTGGCTTATGACAGGCTGTATTTCATAGAATTTTTTAATCTTGTTTATAGTGTTATCTAGCACATTATGTGCGCTTACTTTTATTGAGTTACATTGATCAATAAGATAGTTTTCTAATTTTAAATTAATCATTGTATATAAAACTATCCCTCTTTTATCTTTGATAATATCAATTATATTATCTATTTGTTTTTCTGATCTTATTAATGCCCATTTATTTTCTAAAAAGTTAATATCCTCAAATCTAGCATAAATCGATCTGGCCACCGTCGACACTGTTTCTCCAGTAGAGTCAGATATTAGATAAATATGTTGATTAACTGTGGGCATCTTATTAATAACTTAAAGTAATTTAAATTTTATTTATTATTTTATGAAAATTACTTATTTATTCATAGATTTAATTTATTTTTATTTGTTATCATAAACTGTGTATAACTTTAGTAGATTTGTAGAGATTGATAGTTTTTTAGTGTTTTTATAAGATTATAAGGTAATTTTCTTGTTGATAATTATGTTGATTAAATTTAATCCTTGTTATTATATTCATTACAACAACAACTATATACTTTATATATATATATTATGAGTAGTAACATTAAAAACATTTTTGATTTTAATACGGTGCCTATTTGGTTTATGAGACAGGCAGGTAGATATATGTATGAGTATAATGATATAAAAAAAAACTTTAATAGTTTTTTTAAAATGTGTAGAGATACCGATGCAGTTAAAGAAATTACTCTATTGCCTGTAAAAAAATTTGGTTTTGATGCCGGTATCATATTTTCAGACATTTTAATAATTTTAGAATGTTTAGACGTTAAAGTAGAATTTATACCAAATAAAGGGCCCTTAGTAGACAATAAAAATTTAAATAAAATATTCCTAGAAAAAAATTATAATATAAATTATGAAGGACTAAAGCCTGTATACAAAAGTATTAGAAAAACTAAAAATTCATTGACTGAAATAAATAAACCACTTATAGGATTTGCTGGAGCTCCTTGGACTGTAGCTGCATATTATCTAGAAAGTACTTTAACTAAGGATTTAACTATAGCTAGAAAAGTAGCTTATGAAAAACCAGAGTTAATGCATAATATTATTGATACTCTCTCTGAGATAATTATAGAGCATCTTTCAAATCAAATAAATGCCGGTGTAGATATTGTGCAAATATTTGATACACACTCTAATATTCTAGATTATCTTGCTCTAGAGGCCTATTCTATAGAACCTATCAGAAAAATCTGCAAGGAAATTAAAAAAAGATATCCTAAAGTTCCAATATCTTATTTCTCCAAAAATATAAATTTAAATTTTAACGATTTTTTTGATCATATCGACATAATAAGCTTTAATTCTTCTGTTAGAATGAGAGATTACATAGGTAAACTTCCGAAAGAACTAGTTTTCCAAGGCAATTTAGACCCTATTAAATTATTAGTAGGAGGTAAAGAAATGGAAAAAGCTATTTTAGAAATTTTAAAAGATATGCAAGGAAAAGACTTTATATTTAATTTAGGCCATGGAATATTGCCTAAGACGCCTAGAGAAAATGTAATAAAATGCATAAAGTTAGTTAAAGAATCTAAAGGGTAGGCTTAAAAACAACTAATAAAACTACAAATATTAATATCACAGTTGGTATTTCATTTATAATTCTGTAAAAAAAAGAAGATTTAGTATTAGAATTATTAATAAAGTTTTTTCTACAAATTGACAAAAAACCATGAAAAGCAGATAAAATTATAACCAATATTAGTTTAAGTATAAACCATAATGAAAATATATTAGAATTCAAATTATAAAATGCCAATGCTATTCCAAATATCCAGGTGGATATCATAGCAGGGTTCATAATTAACTTTAACAATCTCTTTTCCATTAATGAAAATTTTTTGTATATTTTAGTATTAAAATTTTCCTCAGAATGATACACAAAAAGTCTAGGCAAGTATAAAAGACCAGCCATCCAAGCAACAAATGATATAATGTGCGCTGATTTTAAGAATAAGTACATGAAAATATTATAAGAATTTTGAAACTAATTTATATAATAAATCTATGTGATCTTTTCTATCATTTAAGCAAGGAACATAATTAAATTCTTTTCCTCCGTTTTCTAAAAATATGCTCTTAGCTTCCATTTCAATTTCTTCCAAAGTTTCAATGCAATCAGAAGCAAATCCAGGACACAAAATTAGGACCCTTTTTTTTCCCTTTGAAGGAAGCCCTCTTAGAGTTTCATCGGTATAAGGCATCAACCATTCTTGTGGACCAAATCTAGACTGAAAAGTTGTTAGAAAAGGAATCTTAATATCCATGTTTTCTTTAACAAGCCTGGTTGTTTTTTGGCAATAACAGTGATATGGGTCACCATCTAAAAAGTATTTCTTGGGTATTCCATGATAAGAAAAAACTATTATATCAGGTTGAAAAGACAATTTATTTAATGCTTCATTAATACAGTTAGCTAGAGCTTTAATGTAATAAGGGTTTGATTCATAATGAGGTATTATTTGTATACTAGGTTGCCAACGCATGCTTAAAAGTGTTCTATAGACTTCATCACAAACTGATGCAGTAGTAGGGGCAGCATATTGAGGATATAGAGGTAATATTATTATGTTTTCGCATCCTTTATACTTTAAATTAAGAATTTTTTCTTTTATGCTAGGATTTCCATATCGCATTGCATAATCTACTAAAACATTCTTTTTAGTTAACTTTTTTTTTAGTTTATCTTTTTGAACCTGAGTGTAATATTTTAATGGTGAAATATTTAGTTCTTTCATCCATATTTTTTTGTAGTTTTTTGCTGTCTTATGGGGTCTAAAAGTTAAAATAATCAAGTTTAGAATTAAGAACCATAAAGCCTTATTAGTTTCTATAACTCTTCTGTCGTTTAAAAACTCTTTTAAGTATTTTCTAATGTCTTTCCATCTATAGCTATCAGGAGTTCCTAAATTCACAATTAGAACCCCAGTTTTACCATATAGAACTTTTGGATGGGTAGAACTGTTTTTATTTAAAGCGTGCATATGATATAATTTAATAAATTTATTTATTAGTAAAGTTTTAAGTTTATTGACTTTAAAATAAATTTATTATAATTTAAGTGATCTTTATATTCTTTCTTAATTAGCATGCATTTACAACAACTAAAAAAAAAGAAGACACATGAATTGTTAGACTTGGCAACAGAGCACGAAATTGAAAATGCGGCTAACATGAGAAGACAAGATATAATGTTCAGTATTTTAAAGTCGGTTGCTGACAAAGGAACATCAATACATGGAGATGGCGTAATAGACATTCTACAAGACGGCTTTGGGTTTCTGAGAGCCCCAGAGTCAAACTATCTACCAGGTCCTGACGACATTTATGTCAGCCCTAGTCAGATTAGAAAGTTTGGGCTCAGAAACGGTGATACAGTAGAGGGAGAAATCAGACAGCCTAAAGATAGTGAAAGATATTTTGCTTTAATAAAGGTAAATAAAATAAACTTTGAAGTACCAGAAAAAATTAGGGTCAAAAGTAATTTTGATAACTTAACACCGCTATATCCGGATTCGAGAATAGCAATGGAAATGGACTCTTCAGATCCAGAATCAAAGAAGAAAAACATGTCTCCTAGAATTATGGAGTTGGTCTCTCCTATTGGAAAAGGACAAAGAGCACTTATTGTTTCGCCGCCAAGAACTGGGAAGACAGTTCTTCTTCAAAGCATTGCACATTCTATAGAACAAAACCATGAAGAAGTATACTTAATCGTTTTACTTATAGATGAGAGACCTGAAGAGGTTACTGATATGCAAAGAACAGTAAAAGGAGAGGTAGTTTCATCAACGTTTGATGAGCCAGCCAGCCGACACGTTCAAGTTGCTGAAATGGTTATACAAAAGGCTAAAAGACTGGTGGAGAGTGGAAGAGATGTTGTAATTTTATTAGATTCAATTACAAGGCTAGCAAGGGCCTATAATACTGTCGTTCCTTCTTCTGGAAAGGTATTAACAGGAGGTGTTGATGCTAATGCCTTACAAAGGCCTAAAAGATTTTTTGGTGCGGCGAGAAATATAGAGGAAGGTGGAAGTTTAACCATAATTGCTACTGCTTTAATAGAGACGGGATCCAGAATGGATGAAGTAATTTTTGAAGAATTTAAGGGTACAGGAAATGCGGAAATAGTTTTAGACAGAAAGTTAGCAGATAAAAGAACTTTTCCGGCAATTGATATTGCTAAATCTGGGACTAGAAAAGAAGAACTTCTTGTGGATAAAGGGATTTTATCAAAGATGTGGGTATTGAGAAAAATTCTATCCCCGATGGGAACCACAGATGCCATGGAATTTCTTCTAGAAAAACTTAAGTCTTCTAAAAACAACAATGATTTTTTTGACGCTATGAATCAATGATCGTTTTTTAAAACAATTGATCCTTTTGTTTCTCGGTTTTCTAAAGCTTTATGAACATTAACGATATCTGATAAAAGGTATTCATTTCCTATGTTAGCACTTATAGAATTTGATTTTAACATTTCAAAAACTCTTTTAGCGCTTTTATGCATATCCGACGCTTTGGAGTTGTAAGTCATTAAAGTTGGCCTAGTAAGAAAAAGGCTTCCTTTGCTAGCTAGCAGGGAAGGATCAATAGGAGGGGCATTTCCAGAAGAATTACCAAAAATAACCAGCATTCCTAATGGAGCTAAACAATCTAAACTTTTTAAAGCAGTTGCTTTCCCTACACCATCATATACTACGTTTACACCTTCTCCATTTGTAATATCCATAACGGCATCTACAAAGTTTGTATCATTATATAAAATTACTTCATCACAGCCATTATTTTTTGCAATTTCGGCTTTTTCTCGATTTCCTGCAGTCCCTATAATTTTAGCACCCTTATTTTTAATCCATTGTGTAGCAATTTGTCCAACGCCGCCTGCTATAGCGTGAAATAAAACAGTATGTTTATTATTTAGAGGAAAGGTTCTTTCAGCTAAATATTCAACCGTCATTCCTTTTAACATTAAAGCAGCAGCAGTTTTATCATCTACATAATCAGGTAACTTTATACACTTACTTTCGGGTATATTTCTAATATCAGAATAACTTCCGGGAGGGCCTAACGCGTAAACTACCTTATCTCCTTTTTTTAGTAATTTAGTTTCTTCACCTGTATCAATTACTTCTCCAGCTCCCTCCATACCAATAGTTGCGGGCAGAGGAAGAGGATAGAGCCCAGAACGGTGATAGGTATCAATGTAATTTAGACCAACATATGAATGTTTTACCGTTACGAAACCTTGGGAGGGAGAGTCAATATTTAAATTTTCCCATTTCATATTTTCAGCAGGCCCAGGATTTCTAATTATTATAGTTTTAGACTTCATTTCAGCATTATATAAAATTAATTAAGTTAATCAAACAACTAATCTATTTTTATAATTTTTAAAAATTAACAATCCTAACAAAAGTAAAAAGTATTATTTTATGTAAGAATAAAAATATAAATATACTTTTTATTAAAAGCCGCTAAAAGAACAAATGTTCTTATTAAATTTTAAAGATAATAACTAATAGGTTACGTGTAACAAAAAAAGCTGTAAAAAGATAAGGAGTTCTTATATCTTATTCAGATATTCTGAATATTTATAATATGCACTATATAATCATAAGTATCTTGCAAAGCGAAGGATAATTTAATTTCAATCTATTTTTGAATAAACAATATTAATTTAAACCCAGCTAATTTAAGTGGCTTTTTTTTTAAAATAACATATATATTACGTATGTTTTATGATAGTAATAAAAAGTATTTAATAGATTTTTTTAAGAAAAGAAGATCCATTGTAGCAAAAAAAATGCTAGTTGGTAAAGTTTTGAAAAAAGACTTAAATTCAATTTTAGAAATAGGTGCCAGAGTACCGGATCATGGCGCGCTAAATCCGTGGAAAATAAAAGTAATTCAAGGAAGAATTAGAAAATACTTAGACGAGGAAATAATACTAAAAGAATTTAAAAAAAATAATAAAAAAGCTTCAGAAAAGGAACTTCACATAGAAAGCTATAGAATGCAAAGAGCAAGTACTATATTAGCAGTGCTATCTACTCCAATAAATCATAAAAAGATACCAAAATGGGAACAGTATCTTTCTGCTGGAGCAGTTTGCACCAATTTATTGTATGCTGCACAAGGTATGGGGTATGCTGCACAATGGCTAACCGAATGGTACGCATATAATAAAAAATTATTAAAATTTTTGGGAGGAAATCCTAAGAATGACAAGATAGCAGGGTTTATCTATATTGGAAAAAAAACTTCAGATCCCAAAGAAAGAAAAAGGCCAAATCTTAATGAAGTTGTAAATTTTATAAATCAAGGATAGTGACCAAATTATAGAAATTGAAATAAAAGAACATAAGATGATAAAAAAGCTATTAATAAGCAATTAAAATGTGTGATACGATATTTGCGCCTATTACCAATATAGGCCCTTCAGCGATAACAGTATTTAGATTTTCTGGAAAAGAAAGTGGAAAGATTCTAAAGTTATTAATCAAAGAAAAAAAGCTTCCTTTGGAGAGAAAACTAGTACTTAAAAATATATACGTTCCTTATAAAAAACAAATTCTAGACAAAAGCTTAATATGTTGGATGCCAAATCCCAATAGCTATACAGGAGAAGATAGCTTTGAACTGCATTCTCATGGAGGTATAGCAACTAGCCAAGCTTTTTTTTCAGTGCTTTCTAAAATAAAAGGGTTAAGGGTAGCAGAGGCAGGAGAGTTTTCTAAAAGAGCATTAATTAATGGTAAAATTGATTTAATAAAAGCAGAAGCTATTAATGAAATAATTATATCGGAGACAGAAAAACAAAGAAATCTATCAATTAAACAACTCAATAGAGGGCTTTCAATCCCGATAAACTTATGGAAAGAACAAATAGTTAATACACTCGCTAAAATTGAGGCTATAATTGATTTTTCTGATGAAGATGGAGTTCCAGAACAGCTTAATATAAAACGAGACTTAGAAAATATTTTTAACCAAATAAAAAAGGTTCTTAAAGAAGGAAAAAAATACGACCTAATTAAGCATGGCACAAAAATTACATTTACAGGGCCACCTAATTCTGGAAAATCTAGTTTGTTTAACTGTATTATTAAAAAAGAAAAATCCATAGTTACAAAAATCCCAGGCACAACTAGAGATGTGATAGAAAACAAATTTAATTTAAAGGGATATCCAGTAATATTTTTCGATACTGCCGGAATTAGGAATACTAAAAGTGCTATTGAGAAAGAAGGAATAAAAAAAGCTTTAACAGCAATAGAGAAAGCTGACATTGTATTAAAAATTATAGATATCACGAGAACAAAAAAGGAAAGTAAAAATCAAAGAAAAGAAAATGAATGGCAAATTTACAATAAAATAGACAAAATAAAAGTAAATAAGCCGAATAAATCCACAGAAAAAGAAAACTCTTTTTATGTTTCTGCAAAAACTGGTAAAGGGGTTAGTGATCTGCTAAAAAAAATACACGACCACATACTAAAAAATACAAAAGTAATAGAAAAAGCGAACTTTTTTTATACTAACGCAAGACAAAAGAATGATTTGAAAAAAGCTTTATCAAATATTAGTTTGGCAATTGAAGCAAAGGACGAAGAAATTATAGCTGAATACCTTAGGGCAACTATTTATAATTTAGAGAGAATTTTAGGAAAGGTAGACGTAGAAGATGTTTTAGGAAATATTTTTTCTAATTTTTGTATAGGTAAATAAAGTTTCACGTGAAACAATTAATTCAAAGACATTTTTCAACTCCAACTTTATTCTTAAATAAACCTGTTTAATATGATGTAAGTTTCACGTGAAACATCATGCGTTTCTTAGCGCTTGTATTAATGGAATAAAAAAGTAATATTGCATTGTAGGAAAAATGAAAAAAAATTATGACATAATTGTTATAGGCGGAGGTCACGCTGGCGTGGAGGCTGCTAGCGTTGCTTCTAGGATGGGAGCTAAAGTTGCTTTGATAACAGCTGACTCTTCTAAAGTAGGTGAAATGTCATGTAATCCTGCTATAGGAGGTATAGGAAAAGGACATATAGTAAAAGAGATAGACGCTATGGGTGGAATAATGTCTACAGCAGCTGATAAAGCAAGCATACAATATAAAGTTTTAAATAGTAGTAAGGGTCCAGCTGTCAGGGGGCCAAGGTGTCAGGCTGATAGAGAGTTATATAAAAATGCAATAAACTCTGATTTGAGAGCTTGTTCTAATATTTCTATTTATTCACATATGGTGAGTTCATTGGTAATTATTAAAAATAAAGTTGAAGGAGTTATTCTTGAGCGAAAAAAAACAATAAACGCTGGTTCCGTAATACTAACAACAGGTACTTTTTTGAACGGAATTATTCATTTAGGAGAAAATAGGTTTTCAGCTGGACGAGTTAATGAGAAAGCCTCAAATGATTTAGCGAAATTTCTTATTTCTCTAAATCTTCCTATGGATAGATTAAAAACTGGAACTCCTCCAAGAATATCAAAAAAATCTATAGACTATAATATTTTGGATCAAGATACAGGAGATGTAAATCCTGATTATTTTTCTACAGAGACTACTAAGTCCTATAATAAACAACTTCCCTGTTATGTAACATGGACTAATAGCAAAACCCATTCTTATATAAAAAACTCTCTTGAGAAAAGTCCTTTGTATAATGGAGCCATTTCCTCTAGAGGACCTAGATACTGCCCGTCTATTGAGGATAAAGTTTTGAGGTTTCATGACAAAGAAAAGCATAGAATAATGTTGGAACCAGAAGGACTAAATAGCGAAGTAGTTTACCCTAATGGAATTTCGACAAGCCTTCCTCTAGAAGAACAAAATAATATGTTAAGATCTATCAAAGGTCTTAAAAATGCAAAGATTATTCAACCAGGATATGCAATAGAGTATGATCATATTGATCCTAGGTCTTTAAAACACTCCTTAGAAAGTAAGAGAATTAAAGGTCTTTTTTTTGCAGGACAAATAAATGGAACGACTGGATATGAAGAAGCTGCCGGCCAAGGACTGTTGGCAGGCATTAATGCAACATTGTATCTAAGTCGAAAAACTTTTTCACTCAGTAGGGCGGAAAGTTATATAGGTGTAATGATAGATGATTTAGTAACTAGGGGAGCTCCAGAACCTTATAGAATGTTCACTTCGAGAGCGGAATATAGACTCTACTTGAGATCTGATAATGCAGATCTGAGATTATCAGACAAAGCTATTAGACTAGACATCTTGCAGGGAAATAGAAAAGATATATTTTTAAAATATAAAAATGATATTGAATTTTATAGACAATATTTATCCCGTATTATCTTAGACCCAATAGAGGCAGATAGTTTAGAAATAACTTTAACTAGAGATGGAAAAAAAAGAAAGCTGTATGATCTTATAGGCTTTAATAACCTAAATATAGATAAATTAAAGAAACACTATCCTAGATTTAAAAACATTAAATCCAAAGTTCTTAACCAGCTAATCATAGAATCTAGATATGACATTCATATTAAAAAGCAGATAGATAGTTTAAAGGCATATAAAAAGGACTTAAATGTTAAAATACCGACTAAAATTAATTATAAAGAAATAGGAGGATTATCAAGGGAATGTTGCCTTGCTTTAGAAAAGGTAAGGCCAACAAATCTTGCTTCAGCTTCCAGAATTCCGGGTATTACACCTGCTGCTTTGACGTCTGTTTTGCTACACACTAAAAAGAAAAGGCTCAAAAGTGCTTAAAACTTTAGGAAGTATTTGTAAAATAAATAGAAATCAAAAGAAATTACTTCAAAAATATGTTACTTCTATAAAAAAGTATCAAAATAATGTAAATTTAATTGGGAGAAGCACTTTTTCTAATATTTGGGTAAGACATATTATTGACTCAATGCAGATATTTTATTACTTACCTAAAGAAAATAAAAATAAACTATTAATTGACGTGGGAACAGGCGCAGGTTTTCCAGGAATTGTATTGGCTATAATGGGAAGAAAAGATATTTTACTGTGTGAAAAAAGTTATAAAAAAGCAATTTTTCTTAAAGAGGTTACAAAAGAATGTTTTATAGATATAAAAATTTATAATTGTAAAATAGAAGAGATATTAAAGAAAAACGTAGCTGTAATAGTGTCGAGAGCATACGCATCAGTCAAAAAACTAATATTAAGCGTTTATCATTTAATTTCATCAGAAACAACTTTAGTAATTCATAAGGGAAAAAAATACATGGATGAAATTGAAGAGGCGAAAAAAATATTTATTTTCTCTGTAAAAAAATTTAAAAGCATCACAAGTAATGAAGGAGTTATTTTAAAAATAGAAAATATCAAGAAAAAATAAAATGAAAAATAAAATAAAAATTATGTCAGTAGTTAATCAAAAAGGAGGCGTAGGAAAAACAACAACAACTGTTAACCTAGGAACAGCTTTAGCAGCTATCGATAAAAATATATTGTTAATTGACCTAGATCCTCAGGGAAACTTATCAACTGGTATAGGAATTACAGAAAAACAAAGAAAAATCAGCGTTTATGATTTAATTACTGACGACATAACTATCAATAACACTATAATCAATACCAAAATTCCCAATCTTAAAATTATACCATCAAACTTAAATTTATCAGGAATAGAGTTCGAATTAGCTTCTGATGAAGAAAGGGCAAATAAATTAAACAGCAAAATCAATAACTTAGACCAATATTTTGATTTTGTTCTTATAGACTGCCCTCCATCATTAGGAATTTTAACGGTTAACTCTTTAGTGGCGTCAAACTCTGTTTTAGTTCCTTTGCAATGTGAGTTTTATGCATTAGAGGGTTTAGCTCAGCTATTAAGAACAGTCGAAAAAGTAAAAGATAATCTTAACTCCAGTTTAAATCTAGAAGGGATAATATTAACTATGTTTGATAGTAGAAATAGACTTAGTGAAGATGTTGTTAATGACGCTAGAGAGCATCTAGGTGATAAAGTATTTAAGACCATTATTCCTAGAAATGTAAGGCTTTCTGAAGCTCCAAGTCATCAATTACCGGCGATAATTTATGATCAAGCATGTGCTGGTTCTAAAGCATATATTGATTTAGCAAAAGAACTAATTAATAGATTGAAAATTTAATATATCAGGAGGAGATTATTACAAAAAAAAGATTAAAAACAGGACTTAATATTTTGTTAGGAGATAACAATAATGCAAATATTGATAATAATGGTGCTTTAAAAAAAACAAATATTAGTCTCAATTTAATTGAGACAAATCCAGATCAACCGAGAAAAAACTTTGATCAAGATAAGTTAACAGAACTTTCTAAATCTATAAAAAATTTGGGACAATTAGTTCCTATCATTATTAGAGAAAATCGAAATAATAATAAGTTTATAGTAGTCGCTGGAGAAAGGCGCTGGAGAGCAGCAAAAATGGCTGGCCTCAAAAGTATTGATGCAATTATTTACAAAAAGAATGAACAACTTTCTAGTTTAGCGTCCATAATTGAAAATGTTCAAAGAGAAGACTTAAATTCTTTAGAAGAAGCTAATGCCTATAATAGTCTAATTAGTGAGTATAATCTTACTCATGATGAAATCTCGAAGTTTACAGGCAAGTCAAGAAGCTATATATCAAATTCTGTAAGAATACTAGGGCTACCAGAAAATATAAAAAAACTATTATCTTCTAAAAAAATAAGCTTTGGGCACGCTAGAGCTTTACTATCGGCAAAAAATGTTCATGATTTAGCTAAAATTATAATAAATAATCAATTAAATGTTAGACAGACCGAAGACTTGGTAAAAAATGAACAGCAAAATAAAAAACTTGATAAGAATCAAGCAAAAAGTCTAGTAGAAAAAGATCCTAATATATCTGACTATGAGAAATATTTATCTTTAAAATTGGGTTACGAAGTACAAATTAGAGATAGAAAAGGAAAAGGAACAATATCTGTTAAATATAAAAACTTAGACCAATTGGAACAAATTATATCAATCTTTAATAAGAAAAACTAAATTAAATTGAAGAATAGTGAAGAAGAAACTTTTTAATAATTAATTCGGACAAAGAATATTCTTTTTTAGTCATTTTTTCTAGCTCATAAATGTTAGCTATAATTTTTTTGATTTTTTCTTTAGAAAGAAGCTTGATTTGATTTTGTATGAGAGTATGACGAGAAAAATGAATGGATGCAGGTAATTTAATATTATTGTTAAGAGTATCTTCTTTAAAATTTAGTAAAAAATAAAAATGATTTAATAAAGATCTAATAACAACAATATTATTTTGTCCTGCTTCTATAATCTTCTCATAAAAGTAAGGCGCTTTATCAGAATTAAATAAATGATCACAAATCTTATTAATATTAATTAAAGAACTGTCTCCTACTGCATGTAAAACCTCATCATAAGTAACATGTTTTCCATTTCCATAGATAGATAATTTTTTAATTTCTTGCAATGTTATCAATTTGTCACTTCCTAATTTATTTGCTAAATAATCAACACTGCTTTCATCAATATCAAGATTGAACTTTTTAGAGTAATCTTTAATAGTTTGTTTTATACTGCTATCAGTGTCGTGATAACACGGTATACAGGCAAGCTTCTTTTGATCCGTGAAATTCTTTACTATTATATCATTCTTTTTAAGATTTCCTCCCTCTAGCATGATATAATTTACATTACCTGACAGAATAGATTGGAAAAAGATTTCATCCAACTTTAGATTAGAAAAGAATTCTAAATCTATTATTATTATTGATTTATTAGAAAATATGTCTTGCTGATGTATTAAATCAGTAAGGCTATTTTTTTCTAAATCTTCTTGTGTAACTTTTAATACATTTAGACCTTTTTCTTCTTTAAGCCTTTCAATTATTATATTAGACCGTTCTTTTACTTGTCCTTTATCAGGTCCATATATAAGAAAACCATTATACTCTGTCAAATCTTCAACGAAGTTTTTAAAAAAATTATTTTTTACTATCATACTCTTTCTGAGAAAAAAATAGTATTAGTCTGTCAAAAATACTTTTAGAGAGACTTTCTGAAGAAATTTCAAATATTCTGTCCCTAGAGGCAATAGTAGATAAAACTTGATTAGGTGAAATTTCAAACACCCCTATTCCCCTTTCCTCAAAGGCAAATATTTTCTTGTCATATTTTTTATTTCTTTTAAAAAGTAAAACGTTAGCAGTTGTAATAATCTCATATCCTGAAGTTTTTCTATCTGTAGATGTAACAGTCGAATTATTTTCAGTTTTAGTCTCTATTTTAACTATATATTTAATCTTTTCAATTAGTGGGGGTAGTTTTCTTAATAAGTCTCTCTTAACTGATAATGACATTTTTTTTTTTATCAGTAACTATTGCTATACCATTTAACTTATGAGCTAAAAATTTTTTTTTCTCATAGAGAGGAGTAAATCCTGAACAACTAGCTAAAAATATGGAGAGAAAAATTAAAGAAAATGTTCTCATTAAATTACCAAACTAAAAATTTTATTTGGAATAACTATAATTTTTTTTATTTCTTTTTCTTTTATTAATGCCTTTATAGCCTCCTTTTTGCTTAAAAACTCTTTGGTCTCCTCTACACTAAGATCTTTAGGAATTTCATAAACAAATTTCTTTTTACCATTAATTTGTACTACTATATTCACATTAGTAATTTTAATATAATCTAAGTTTGCTATTGGCCAGTTTTGCTCACTTACCAATGTATCTTTATACCCTAGAACTTTCCATAACTCTTCTGCTAAATGAGGTACCATAGGTGAAATTAATATTATCCACTTTGTTAAAGAAAACTTTAGAGCGATCGAGTCCTCATTTTTAATATTATCTATATCAAAAGAAAAAAATATATTGGAAAACTCTCTAATTTGGGCTACTGCTACGTTATACTGAAAGTTATCTAAGCTTTTAGTAATCTTGTCTATATAAAAATGAGTTTTTTCAATTAAATTTTTGTTTTTTTCTTTTTCATATTTATAATTCTCATAAAAAATAATATCATTTAATTGCAAATTATTAAAAAATCGCCATACTTTTAAAAGATATTTATTAGATCCATCTATTCCACTGCTAGTCCACTCAAGTTTCCTTTCAGGAGGACTATCAGATAACATAAAAAATCTTGCAGTATCCGCTCCATATTTTTGTATTATATTTACAGGATCAACTATATTTTTTTTTGACTTGGACATTTTTTCTGATCTAAGCTCTTTAACTTTATTTCCAGTATCTTTATGAAAAAAATTGGCATTCTTAGTAATAACCTCTTCTGGATACACCCAATTATTTTCTGAGTCCTGATAGGTTTTGTGACATACCATTCCTTGACAAAAAAGGCCTTTAAAAGGTTCCTTAAATTTAAACTCACCTAATGAAGAAAGAGCTTTTGTAAAAAAACGAGAGTATAAAAGATGTAATACAGCATGCTCTATACCTCCTACATATTGATGTACAGGACACCATTCTTCTGCTAGTTTTTTATTGATAGGATTTTTATTAAAAGGATCAACAAATCTTATAAAGTACCAAGATGAGTCAAAAAAAGTATCTAAAGTATCTGTTTCCCTAACTGCTTTTAAGCCAGTTTTCTTACAGGTTGTATATTTCCAGGTTGCATGATTATTAAGGGGATTACCATTTTTTTTACTAAAATCTACATCATCTGGTAATAACACTGGTAGGTCGCTTTCATCCACAGGAATGACTTCCCCATCCTCTCTATAAATAATGGGTATTGGACAACCCCAATACCTTTGTCTAGATGCGCACCAATCTCTAAGTCTATATTTCGTTTTTTTTTCGCCTAAATTTATTTCTTTTAACTTAGAAATAATTATAGATTTTGCTTCTAGGGAGTTTTTATTGTTTAAAAATTCTGAATTGATAAGTGTTCCAGCGCCAGTATATGGCAGATCTTGTGCTGCACTATCTTCAGGATCTACAACCTTTATAATTGGTAGGTCATATTTTTTGGCAAATACAAAATCTCTCTCATCATGAGCTGGTACACCAAATATAGCACCAGTTCCATATGTTGATAAAACATAATTAGCTATATAGATAGGAATTTTCTTTTCAGTAAAGGGATGTTTTACGTACATATTAGTAAAAACTCCTTCTTTAGGTGCCTTTTCTATCATTTCTTCATTTGCAAATGTAGACTCCCATTTCTTTATAAATTCTTTTATGCCGTTATTAGATTTCGATAAAATGTCTGACAACTGGTGATCAGGAGCCAATGCAATAAAAGATGTTCCAAATATTGTATCGGGCCTTGTAGTATAAACTAAAATAGAATTTTTATAGCTTTCAATTAAATTTTCCTTAGTTATTTGAAAGCTTATCTCTGCACCGACGGATTTACCTATCCAGTTTTTTTGCATAGTTTTAACGTTTTCAGGCCAATTTTTAAGTGATTCTAGATCAGTTAGAAGATCATTAGAGAATTTAGTAATTGATAAAAACCACTGACTTAAAAGCTTTCTTTCTATTTTTACTCCTGACCTCCAACCTTTTCCATCTATTACTTGTTCATTCGCTAATACTGTATTTTCAATTGGATCCCAGTTTGCCCAGGCTTCTTTTTTATATAACAGTTTGGCTTTAAAAAATTTAATAAATAGTTTTTGCTGTTGTTTTATATATTCTGGGTCACAAGTACTTATTTCCTTAGTCCAATCATAGGATATTCCCATTGATTTTAACTGATCCTTCATGTTTTTAATATTTTTGTTAGTCCAGTCTCTAGGATGAATGTTATTTTCAAAAGCAGCGTTTTCTGCTGGCATTCCAAAAGCATCCCATCCCATAGGATGTAAAACGTTAAATCCACAAGCCCTTTTATATCTGGCTAGTACATCTCCTAAAGTATAGACTCTAACATGACCCATATGAATTCTTCCAGATGGATAAGGAAACATTTCTAATACATAGTAATTTTTTTTTGTTGTCTGATTTTTTGTTAGAAAGCAGCCTTTTTTGTCCCAAATATCTTGCCAATATTTCTCTACAGCATTCGCATGATATTGAGATTTATTTTCGTTCATTTTTTAACGATATTTTAAAGATTTAACTCAATTGCTCTTTGAATAATTTGTCTCTCAATTGCAACTGGCTTTTTGCTATTAATATTCCTATTTACCCATCTATTTTTTTTTATTACTTGTTTATGAACAGATACTTTTACTGAGTCTACCTGAATATCTGGAGCCAGAATCAGAACAGTTATTTTAAATCTTTCGGAAGGTTTCTTCTCACTAGTATACCAATCAGTTATTATAAGACCACTTTTAGCATCAACACTTACTAAAGGAAAAGATGATAAAACTTCAAGTGAAGCTTTCCAAAGAGGGTTATTGTATGATACAAAACTGCCGCTTCCTGTTTCATTATTATCATCGCCTTTAAAAAGATCTTCTAGAAAAGTCCCTCCCTCCTTTATTTGAGATAATCTTGCTTTATCTCTAGGGCCATAAACTATTTCTTCCGTGGTTAGCTTTCTAGTTTCTCCCGCACCACATGCTACCAACACGGTAGATAAAAATATTATTAAAAAATTTCTGTAATACATATTAACGAATAATTTTTAAAATTATAAAAAAAAAGGAGGGTTTATGCAACCCTCCTCTAATAAGCTTTTAAATTGGTAACTTAGAAACCGAAAGAAAGCTTTGCTAAAGTAGCATCAGCTTCTGTGTCTTTAATCGAGTCTGAACCATCAGTTTCTTCTTTACTTCCGTGAGCAAATTCGATCATTACACCACCGCCTAAGTTGTAACCAATACCAAAAGTATCAGTTTCAGCTGTACTATCAGCAGCGTTTGTTCCTTCTCTGAATGAAGTTTCTGTATGTGCAAAACCTAATGAAATGTTACCCATATCATATCTTACAGCATATACACTACCTTCTCCATCACCGTCAACTGTTCTTGACTTAAGCTGACCAGAGTCACCATATGTATGATTCTTATAAATTGCTGTTAAACCAGCAGCAGCTAATTTAACTGAGTATACTTGAGCATCAAGATCATTATATTCTGCTCCAGCTACAATTTGTGTGTTACCCATAACTCTTCCGTAAGTTAAACTTACGTCAACACCATCAAAGTTAGCGTTGTAAGAAGCAACAGTATCTATAACATCATCATAATTTGTTGCTGTACCACCATCACAACTTGTTGCACTAGTTGCACCACTGTTCTTTTCCATACAAGACTCATAAGATACTGCTAATGAAAAACCTTCATATACATTACTCATATATCTTAGCTTCATACCGTCTAAAGCATATCCAGCTTCATCAAAAGCACCGTAACCACCAGTTGCTCCACCAGCTACAATGAAAAGACCAGTTGCTCCATTATCAGGCTCAGCAGTAGGTATTAAAGTTGTACCTCTGTTGTGTGCCATGGTACCAGCTGAGAAAATGTTACCTACAGAAATGGTACCAAAACCACCACTGAAACTTAGTGAATTTTCATCAACTGCAACTGTACTTGTGTCTGAGTCACCATTACTATCGTTATCTTTAGAAATAGTGTAAACACCTGTTACAGCAATACCATTATCTAATGTAGTTGTTGCTGTAGCAATTAAACGAGTAAATCTTCCATTTGAAAGACCGCCTCTATTCTCAGATGTGTGATCTGAGGCACTTAATCCGGCTTCCGTAGATTGATCAACAGAAACGGCATAAAACTCTTGGTAGCCAGATAAGCTTAATTCCGCTTTAGCAGCAGTTAGAACGAAAGCTCCGAACACTACCAATAAAGCTGTAGTAAAAATTTTTTTCATAAAAAAATCTCCCGTAAAATTATCAAAAAAGTATATTAATACTGTAATAATCTTAGATTATTAAGTTTTAAAAACAACACAATTGTAGTAATACAAAAAAAATAAAATAAATAAGTTGTATTTTTGCAACACCAAAAGGGCGCACTCTTCTAAAAAATTTTTTTAATCTAGTAGTTACATTAGTTTCGTATAAGAAATATGGCAAAATTTAGAAATATAGAACTTAATAGCTTTGATAGAAAATTTTTCAACGATTCTATGAAAACTAAGGTGTTAAGTAAGGATGAAGAAAAAAAACTAGCAGAAGACTGGGCAATACGTGGAGACAAAAAGTCTATGCATAAGATTATAAGAGCCTACTCAAAGTTAGTAATTGCATATGCTATGAAATATAAAAATTACGGATTGTCTATTACTGATTTAGTACAAGAAGGACACATTGGTTTAATGCAAGCTATAGCAAAGTTTGAACCAGAAAGAGATATAAGGTTTTCTACTTATTCAGGGTGGTGGATTAGATCATCAATACAAGACTATGTTTTAAAAAATTGGTCAATCGTAAGAACTGGAACTACAGCATCTCAGAAATCATTATTTTTTAGTTTGAGAAAGCTTAAATTAGAATTAAGTCAATATGAAAAAGACCAACACAAACTAAGAAATTTGGTTGCTAAAAAATTAAAAGTTAAGGAGATTGACGTGGAAAATATGGAAAATAGATTTAGTGGATCTGATAAGTCTCTTAACGCTAAGGTTTCTGATAGCTATGATCAAGAAGTGGGCAACTTTATTGTAGATGAAAAAAGTTTAGACGAAGTAGATTTAGTTGACAAGCTAGACCTTGTAACTAAGAGATCATGGTTTAAGAAGGCTATGAGAGAGTTAGGAGTTAGGGAAAGCCAAATTATAGCTCTTAGGCATCTTAGTGATGATCCTTTAACTTTAGAAAAATTAGGAACACTTTTAAAGATTAGCAAAGAAAGAGTTAGACAAATTGAAAACAGAGCTATAAAAAAACTTAAATCTCTAGTCAAACAAATTTCTTCTAGGGCAAGATATAGTGATATTAGTTAATTAGAAAGCTCGCCTAATACATAATTTAAAATATTTCCTTTTTTTATGTAACTGAACTCTTTATCGGTGTCTATCCTAAGTTTAGCATCAATTTCATGAATAATTTTTTCTCCTCCAGAGTCGAATATGCTGATTTTTACTAGCTTTTTATTTTCATTCATTATCTTTTCAATATCTAATTCTATATTAATTAATTCACTTCCATTTAAATTTAAACTTTTAAGATTATTTTCTTCTTTTAATTGAATAGGCAATACGCCCATACCGATTAAATTAGACCTATGAATTCTTTCAAAGCTTTCTACTATCACGGCCTTAATTCCTAAGAGCCTTGTCCCTTTTGCAGCCCAATCTCTTGAAGAACCAGTGCCATATTCTTTACCAGCAAATACCACCAAAGGTATTTTTCTTTTTTTATATTCTTGGGCAGCATCATAAATGGTTACTATTTTATTTTCTGGAAATAACTTTGTATATCCTCCCTCTATATCTGGAGTGATTTTATTTTTTAATCTGATATTTGCAAAAGTTCCTCTTATCATAACGTCATGACTCCCTCTTCTTGCTCCATATGAGTTAAATTGCTCTTTGCTTACTTGCTTATCCTGAAGATATTGTCCAGCTGGACTTTTTTCTTTAATCGATCCAGCTGGAGAAATGTGGTCCGTAGTAATAGAGTCACCTAATAGAGCCAATATTCTAGCTTTTTTTACACTATTTAGATTGTTTTGTGTAAGAGTGTTTTCAGATAAAAAAGGAGGGTTTTGTACATAGTTGCTAGTTATATCCCAATTATACGTGGGACTTTCAAAGGCTTCTATTTTATCCCACTTTGAGTCTCCTTGATCAATTCTTTTGTACCTATCTATGTACATAGAGGATTGAATCTTTTTTAGGAAACCATTTACTAGATTGGAGTCAGGCCAAACATCTTTTAGGAAAATATCTTTGTCATTATTTCCAATCCCCAAAGGAGCTTTAGTTATATCAGTGGTGGTATTTCCTAATAGAGAGTAAGCAACAACTAGAGGAGGTGAAGCAAGCCAATTGGCCTTTATATAAGGATGAACTCTTCCTTCAAAGTTTCTATTTCCAGATAGAACTGAACTTACATTTAAATTTTTTTCTATAATTTGCAGCTCAATATTTTTTTCTAGAGGGCCTGAGTTTCCTATACAGGTGGTGCATCCGTATCCTACTACATTAAATCCAAGCTTTTCTAAGTAGGGAAGCAAACCTAATTTAATTAAGTAATCAGTTACTACCTGACTTCCTGGAGCCAATGAGGTTTTTACCCAGTTTTTTTTAGAAAGACCAAGTTCAGAAGCATTTTTAGCTAAAAGCCCAGCTGCTATCATTAAGTAAGGGTTAGCTGTATTAGTGCAGCTTGTAATAGCTGCTAAAACTACATCACCATTTTTTATTTCTTTTTCTTTTTTAAATTTTAAATCTTTATTTTTTTCATTAATTTCTTTAGCACTTTTAATATGTACTTCTGATAGAAGCACTTTATCTTGTGGCCTTTTAGGACCAGCTAATACAGGTTCTATCGTAGAGATATCAATATTAATATTTTCATTATAAGAAAAATTATTAGTATATTCTGTATCTTTGTTATCTAACCAAAATTTTTGTTCTTTAGCATATTTTTCTACTATTGAGCATTGTCCCTCACTTCTTCCCGTATTTCTAAGATATTTTATTGTTTCTTTGTCTACAGGAAAGAAGCCACAGGTTGCTCCGTATTCTGGTGCCATATTAGAAATAGTGGCTCTATCAGCTAAAGAAAGAGTACTTAATCCTGCACCATAAAACTCAACAAACTTATTAACTACACCATGTTTTCTTAAAATGTTAGTAATAGTTAATACCATATCTGTGGGAGTTGTACTTTCTTTTAATTTTCCGTATAAATTAACACCTACTACTTTTGGGATAGACATAGCAATAGCCTCTCCTAGCATTACAGCTTCTGCTTCAATTCCTCCAACTCCCCAACCCAATACAGATAAGCCGTTTATCATAGTGGTATGGCTATCAGTTCCTACAACACTATCTGGATATAAAAGATTATTTTCTTTGTCATACCAGACAACTTTGGCCAAAAACTCCATGTTAACTTGATGACATATTCCTATCCCAGGAGGAATAACTCTAAAATTTTTTAAATTTTTTTGTCCCCATTTTAAAAACTTGTATCTTTCCAGGTTTCTTTCAAACTCCAACTTTGTATTGATTTTTAAAGAGTCGGAGGATGCATAATTATCAACCATAACTGAGTGATCGATGACTAAATCTACTGGTTTTAGAGGGTTTATTTTAGAAGCTTTAATATTTTTGTCATTGGCACTTTCTCGCATAGAAGCAAGATCAGCTAGAGCTGGAACACCAGTAAAGTCTTGCATAAGAACTCTGGTAGGAAAAAAATCAATTTCTCCCAATACTTCATTGCTTTGTAAGCTTTTGTGAAGTAAATGAGCCTTTTCTATAATGTATTCTTCTGAGCTAGAAGTTCTTAGTAAATTTTCAAGTAAAACTCTGTAAGAAAAAGGAAAGATTTTACAGAAAGGAAAGATTTTTTCAAAAGCTTTTAAACTATAAATATTAATTTTTGCTTCATTAATATTTAATGTTTCAATAAACTTTGAATTCATAAAATTTACTCTACCGATCCAGCACCAGGCTTGTCTGAAAAATATTTTTTGTATTTATCTGCTTCATCTTTAAATTCATCTGCATCGGCCGGGGCATCTCCTTTTTTTACTATATTAGGCCATTTTCCGGAATATTCTTCATTCAGCTTTGCCCATTTAGCTCCATCGTCATCTGTGTCCGGCAAAATTGCTTCTGCAGGACATTCTGGTTCACAAACACCACAATCTATACACTCATCTGGGTTTATGACTAACATATTATCACCTTCATAAAAGCAATCAACTGGACAAACTTCACAACAGTCCATGAATTTGCACTTAATACATGATTCGGTAACAACGTAAGGCATGGTATAATTTTCCTTTCTACTTATCTAAAGATTTTAAAACTCTCGCTTTAGCAGCATTACTATCTTTGGGCTCAATGTATATTAATCCAGCTATTTTTCTAATCAACATATCTTCATACGGATCTAAATTATTATCAACTAAACAAACCTTCCAAAGCATTTCAATGATTTGGATTCTTTTTTCTAGACTCCAGCTATTTTTAACTTTCTTTGTATGTGTTACTAAATCTCCACTCTCATTTAAATCCACTCTAATTTTATCTAAAGTCTTATTTATAAGAGCATCATCTTTAATAGAAAATTGCTTTTTAATAATTTCTGATATAATTTTTTTTTCTCGTTCTTCAAAAACTTCATCAATATTTGCAGCTTCTACTAACAAAGATATTACTGCAAGAACCTCATCTTCTATTTCATTATCTAAAGTAGATTGTGTTTTTTTTTTAAATAAATTGAACATAAATTTTATATATAGAGATTATAATTTATTGCAACTTTTTTAAGACATAAAAAGGGCTGTTTTTGTTGTAATAAGATTTTTCAAAATTATTTTTTTTCTTTTTTTTCCAATAGCTTACGTTTGAAGTACCAGCTATTCTTGCAAAATCCAAATAAATTAATATTTCTACTATTATATATGAGGGTATATTAAATTGATTAAGAATACTATAATTAAAGTAAAACAGGCGTCTTTTTTTACTATAAATTTTATTAATTATTTTTTCTAAGAATATTATTTCTATTCCAAAATTTTTTATTTTTATATAACCAGTAAGATGCAATAAACTTTTTGAAAAATTTGATGCATCGAATATAATTTTATTTTTAGGAGCTTTCCCTAAAACCTTGCCATTAAAATATATACACCCCAAAATCCATCTAATATCTCTATTATTTTCATTTATTAAATTTTTGTAATAGAAAAGATGTTTGCCAAAAAATATTTCTCTTTTAGAAAGCTCAGATTTTTCATATTTTGACTCAGGAATAAGCCCAACTTCTATTTGATTTTTTTCTATAATTCCAAAGTTCTTTTCAATAGAAAATAAAAAAGACTTTATATTTTTATTCTTTAGGTTTGAAAAGTCATTTTCTCCCCAAAAGATTTTTTGTATTTTTTCTTCTATTTCTTTTTTAACTTTTTTAAAGATTTCAGTATAGGTTTTTTCATCTAAATAATTATTATTGATTATGATTAGATTAGGTTTAAAAAGAGATGTTCCTTGATAAATTGATCCAATTTTTCTTTTGTTAACATATACATTAGCCTCGTTATCAAAATTTATATGAAAACTCTTCTCATTTATGAAATTTCTAGCAAATTTTTCCAAAACTAATCTTACTTTATTAGATATTTCTTTCTTTAAAAATTTATTTTTAAAAAGCGTTTTTTCGTCATCAATTTTTAATTGAAATCCAGAAATAGATCCTATATTTTTTTCATTTAGAAAAATAAGATTTCCCTCACCTATTTTAATTTCTATCGATTTTTTAAGATTATATTCTCTTAAAAATAGCCTTATTTTTTTATCTACAAACTCATTAGTTAATCTCTGATGCAAAGCGTCAGAAAGAAACTTTTCCGTTTCTAAAGCCAATGTTTTAAGTTCCTTATTATTATTTGTCCAATGATTTCTATTCGATATGTAATTCCAAAATCTAGTTTTAGCTAATCTAAAAGTAAGCATGTCAATAGTACCTTCTAAATCTTGTAATTTTCTTGTTTCAGAAATAGCCCAGTTACAATTCAATAACCCAGTGTCAACTATACTACAAAATATTTTTACTAAAAGGTCAGAAAACATGCTATCTAAATTTTTAAAATAGTCTGGAATTAAGCTTATATCCCAAAGTAGCTTAATATTCTTTTGATCATTTAACCTGTTTTTAATTAGATCCAAGCTAGAAAGGTATTTAAGAATATTTTCATCTCTTTTATTCTGAGTTTTTATTAATTTAGGGTCATTGCTCTTTTTCTCAAGAGACCTAATAAGATTATTTATGTTTGAGAAATCTAAATTACTTTCCCTCCAAAAAAGATATTCATTAGCATCATAATTATGATTTTCTAAAGCCTTTATAGCTTCACTCGATAATGAATTACAATTTAGAGTAGTGCAAAAGCTTCCATCGGAATTATTCCTTCCTGCTCTTCCGGCAATTTGTCCAATTTCATTATTTTTGAGTAAACGACTTTCTTTCCCATCAAACTTATATAAAGAAGAAAAAGCAACATTTTTTATATTTAAATTTAAACCCATACCAATGGCATCGGTTGCTACGATGTAGTCTACAGTTCCTTCTTCAAACATAGCTACCTGAGAATTTCTTGTTTGAGGACTCAATGATCCCATAACAATAGCAGCGCCACCTTTAACAGACTTTATTTTAGAGGCTATACTATAAACATCATTTGAGTTAAAGGCTATTATTGCTGATCTTTTTGGAAGTGATAAAATCGCTTTTTTTCCAATAAAAGAAATATTTGATCTTCTTTCTTTTTTTAAAATATTAGGATTTAAAAAAATTCTTTTTATAATTTTTTCCATAGAGTCTGATCCTAAAAATAAAGTCTCTAATGTTCCTCTGGAGTTTAGAAGTCTGTCAGTAAAAATATGTCCTCGCTCAAAGTCGTTGCATAATTGAATTTCGTCTACAGCTAAAAATTCGAAGTACTTTTCAGAAGGCATTGCTTCAACAGTGGTAATAAAATACTTTGCTGTTTTAGGAGAAATCTGCTCTTCACCGGTAATCAAAGCTACTTTTAATTTACCTATTTTTTCTGCTACCCTATCATAAACTTCTCTAGCTAATAATCTCAATGGTAAACCTATTATACCATTAGAAAATGTTAACATTTTTTCAATAGCGTAATAGGTTTTTCCAGTATTAGTAGGACCTAACAAAAAGATTAAATTATCGTTATCATTCATTTATTTAGTGAGCTTCTTCCCAGTTGTTTCCTACCCCACAAGATACTTCTAATGGAACACTTAACTTTACAAGAGGTGTATGGGCATTCATCATTATTTTTATTATAAAATTTTTAATATTATCTAATTTTTTTTCTGATGACTCAAATACTAGCTCATCATGTACTTGTAATAATAGTTTAGTTTTTAAAAGCTCATTACTATTTCTAAATCTAGAAACTTTTATCATGGCAAGTTTTATAATATCTGCTGCAGTACCTTGAATAGGGGCATTTATTGCCTGCCTTTGTGCATAGTTTCTTACCATAGGATTTTTGCTGTTATAATCTCTTATATTAATTCTTCTCCCAAAAAGTGTTTTAACGAAACCACTCTTTTCTAGTTTAATTTTTATTTCCTCCATATATTCGAGAATTCCAGGGTACATTTTAAAGTACTCGTCTATATATTTTTTAGCATCACTTCTGGAAACACCGATTTGCTTGGCTAGTCCAAATGCTGACAGGCCATAGATAATTCCAAAGTTTATTGCCTTCGCATTTCTTCTTTCTTCTTGAGAAACTTTTTCAATTGGAATATCTAGTATCTGGCTCGCTGTAAGTTTGTGAATATCTTTATTACCTGAAAATGCCTTTTTGAGACTCTTTATATTAGCTATTTCAGCTAAAAGCCTTAACTCAATTTGTGAATAATCAAAACATAACAATTTATTTCCATCCTCTGCTATAAATGATTTTCTTATTTTTCTTCCATTCTCGGTTTTTATAGGAATGTTTTGTAAGTTAGGATCAGAAGAAGACAATCTGCCAGTTTGTGCTCCAGCCATTTGAAAGGTAGTGTGAATGCGTTTGGTCTTTTCATTAATGCTTAAGATTAGACTATCTGTATAAGTGTTTTTTAATTTATTTATTTCTCTCCAATGTAAAATAAGTTTTGCAATTTCGTATCCCTCATCTGCTAGAAACTCTAGTACCTCTGAATTTGTAGAAAAGCCTCCAGATTTATTTTTCTTTTTATGAGGCAGAGAGAGCTTTTCAAAGAGAACAACTCCAAGTTGTTTTGTAGAGTTAATATTAAACTCTTCTCCCGATAAAAGATAAATGGTCTTTTGTAGCTTAACAATATCATTTTGAAAATCTGAGGATAGCTTTTTTAAATTGCTGTTATCTACCTTTATGCCAGCAATTTCCATTTCTGATATAACATTAACCAATGGCTTTTCAATGTTATTGTAAACTGACATCAGTTTTTGTTTAACTAAAATTTTCCTTAAAAATTTCCAAAGCCTAAGGGTAAAGTCAGCGTCTTCACAAGAATATTTAGTTGCTTGTTCTATACTTACTTCTGAAAAAGGGAGCTCATTCTTTCCTGTCCCTACTATATCCTTATATTTAATTTTTTCAAAATCTAGATACATCTTACATAATAAGTCTAAATTATGATTATGTAAGCCAGCAAATATTGAATATGAAATTAACATAGTATCTTCCAAAGATTCAATCTTAGAAAATCCATTAGAGTTTAATACGATCTGATCAAATTTTATATTCTGCCCTATCTTTAGGATTGTAACATCTTCAAGTATAGGGTTTAACATAGAAACAATGACTTCTTTTTTTAACTGATTGAATTCAGCATTTAAATCCAAATGTTTAATAGGAATATAACAGGCTTCTCCTTCATTCCAAGATAAACTAATACCAATTAATAGCGAGGAAAAAGGCTTTATGCTATTGGTTTCAGTATCTATAGCTACATGCCCGCTTTCTTTTATCCTATTAATTACTTCTAAAAGATTTTTTTTATCTAAAATGATCTCATACTTACTTTTAACTTGCTCTTTTTTTTCTGTCTCTTTTATTTCATTAGAAAGAGATAATATTTTATTTTCCAAATTATTAAAATTGTACTTTTGAAAAAATTTAAGCAAAGTTTCCTTATTAAAAGCAGTGTTGGAGATTTCTTTAATATTAATATCAATTTCAAGATTAGATTTTAGTTCTACTAATTTTTTAGATATATTTATATTTTCTATATTATTTTCTATTGCTTCTCTTCTTTTATTCTGTTTAATTTTATAAAAATTTTTTAGAATTTCGTCCAAGCTTCCAAATTCATTAACTAGAAGAGCGGCCGTTTTAATTCCTATTCCCGGAGCTCCTGGAATATTATCGACACTGTCGCCTGCAAGGCTTTGAACATCTATTACTTTTTCAGGAAATACTCCAAATTTTTCAAAAACTTCATCTTTTTTTATAACCTTACCTTTAATTGGGTCTTTCATAGTGATATTTTTTTTAACAAGCTGCATGAGATCTTTATCAGAAGATATTATTTCTACTTCCCAGTTTTTACTGCTAAAGAAATTAGCGTATGTTGCTATCAAATCATCAGCTTCATATCCTTTTAACTCTACTCTTGTAATTTCAAAAGCATCTACTGCTTCCCTAATTATATCAAATTGTGGAATTAAATCTTCTGGAGGAGCTCCTCTATTTGCCTTATAAGCTTCATAGATAGTATTTCTAAAAGTTTTTTTAGCTGTATCAAATACTACTATTACCTTATCTGACTCTTTCTCCTGTATTAGTTTAAAAAGCATATTACAAAAACCTAAAACTGCTCCTATTGGAGTGCCATTTTTGCTAGATAAAGGAGGCAGCGCATAGTAAGCTCTAAAGATAAATCCAGATCCATCTATTAAAGAAATTTTTTTATTCTCATTCATAATTTTCTATATCATATAATAATGCTATCTAAAAACTATACAATTATTTCTCTATACTTTTTTGTATTTCTAGTTATTAGTCTACTAACCGCCTATTTCCCACTGTGGTTATACAAAGGATTACAATTGGATCCTAAGAATATTGGATATATTTTAAGCTTTTCAGGAATACTAAAAGCTTCTTTCACTATTATGTTAGCGCTTTACATAAAGAATAATAATTCTTTGAAAATATTTTTATTATATTTAGTATTTTTTGTTTTCATACTTCTAATATTTTTAAGTCTTTTCAAAAGCATTTTTTCTTATCAAATTATGATAACAATAATATTAATTTTTTTAATTGCCTTTTCTCCAATACTTCCTTTGATAGAAACACTCTATTCTAGTATGGTAGAAAATCCATTTAAAAAATACGGAAAAGTAAGAATTGGAGGGTCAGTCTCTTTTTGCCTCGGGGTTTTTATTTTTGGATATTTTATAGAGATCTATTCAATAGAGATATTTCCTTTGATTTTAGCTAGCTGTTTGATTCTGATGTTAGCTAGTATTTTTGTGATACCTAAAAACTTTAAAGTAAAAAAAAATCATAATATAAATAAATTTATAAAATCAATTAAAGAAAACAAAGATATTCTATTATATATAATTGTCTGTAGTCTTCTTCAGGGAACTCATGCAATGTATTACGGGTATTCAACAATAAGTTGGCAAAGAACAGGATTAGATTTCTTTAACATAGGAACCTTATGGTTATTTGCCATAGCTTCTGAAATATTTTTTTTTCTAATAATTGATTATTTTTTCAAGTCTAGTTACCTCTACAAAAGTTTAATTTTTTGTTCGGCAATCTCTTTTTTAAGATGGTGTTTAACATATTTTGTAGAAAATTTTTATTGTTTATTATTTATTCAAACTTTACATGGGGTAACTTTTGCTTTAACTCATTATATTATGATTTATTTTATTAATTCTAAAGTACAAAAAGAATCTAGATTATTAGCTCAAACTTTTTATTTTGCTTTAACTGGAGGTTTCTTTATTACAATTTTAACAATTTCATGTGGATATATTATATCTTATTTTAAAGGAGATGAGGGATATATACTGATGTCTCTAATATCTTTGTTTAGTTTCTTATTTCTAATTTTTAAAGGAAGACTTCATGTTTAAAAAGAAAATTTTACGAGTTAATAGTAAAGCTCTACAGATTGAAAAGCTAACAAAGAATTATACAGTCAACAACAAAAATCAAGCATCTACCGCACTTGATAATGTATCATTTTCCATAGAAAAAGGATCTATGATAGCATTACTAGGTCCAAATGGTGCAGGAAAATCAACATTAATTAATATATTATCTGGAATTACAAACAAGAGTTCTGGAAAAGCAAGTATAAATGGTTTTGACATAGATAATAATATAAATGAGGCAAAACTTTCTATAGGAGTTGTTCCCCAGGAGTTAGTAATGGATCCTTATTTTACTCCCAGAGAAACTTTAAATTTTCAATCAGGATATTATGGTATTAAGAAAAAAGATTACATCACAGAAGAACTTCTTTACAAACTTAATCTATTAGAAAAGGCTGACTCTTACGTAAGGTTTTTATCTGGTGGAATGAAAAGAAGATTAATGATAGCAAAAGCTATGGTGCATTCACCTCCCATTTTAATTTTAGATGAGCCAACAGCTGGAGTAGATGTAAACTTAAGACAACGATTATGGGACTCTATAAAAGAATTAAATAGAAAGGGTACTACAATTCTTCTAACTACACATTATTTAGAAGAGGCAGAAAGTTTGTGCAAAGAAGTTATTATGATAGACAAAGGAAAGATTATAATAAAGGGAGAAATTAAGAAACTTTTAGAAAACATAGACTTGAAATCTATTAGCATTTTTATAGAAAATGAAATTAAGCAATTACCAAAAGATTTAAAAAAATTGGGTGTCCTTTTAAAAAATAAAAAATGTCTTACTCTTGATTATAAGCCTAGTGACACCTCAATAGAAAAGATATTGAATATTATTTTACGAAATAATATACAAATTAAAGATATTGTAACTAGCGAGCCGAGCTTAGAAGACTTATTCAACAATTTAGTAAATTAAATTATTTTTGTCTCCATGTTATTAAAGTTGACATTAAAAAATTCCAAATAGCTCCTACTAATGCTCCTACTATTCCGGATACATACCATGCAAATGATACCTCATTTATTTTTCCTAAATATAAAGAGTTAGCAATACCTACATTAGCAATTGCTCCTAGTCCGCAAGTAATATAAAAAATAATTAAAGCTATAAATGCTTCAATTCCTTTTTTTTGTCTATCTCTGTAAGTTAATATATTATTTAAAAAAAAGTTTCCTGTCATTGCTGAAAAAGTTGCAACACTTTGTGCTATTATGAATTTAAAATTAAAGTTTTTAAGAACATATAATATTAACAAGTGATTCATAACACCTGTACCACCAATCACACAAAAAGAGACAAATCTTGCAGGGATAATTTTTCCAAATCTTGTTTCCCATAGCAATAATATATATTCCCACACCACCAAAGTACTTAGTTTAGACTCTCCAAATTTTCTTTTTCTAAAATTAAACCCTATTTCTTTATATTTAATTTTAATTTTTGCAGAAGAAAATATATCTAATAAGATTTTAAAACCTAGCCCGGTAAGTTTGCTGGCATGCTCGTCTATGATACTTCTTTTAACTAAAAAAAATCCGCTCATCGGATCACTTAGTGTAACGCCAGAAATTTTTGCTGCTAGCCAATTTGCTAGCCTTGAAATGAAGTTTCTTTTTTTTGATAAGCCAGAAGCATATTTATTTTTTAAAAACCTGCTACCAACGACCATATCTAATTTATAGTTTTTTTGAAGTTCTAGCATTTCAGGTATTTTTTTTTCATCATGTTGTAAGTCGGCATCCATTACTAGCAATAAATCTGCAGAACTAGATAGGCTTCCTTCAATTACAGCTGACGACAACCCTCTTCTTCCTATTCTTCTTAGGCATCTAATATTTTTATATTTTCTTGATAAATCTTTGACAACTTTATAAGTTTTATCTGAAGAGTTATCATCAACAAAAATAATCTCATAATTCTTATAATTTTTTAGAGTTTTTCTAATAGCAAGTATAAAGGGTTTGACATTCTTAGCTTCATTATATGTAGGAGTAATTATACTAAAAAGCATTTTAGTTTCTCATTCTTTTAAATAAAGGAAATAAATTATTTTTAATCCAATATGAGAAAACAATTAAACATAGTGTCCAGGTTAAGTAACTATACCTACCTCCTACATGATAGAATAAAATTAGAATTAACATTGATAAAGCTGCCCAGGAGATTAACTTAATAATTTTGTCACTTTTTTTACTCATAGCCACATAAATAGCTGAAAAAATAGATACATGATACCAAATTTCATAAAATTTTATCTCTCCAGATATATGAGATGTAATCTTTTTCCAAAGAGATAAATCAATATCTAATTTTAAAATAGATAGTAAAAACATTAAATAGTCCATAGGTCTTGCTCCTAGGTTCCAATCTTTATAAGCTGCAATTGTGAGAGGTATAAATTCTTTTGTGAAATAAAAGTTGTGTATAGGCATAATTAAACATGGAGACAAACCTATCCCCAAACAAATCACACTAATAAACTTTCTTTCTTTTAAAAGAACTACAATCATGTATATCGCTAACACTAGAAAAGCTGGAAGAATATTTGCTCTTAAACCTAGAGATAAACTCAACATAAAACCTAAAAAAAAATAGTTTATACTTTCTTTTGTTATTACTGACTTATTAATCTTATATATATGAATTATCAAGGCTATTGATGAGAAGAAGAATAAGTTAGACAAAGGTTCCGCAAAACCTCTCATTGCTAGTTTCACATAATAAAAATGAAAAAAGCCAAATGCTTCAAAAATTGGAAATAAATACCAACAAAAAATTAAAAATATGGACCAGGGTTTTCCTAACAAATTTTTTATAATGTTAAATAAAACTAATGGTAGAAACGCTACAGTAAAAATTACTATCCAAGGAGATTCATCAAATAAAATATAATTTATCACCCAAAAATATCTATAAAAAGGCATTAAATCATAAGCATTTTCCCCTCCCCTAAAAGCCTCAAGATAATTACTGGAAATTAGACTATCTGCTATTAAATGAGCGAAATGGACGTATAGCAGGCCATCATTTCCGCCTTCAAACAATAAAAACTTATCTAAAATTGAGTTCTGAAAAAAATACATCAACAAAAAGGAAAAAGAAAAAGAAAAGCCAAAAAATAATAATTTAAATCTTCTAAAATTTTCATAAATTATAAAGCAGCTAAATATAGCAATAACTACACTAAAATACTTGTATACTAAATTTTTAATTGAGATAATTTTTGGTGGAATAAAAGAAACATTTAATCTTGGAGTATTTCCAGTTTCAATAAGCCATATAGTGAAAGTATCCTGACTTTTTTCGAAATATTTTTGGATAAATATACACTCTTTCTCAGAGTGTAATAAGCTTTTATATTTCTCTAGTTTTAAGTACGCCTGACCTTTCCAACACAATTGAGAGTTTTTATTTTTAAAGTCATTAGGAAAAGTATACTTAACAAAAAAGGGAAGAAGATCTCTCTGGGGTTGTTGTTCTCCATACGCATTATATTTAGTATTATTAAATGCACTAAGCTGTAAATCATAGCGGTTTTCCCAATCTATACTTTTAACATTTCTACTTTCAGGGCTTTTTCTAATGATTTTTGATACAGAATTATCAAATAAAGATGCTGAAGGACCAGATATATTATTAGGAAATTTTTTTATAAAATCATTATTTAAATGGTTAAAAATTATAGGTGGAAGTTTCTTTTCAAAAACGCTATTTTCAGCTTTCCCTCCAATAAAAACGTTGCTTCCTTCTGTAATGTAAGGTGTTTTTAAAAAACTTTTAATACCAAAGCAAAAAATAGTTAATGAAATTACTATAAACCATTTTTTTTTGTCAAAAGTTATATCTGCTGAGTAAATACATGAGAATAATGTAATCCATGCTAACAAACCTATCCATGAAGAGTTAATAAGCCCTGTAATCAAAATAAAATTTAAAATAAAGAAGGCATGAAAAATTACTCTTGTTTTTAAAGTATTATCTATATTTAACATAATTAATAGTTAAGTAATTTTTAAATAATATTTAGTTCTCTACCGATAAATTCAATAACCTTGTTTAACTCATTGTGAGCTAAGCTATTAGGAGCTGTTTTTCCAATCCAGTCACCAGATTCTACCCCTTTTTGAAAATCAGATCTTAGAGATATCTGAGGAGATAGCTTCCATTGTGAAGGAAGTACTTCAATTATTTTTTCTCTAGGAAGATTTTTTTGAGGATGAATTCTTGAAGGTACAATAATGCCTTTAGTTTCTTGGTTTTCATTAAAATTCGAAATCACTCTTTCTATTAATGGAAATGTGGCTTCCCATTCTAATGAACTTAATCCCACGGGAATAATCACATTTCTTACCTGTCTTAATAATTCCGTGAATATAATAATGTCTATTGGAGGTAAATCAGTGATTACTATATCACAATCCAAAGCCATATTTGATACTGCAGCTCCCCAAGTATGCAGCGCATGATGTAAGTTACCAGAAGAATTAGGTAAAGTTAGTCTTCTTAGTTTCAATCCTTTTATTTCGGCATTTTCCATCCAAAGACTTGTAGATCCTATTGGGTCTCCATCTATAAGAACACATTCTAAGTTATGGTTAATTGCGAAACCAGCTGCTAAATTAACTGCGAGGGTAGTTTTTCCTACCCCTCCTTTTCTGTTAGTAACTGCTAAAATATTATTAACCATACTTATAAAAAATTATTATTTAAAACTATGTTAAAAAAAAGAATGGCTATTATCAAGATTATTACCATTACTTTTATTCCTTTAACTATACTAGGAAAAATTATTTTTAATATAAAAACAATTAATATGCTTATTAAAAGCTTAAGAAATATTTTCTTCTCCATTAATTATAAATTCATTAATATCCAATAGCTTCCCCTTCCCTTCTTTGATCTGCCAACCCAGTCCATTGATTTTTTTCTTTCCATATGACATTCAAGCCACTTGTCATTTGTTTCCTTATTACATCATGTCCCATTGCCCTTAGTGACTTAACTTTTGTATCAGCTATCTCAATAGCTTCTATTTCTGTTTTAGGGCCTCTTGAGCATAAATGGGGTAACTCCATGACCTCTTCTAATTTCATATTAAAGTTAATCAGATAATAAAGTGTTTTTGCAACATAACAAATAATTCTACTCCCGCCTGGTGAACCAAAAACTCCTACCAAACTATCATCTTTAAATACTAGAGTAGGAGACATGCTTGATCTTGGTTTTTTTTTGGGAGCTACTGAGTTTGCAATCAGGTTTTCGTTTTTATCATTCTCAGCGAAAGAAAAGTCAGTTAATTGATTATTCAAGAAAAAACCACCTACGGTTTTTCCTGATCCAAAAGCAAATTCTATACTACTAGTAAGTGATACTGCGTTTCCATTTTTGTCAACAATGCTTAGATGAGTTGTAGAAGGTAATTCTAAATTTACCCCAATACTTAAGGAACTTTTTTTTAAATCATTAGGATTCCCGTGGTTTATTATTTTTGTTGCTTCCTTCTCTTTTATTAGTTTAGATCTTTTTTTTAAGTATTTTTCACTTAGCAACTCCTGTAATGGTATTTCAAAAAATTTAGGATCTGCTATAAAAACTTCTCTGTCAGCATAAGCTAATCTAGTTGCTTCTAAAAAAAGATGCTCATCTAGTACTGTATTATAGGGGTCAAAATTTGTTTCAATATTTTCTAATATACCAAGTATTTGTAATACTCCTACTCCTCCAGATGTAGGAGGTGGAAATCCACAAATTTTATAATCTTTGTAGTTTTTACATACAGGTTTTCGTTTAATAGTTTTCCAAGAACTAAGATCTTTTTTGGTTAAAATTGGAGAAAGATCTTTATCAATAAGTTTTGAAATTTCTCCCTTATTTATGGAATATGAGTCTTCTGAAAGAATTTTTAATGAATTAAGCAACTTAAAATTTCTTACAGTAGAGCCTATATCTTTTGGATAATTATTATCGAAGTAAATTTCTTTAGCGTAGATATCCTTTTCTACGTGAGAAGCCCACTTTAACATTTTATTTAACCTGGGAGAAACTTTAAATGAATCTGCATAAATAAGTGCGTCTTTAAATAAATTTTTCCATTTAGCTCTTCCATTCTCTAAGTGTGCATCAGCTAGCATAGAGTACAATCCAGGTACACCTATAGAAATTGGATTTACTAAAGCTTCTAAAAAAGACATTTTTTTATTTATAGAAAACATATATTGATTAGGGTGAGAGGATGATGGTGCAAACTCTCTACCATCCCAAGCTTCTAGAACGTTACTTTTTTTGTCATAATACATTAAAAAACCACCTCCTCCTAATCCTGATGATTGAGGTTCAACAACTGATAAAACATTTTGCGCTGCGATTGCTGCGTCTAAAGCGTTTCCTCCCTTTAGTAGAACACTTTCTGCAGCTTTAGAAGCTCTTTTGTCTGCTGATACTACCATGAAATTATTTGAGTAGGCGATTATAGATTTTTTCCCATTATTAAATCCTATTTCTGGGTTTGCTCTATAATCTAGATCATTAGAAAATAAAATATTACAGTATAGTATTTGTAGAAAAAAAATATATTTGATAAAATTAAGATTAAGATTTAAAAAAAACATTTTTCTTAATATGAATATACATTGTGGCTACTTTAATTGCTAGAAATTTAAAAACTTTAAAAAAATCTCTGCTAGGAAAAAAGTTTAGAGATAAAAACATTGGTTTAGTACCTACGATGGGCGCTATACATAATGGGCATTTAGCTCTTGTCAAAAAGTCTACTAATCTTTCACACGTTACTATTGTAACAATTTTTTTAAATCCTATCCAATTTAATAATGAAGAAGATCTTAAAAATTATCCAACATCCCTCAAAGAGGACATTAAAATTCTTACCAAAAATAAGGTTGATCTAATTTTTATACCAAGTAGAAAAGAGATGTATCCAGAAAATTTTAGCACATACATAAATTTAAAAAAATTTGATAACATCTTGTGCGGGAAAAAAAGAAAAGATCATTTTTCTGGAGTTGCAACAGTAGTACTTAAGCTATTTTCATTAATAAATCCTAAATATGCATTCTTTGGAGAAAAGGACTATCAACAACTTGTAATTATTAAAAAACTAGTAAAGGATTTTAATCTAAACGTTAAAGTTCAATCAGTAAAAACAGTAAGAGATAGTCAGGGATTAGCGTTATCTTCCAGAAATAAGTTACTAAGTACTAATCAGAAAATAAAAGCGACAAAGATTAATAAAATTTTAAGGAAAATCACACTTAAAAACTTAAAAAGCCAAAAAGCTTTTTCTTCTTTTTTTAAAAGAAAACTTAATTTTTATGGAATTAGCAAAATAGAATATCTGGAAGTTAGGGATAATAAATCTCTTGAGCTTTATTCTAGCAAAGATATTATTGGAAAAAGCTATAGGGTTTTTATTGCAGTAAAAATAGGAAAAGTAAGATTGATAGACAACTTTAAAATAGGTAAGTAATTTTTAATTCATTTATGAATGTTAGTTGAATATTAATCTGTATAAACTCTAACTTCTGTATCTTCGATGCTTGCTAGAGCAAGTTCCGTAACAGAAAGCCTGTCCGCAGGCATTCCCATTGAAACTAAAGAACTAATAATTTTACCAGCCTTTTCTCTGGCAATAGCAGCTCTAGCTGCTTTTTCACTGGAGTTTCCTGCAGTAGAACTTACAGCTACTAACGTAAATGTTGCGTTAGGGGCTCTTTCAAGTGCTGCACTAACAGCACCATATAAGCCTTGACTAAATTTATTTGACTCACCCTGAATTCGTATAACAGCAATAGGGTTTCCAGACAAATTTGTATCAGATCTTTTCTCTCTCTCAGATGATTCATCGTCATTCGAGGCAGGAATTGAATTTAATGGACCTAATCCATTGCCGTATGATTCTCCTATTGAAATAGCGCTGGCCAATTGAGTAAGTCTTCTTCTTTCAGCTGCTAAATAAATATCTCTTCTTCTAATTGTTTCATTAAGGTTTTCAAGAAGTCTAGTTAAATCAACTCCTTTCCTTTTTATGTCATCCTGTAATACAGATAATTTCCTGTGATCCTCATCTACAGCGCCTCTCAATCTTTTTGCTGATCTAGTTTGATCTTTAAGGTAGGAAACTCTAGCCGATAGTAAAGAGATCTGGTTTCCCAATTCAACTAGTTGTTGTCCTTGAGATCCAACTTCAGCCAATTCTGTAAGTGCTCTTTCATATTGATTAAGTAGAACCGGGTTTCCAGGTGTAGTTCCTATCTGCAGTCGGGCTGCAATTGCAGCGACTGTGGAATGGTAAACCTCTGCACTAGCTATTCCATTAGATTTAAGTAAATTAAAAAGATTTTCATTCTCCTTTATTTCATTGTCAAGTATAGAAAACTCTTCTCTCATCTCTGATACTCTATCACCTACATAAGTTTGGATAGCTTCAACATCAGGGTTTGCCTCATAAGATAAATTTGAGTCAGAACTAGTTTCTTCAACTAACTCACCTTCATCATTATTATCACTTATTTGATCTATGATAGTAATGTCATTACCATCGCTAGTATTAGCTGTTACTTCTATGTCTTCCGATTCTTCAGGATCAAAACTTTCTCCTGGTATTTCTCTAATAACCACTTCACCATTTTCTTCTGATCCAGTAGGCCATAAATCCGTCAAATCTCCTACAGAACAGTTATTTAGGAAAATAATTGTAAATAATAGAATAATGCTTTTTAAAATAAATTTTTTCATATTCCCTCTAGACGATAATAATACTAATAGTATTTAAATAAATCAATAGCGAGAAATACTTAAATAACTATCATAAAAAAATTTGTGATAAAATTACAACAGCTGTTTTTTTTTGAATAGTAGACTACATTTTAAATCTTTTTTATGTTTTAATGCTATTTTGAATAATGTATTTTGCCCCTGTAGGCTAACTGGATAAACCACATGACTACGGATCATGATTTAGGGGTTCGAATCCTCTCAGGGGCGCCATAATATTTAAAGTATTTATGATTTATTAAATTTGATAATACGAGCTAAAATTAATTAACATCAATGTCTTCACTATTAAAAAACAAAGCTAACTTTTCGGCGCTAACTCCACTATCATTTCTATATAGAACAGCGGAAATCTTCCCAAAACGCTTGGCTTGGATTTATGAAAAAAGAAAAGCTACTTACCAAGAACTTCTTATTAGAAGCAAAAGATTGGCAGGAGCTATTAAAAGTTTAAATGTAAATAAAGGCGACATTGTTGCAGTCATGCTCCCTAATGTCCCAGAAATGATAGAAGCACATTTTGGAGTTCCTATGAGCGGAGCTATTCTAAATTCTCTTAATACTAGACTAGAGAAAAGAAGTATTGAATATATTTTGAAACACAGTAAATCTAAAATTTTAATTTTTCATGAAGATTATATAGGATTAATAAAAAGTCTATCTAAACGAATCAAGTTAAAGTATATAATCGTAAAAGATAAGAAAGAAATAAACTATCGAGGTATTTTGGAATATGATTCTCTTTTAAATCAAGTAAATTTTGAAAAAATAAAGGAAAATTATTTTCCAAAAGATGAGTGGGAGTCAATTTCCCTTAATTACACTTCAGGCACAACGGGAAACCCTAAGGGAGTTTTATATCATCACCGTGGAGCACATTTAATGTGTTTTAATAATCAAATGGTTTGGAAAATGGGATACCATCCTATTTATTTATGGACTCTACCTATGTTTCATTGTAATGGTTGGTGCTTTCCTTGGACAATAGTAGCATTAGCAGGCACTCAAATTTGTACAAATAAGTTTGACGGAAAAGAAATTATGAAGTTAATTAATAAAAACAAAGTAACACACCTTTGTGGAGCTCCAATTATTCTGCAAATGATTATAGATAATAAGAAGCTTAAAAAAATAGAAAAAAAAATTAATATTATGACAGCAGCTTCTCCGCCATCGCCTAATGTCTTGGAAGAAATTGAAAAAAGTGGATTTTTTGTGACGCATGTTTATGGATTGACAGAAAGCTATGGGCCAGCTGTAATTTGTGAATGGAAAACAGAATGGGATAGAATTAAATCTTCTAGTAAGAGAGCTAATTTAAAAGCTCGACAAGGAGTTAATTATCCATCTTTAGACTTTTTAGACGTTTTCAATGTTAAAAGCATGAAGCCAGTAAAAAGAGACGGAAAGACTATAGGCGAAGTTTTTTTTAAAGGAAATATTGTTATGAAAGGCTATTTAAACGATAAAGAAGCAAATAAATCTGCATTTAAAAATGGATGGTTTCACACAGGCGATTTAGCCGTTATCCATAATGATGGATACATAGAATTAAAGGATAGATCCAAAGATATTATAATTTCTGGAGGAGAAAATATATCATCTATAGAAATTGAGAAGATAATTATAAAAAATTTTAAAGTTAGGGATTGTGCCGTTGTAGGAATTAAAGATCAAAAATGGGGGGAGGTTCCCTGTGCTTTTATAGAAAGAAAAAATAAAACTTTGACTAAAGATGAAATTCTCAAATTTTGTAAAAAATATCTAGCTGGGTTTAAAATTCCAAAAAAAATCATTTTTAAGGATTTGCCTAGAACTTCTACGGGTAAAATTCAAAAATTTAATTTGAGAAACTTTATCATAGATTATGATGACTAGATATAAATTAACGTTAGAATATATAGGTACTAATTTTAGTGGTTGGCAGAGACAGGTGAATAGTTATTCAGTTCAAGAAGCTTTAGAAAAAGCAGCAAAAAAATTATTACAAAAAAAAATAGATTTAGTAGTAGCAGGAAGAACTGATGCCGGCGTACATGCTGAAGGACAAGTAGCTCATTTAGATTTAGATAAACCATTTTGTGAAAGAAAAATACATTTAGGAATTAATTTTCATCTATTAAATGAGAAGTACGGAAAGGATATTAGCGTTAAAAAGGTAACTAAAGTAAGTAAAAGCTTCAACGCTAGATTTTCGGCAAAAAAAAAACTTTATCAATATTTAATTTATAATTGTAGTTATAGAAGCGCTATCTATCATAAAACTAGTTGGTGGATAAAAAAAAAAATTGATCTAGAGAAAATAATAGAATCTTCAAAATACTTAATAGGCAGTCATGACTTTACTTCTTTTAGAGCAAAAGGCTGCCAGGCTAATTCTACTTTCAGAACAATAGAAAATATAAAAATTTCTAAAGAAAAAAAAATAATCAAACTTAATTTTTTAGCCAAGTCTTTTTTATACAATCAAGTAAGAATTATGGTGGGAACTCTGAACGAAATAGGAACGAGCTCTTTATCTCCAATAGAAATAAAAAAAATACTTGAAAAAAAAGATAGAAAATATGCTGGCATCACTGCCCCTTCAAGGGGGTTAACTTTAAAAAAAGTTATTTATTAAATGTTAACTTAGCATGTCGTTGTATCGCAAAATAAAATCTTCATAAACTTTTTGCAAAGATATCAAGTCTTTAATTAATACATTTTCATTTATTTGATGCATAGTTTTGCCAACTGAGCCGAATTCTATAACTGGGCAAATATCTTTGATAAACCTTGCATCTGAAGTCCCTCCTGTAGTAGATAACAAGGGATTTTTGGATGTCACATTTTTTACTGATTTTACAAAGGCTTTTACGAAGTCATCTGGTTTGGTATAAAAAGGAGCATTAGATGAAATTACAGCTATAGAAAATTTACAAGAATATTTACAACATATTTTTTTTATCATACTAAGTATTTCTTTATCAGTGTAGCTTTTATTAAATCTAATATTTAAACTAATTTCGGAATAAGCTGGAATTACATTACTGGCATAATTACCTGTATCAATTGAAGTTATCTCTAAATTAGACATAGGAAAGTTTCTTGCTTTTTTTCTAAATCTTAAACTACAAAGATCATTGCAAATTTTGCTTGTGTAATACATTGGATTTTTCGCCAAATGAGGATAAGCAACATGACCCGATTTTCCAGAAACTTTAATTTTTAAGGTAAGGCTTCCTCTTCTTCCTATTTTTATCATATCTCCTATATCATTTGGATTAGTAGGCTCTCCTACAATACAATGATCTATTTTTATTTTTTTTTTCTTTATCCACGATACAATTTTTTTTGTACCATTTTCTGCAACCCCTTCTTCGTCACCAGTAATCATTAGTGCCAAAGAAAAATTTATTTTTTTCTTTTTTAATACATTTTCACATGCATTTATCCAAGCAGATATTGCCCCTTTCATATCAGAGGCACCTCTCCCGTATATTCTATCTTTGGTAACTTTTGCAACAAAAGGATTATATTTCCATGAATCTAAATTGCCTGGTGGCACAACATCAGTATGTCCTGCAAAACACAATGTTCTAGTATTTTTCGTATTATTTCTCAATATTGAAAATAAATTCAGTACCTTTTCATTCCTTTTAGATTTAAAAGAAAGCTCTGTATTTTTAAATCCTAGCTTAGACAATTTTACTTTCAGCAAATTAATTGCACCATCATCTACAGGTGTGATGGACTTTTTAGCAATAAGACTTTTAGTAAAATTAATAAGTTTTGTATTCATAAATATATATATAGTTTATAATTTTAAAAATTGCTTTAAAATTATTAATTTAGATAAGAAACAAATAATGAAAAAAATTTTACTTTTAGGAAGTGGCGAATTAGGTAAAGAATTTGTAATTAGTGCTCAAAGACTAGGGTGTGAAATAATTGCATGTGATTCTTATTCTAATGCTCCTGCAATGCAAGTGGCAGATGAGTCAAAAGTTTTTGATATGTTAGATGCTAAGAAGTTAAGAAGAGTGGTAGAGGAAGTTAAACCAGATTTTATTGTTCCAGAAATAGAAGCAATAAGAACAGAAGAACTTTTAAGGTTAGAAGAGATGGGTTTTAATATTATTCCCTGTGCAAGGGCAGTCAACTTAACTATGAATAGAGACGAAATTAGAAATAGAGCAACTTCATTGGGAATAAAAACAGCAAAATATAAATATGCTGAAGATATAGATGAACTTGCCTCGTCTGTAGATTATGTTGGTTTACCTTGTATTGTTAAGCCTGTTATGTCTTCCTCGGGAAAAGGACAAACTAAGATTTTTAATAAAAAAGATATTGAAAAATCATGGGTAGAGGCAAGCAGTGGAATGAGAGGTGACCGAACTAAAGTAATTGTTGAAGAATTTATAAATTTTAAATCAGAAATAACATTGCTCACTGTAAGACAAAAAAATAGAGATACAATTTTTTGTCCTCCTATTGGACATAAACAAATAGAAGGAGATTATGTAGAAAGCTGGCAACCTACAAATATTCATGAAAAGCTTTTGAAGGATGCAAAAAATATTTCAAAAATAATTACAGATGATTTGGGAGGGTATGGGATTTATGGAGTAGAGTTTTTTGTTTTAGAAAATGAAGTTATTTTTAGCGAGTTAAGTCCCAGACCTCATGATACAGGAATGGTAACTATGTATACACAAAATTTAAATGAATTTGATTTACACCTTAGAGCTATGCTAGGTTTACCCATTCCCAATATTTTAATGCTGAGAAAAGGATATAGCATAGTTATAAAAACTGGAAATGATTTCCCTAAAAATTCTAGTTATAAAATAAACGGCGTAAATAAGGCTCTTGAACTAAATAACATTGATATTCGAATCTTCGGAAAAGAAAAGGCTTGGCCTGGGAGAAGGTTAGGAGTAATACTTTGCAGTGATAAAGATAATGGAGAAGCAGCTAAGCGATTTATAAATGTGGTCAAGAAATAATATATTTTTAAAAAAGCTGTTCCTTATTCTAATCTTGTTAAGTTTCCCAACTAAAAACATTTATGCAAAAGAATATACCTTTAAATGGTACAACAATGCAAAAGTTTTAGATTCTTTAGAGTTTGATGATAAATCTAAATATCAGATAACCTTAGCAGAAGGATCTTGGGAAGATAATGAAGGAAATTATGGGTTTTTAAAATGTTTGGGGCCAATAATGGTAAGCCCTAGCGGAAAAATAGAATTAGAAGTTTTTTGCAATGGTTTTGATCATTTGGAAAATAAATTTTCTCTAAAATTAATTAGAAAGTCTGAATATGATGTAGGCGTAGGAGAGGCTATATATTTATCTGGGAGTGACAGATATAAATTTTTGATAAATAAAAATTGTAAATATGCAATAAAATATATAAAAGAATTAACAAAAGGTTTTTATAGGCACATATGTAAATGAATTATTGGTTATTTAAAAGTGAACCTTCTAGTTGGTCTTGGCAAAATCAATTAAAAGCTGGAGAAAAAGGAGAAGGATGGGATGGAGTTAGAAACTATCAAGCCTCTAATAATATGAAAAAAATGAAACTGGGAGACTATGGTTTTTTTTATCATTCAGTTACTGAGAAAAAAATAGTAGGAATTGTGGAAGTTATAAAAGAGTATTATCCTGATCCTACAGACATAAAAAATAAATTTGGAATGGTCAAAGTTAAAGCTTTAAGAAGTCTTCCTTTACCAATTTCGCTATCAGATTTAAAAAACAATAAATCTTTGTCAAATTTTCAGATGATAAAACAAAATAGACTGTCAGTAGTGCCAGTCACAAAACAAGAGTGGAAAGAAATTTGTAAAATGGCTAATTTAAAAAATATTTAATTGTACTATAATAACTGTATTGGAGATTTTTTAGATGAGCGATATTTATAAAACACCGGAAAAGTATACTTCTGAGGCGTCAATAGATAAAGAAAAGTACATTAAAATGTATAACGAATCAATAAATGACCCCGATGTATTTTGGGAAAAGCATGCCAAGAGAGTAAATTGGATTAAAAGTTTTACCAAGGTAAAAGATATAAGTTATGATAAGAATAATGTTTTTATTAAATGGTTTGAAGATGGAACATTGAATGTTTCTACCAATTGCATAGATAGACATTTGAAAGAAAGAGGAGACAAAATTGCATTATTATGGCAAGGCGATAATCCTAATGATGTAAAAAAAATAACCTATTCATCATTATTATCAGAAGTTTCCTTGATGTCTAATATTTTACTTAAATATGAGGTCAAGAAGGGTGATCGAGTAACTATCTATATGCCTATGATACCTGAAGCAGTATATGCAATGCTTGCTTGTGCTCGAATAGGCGCAATTCACTCAGTGGTTTTTGGTGGTTTTTCTCCAGAGTCTTTGGCAGACAGAATTAAAGATTGCAAATCTGACTTTGTTATTACAGCAGATGAATCTATTAGAGGGGGAAAGATCTTTCCTCTTAAAAGTAATGTGGATGAAGCAATCGATAAGGTAGGTCATGTAAGAAATGTGCTAGTGGTCAAAAGAACTGGAGGAGTAATTTCATTTGATACAAAAAGAGACATTTGGTGGCATGAAGAAAAGAACAAGGTTGACAATTTTTGTAAGCCTGTAGAGGTAAATGCTGAAGACCCTTTATTTATATTATACACTTCAGGATCAACAGGAAAACCTAAAGGAGTCCTTCATACGTCTGGAGGATATTTAGTTTATGCTTCTTTGACCCATGAGTATATTTTTAATTATAAAGAAAATGATATTTATTGGTGCACTGCCGATGTAGGTTGGATAACCGGGCACTCATACATAGTTTACGGTCCTCTATGTAATGGAGCTACTACCTTAATTTATGAAGGTCTTCCAAATTACCCCGACGCTTCTAGATTTTGGGAAATTTGCGATAAACATAGTGTAAATACATTCTACACAGCTCCTACAGCTTTAAGGGCTATAATGCGAGAGGGAGACGATTTTGTGACTAAAACATCTCGAGCAAGCCTGAAGTTGCTTGGAACTGTAGGCGAGCCTATTAATCCAGAAGCATGGAAATGGTACTATGAGGTTGTGGGCGACAAAAAATGCCCAATAGTTGACACATGGTGGCAAACTGAAACAGGAGGAATTTTAATTTCTCCTTTGCCTGGAGCAATAGATTTGAAGCCAGGTTCGGCAACTATTCCCTTTTTTGGAATTCAACCTGCAATAGTAGATAAACAGTCTACTGTATTAGAAGGAGTTGCTGAGGGAAATCTGGTAATTACTGATAGCTGGCCTGGACAAATGAGAACAGTATATGGTGATCATCAACGATTTATTGATACTTATTTTTCGACCTTTGATAACGTATATTTTACAGGTGATGGAGCAAAAAGAGATGAAGATGGATATTATTGGATCACAGGAAGAGTTGATGACGTTATTAATGTATCAGGGCATAGATTGGGAACTGCTGAAATAGAAAGTGCTCTTGTTTCTCATAAATTAGTTGCAGAAGCTGCAGTGGTAGGATTTCCTCACGAAATAAAAGGCCAAGGTATATATGCCTATGTTACTTTAAAAGCTGGTAATGAAGGAGATGAAGAATTAAAGCAAGATTTATTAAAAACAGTGAGTGTAGTTATAAGCCCAATAGCAAAACCTGAGAATATACAGTGGGCACCTAATTTACCAAAAACAAGATCAGGAAAAATAATGAGAAGAATCTTGAGAAAAATTGCAGCTAATGAAATTTCTGACCTAGGAGACACCTCTACCTTAGCAGATCCTAGTGCTGTAAAGGAATTAATAGAAAATAGATTGATTAAATAAGTAAATAATATTGAGGATAAAATGTTAGAAAAAAATTATTTGAATGCATATTTATCAGGAGAAATTCATTCTGATTGGCGAGAAAATATTAAACAAAAAGTCTTGAGTTTAAAACTGCCTATAAATTTTTTGTCGCCAGTAACAAATCATTCAGCTAGTGATGATTGCGGTGTTCAAATACTGGGGGAAGAGAATAAAAAGTTCTGGCATGATTATAAAGGCGCTAGCATAAATTCTATAAGAACCTCTAATATGATCGAAAAATCTAGTATTGTGATAGTAAAGTTCGGTGAAAAGTATAGGCAATGGAATGCAGCCTTTGATGCAGGAATGGCGGTTACACTTGGAAAATCCCTTATAACTCTTCATGATGAGAGCTTAGATCATGCTTTAAAAGAGATTGACGCAGCATCGAATGCAGTTTGCAGAACTGAGGAACAAGTAATACTAACACTTAAGTATGTGACAAGTTGAAACTATAGAAATGTTGTAGAAATATAATTTACTTCCTAAAAATCAGAAACTCTGCCTTTTACTTCCCAGTCACCATATCTCGTGGGCTCAGGACCATTTGGTCCTCCTATTTCTTTACTTAATTTTTTTATTTTTTTTTTCTTTGTTTTATTTGTATTTTTTTTTTCTTGTTTTATTTTCATAATATAAACTTATATGAAAAAAATTGACAAAGCCAGAAATTTAATACTTAAAGGAATAGCTCTTCATTTAAAGGGAGTACCTTTAAAGAAAATTAATACCTATTACAATTTAAATTTTGAGAAATATTCTTTCAAAGAAAAAGATATATCCTTCGTTAATTACTTCACCTCTATATCAGTAAGAAATAGAGGAATAATAGAGTTTATTTTAAAAAAATATATTAGAAAAAAATTTCCTAAAAGCGGTAATGAAGTAAAAGCTGGAATTATTTTCGGTGTTTCTCAAATACTTTTTTCAAAAGTTCCCACCTATGCATCGGTAAATAGTACTGTAAATTTATTTGTAGGTAAAATTCAAAAGTGGAGAAACTTTGCTAATGCGGTATTAAGAAAAATTATTGAAGATGAAATCAAAATAAGAAGTGCAATTAAAAATAACTTATATTATACAGTTCCTGAATGGCTTTATTTAGATTGGAAAAGGCAATTTGGCGAATATAATACTCATAAATTATTAAAAATTTATCAAGAAGAGCCTTGTTTAGACATTAGAGTTAAAAATAGATTAAATTTTTGGGTTAAAGAGTTAAATGGAATAAGGGTCGGTAAGTCAACAGTCAGAATTAACCATAAAGGAAAAATTGAAGATCTAAAAGGATTTAAAGAAGGGCAATGGTGGGTGCAAGATATTGCATCCCAAATACCAGTTATTTTAATGGGAAATATTAAAAATAAAATAATATTAGATTTGTGTGCTTCACCAGGAGGAAAAACAGCACAAATGTTAAACGAAGGAGCGCTTGTAAAAGCAGTAGATATTTCAAAAAATAGAGTTAAAAAATTAAAAAAAAATATTGAAAGAATTAAATTATTTAAAAATCTAGAAATAGAAGTTTGTGATTTAATGAAATTCAAGTCAAATCTTAAATTTGATTTTGTTTTATTAGATGCTCCCTGTACAGGAACGGGTACCTTTAGAAAAAATCCAGATGTAGTCTGGATAAAAAATAAAAATGATGTTATACGAAATTCAGAAGCCCAAAAGAAATTTTTGCTTAAAGCGTTAAGTTATCTTAAAAAAGAAGGAACATTAATTTACAGCAACTGTTCTTTACAATATGAAGAAGGAGAAAACATAATCAGTGAATTATGCNATAGTAAAGAAATTTATATTGATAAAATATTAGAAAAAGAAATCTCTGACTACCCCAAAGAAATAATTAATAAAGGATTGATAAGAACTCTTCCTTACATGTATAATAAAGGCATGGACGGTTTTTTTATAGCCAGAATAAAAAAAGCAACATAAGCATTATGAAAAAAATAAAAAAAAATCCTAGAATAGCTGCCTCAATTTTATCAGCTGATTTTTCTATTCTAGGGAAAGAAGTCAAAGATATAGATAAAGCAGGATCTGACATTATTCATATTGATGTAATGGATGGAACTTTTGTTCCAAATATTACCTTTGGTGCAGATGTAGTGGCAAGTATTAGGAAGTTTAGTAAAAAATTATTTGATGTTCATTTAATGATAGAAAAACCATCAAATCATATAGACGCTTTTTATAAAGCTGGAGCAGATATAATAACTATTCACGTAGAAACTGAGAAACATCCGATTAGGACCTTAGAATATATTAGAAGTTTAGGAATTAAAGCTGGAATTTCTATAAATCCTGCAACCAATGAAGATAACTTAAAATACTTATTAGATTATTGCGATTTGATTCTTGTAATGCTTGTAAACCCAGGTTTTGGTGGGCAAAAAACTATTAATTCACAAATAAAGAAGTTGTGCAGTATAGATAAAATGATTAGAGAAGAAAAAAAAAATATCTTATTAGAAGTTGATGGGGGTGTAAATATCAAAAATTTTTCTACTTTAATAAAATCGGGAGCTGATATATTAGTAGCGGGAAGTGCGGTATTTAAGGGTGGAATGAAAATGTATAAAAAAAATATTGAAAATTTAAAAAATACTTGGAAAAGAATTGATAATAAAGAAAATTCTTAAAAGAATATTTTTAAAAACTTCTATTTATGATTTTTATCTTTCTAAAAATAATCCAACTAAAATATTAGTTACACCACATGATCCTTGGCCAGGTGATCCCTCAATAGGAGAAAGCATTTTTCAGGGAGACTTTAATCTTTCAAGTAAAAAAAAAGAAATCTTATCACAAAAGCTACTCTGGAAGATTAACAATAATAAAGATTTTTGGAAAGAAGAGATTCATACTTTTAGCTGGTTAAGGCATTTAAAAGCAAGATCTGGGTCATTAGCAAGAAAACATGCAAGAAAACTTATTTTAGATTGGTTAGAAAAAAATAGTAAATGGAATGAAGATACTTGGAAACTAGATATAGTAGCAAGAAGAATTTCTTCTTGGACCACCAATCTAAGCTTTCTATTGGCAGAACAGGATGAAGAGTTTGCATCTATATTAAATTTAAATTTACAGAAACAAATTAAACATCTAAATATTTTTACTACTAATAAAACTCTTGAAAGATTTAATAAGAATAATGATGATGAAGATAGCTCCATTAAAAAATTTAAGATATTAAGAGGTCTAATATTAAGCGGTATATGTTTTGAAGGCGGGGAGGACAGATATAGAAAAAGTATTAACCTACTAGAAAATGCAATAGCAAATGATTTTAATGAAGATGGTGTTCATGTAAGCAGACTGCCATCATCTCAATTATCAATATTAGCTGATTTAGTAACGATGCGTGATATTATTATAGCTGCAAAATATGATGCGCCAGAATTTTTAGTCAAACAAATTACTAAATCTTCACACAGCTTAAGGTTTTTTAGGGTTTTGGATGGAACTTTATCAACCTTTAGTGGATCTAAGAGGGAGACTAAATTTGTAATAGACAAAATACTTAATGTTGCAGATGGCAAAGCAAGAGGCAAGGGCCCTCTTACTTTATCAAATAGTGGTTATACTAAATTATTAGTTCCAAATGCTTGTATAATCATTGATTCACTTTCTGCAAAAAATAAAATCTATTCTACGACTCCGCATGCAATTGAAATCTATGTTGGTAAATGTAGATTATTAGGATCCTGTGGTAGTTCATTTTCTAAAAATAATGAATGGAAAAAAATTTTAAGATCTACTGCAGCTCATTCTACAGTTACTTTAGAAGAATCTGATGCATTTATGGGGGAGGATAAAAATCAAAAGTCTTTTACTAAAAGATATACAAAAAATGGATCTGAAATATTAGAACTTATTCATTATGGATATTTTAACAGGTACTTGAGTATTTGCTCAAGAAAAATAGAGTTAGGAAAAGACGGGAAAAATATTGCTGGTTTAGATAAAATAGAAAGCAAAAAGCTAAGNAAGTTTTGTATAAGNTTTCATTTTTCNCCTGANNTTAAAATTTCTCTTTCTCTTGANAAACAGTCAGTNGTTTTAGCAACTAAGGACCAAGGGTGGAGGTTTTTACATGAGGGAGAAGCTAGACTGAGTTTAGATGCAAGTATTTTTATTGAGGATGATGGAACTATAAAAAATACTTTTCAAATAGTTTTAAGTGGTTCAACAAAAGCAACACAGACAAACATTTTATGGGGGTTCACTAGGATTTCTTAAATTATCTATCGTATAATACAACCAGCCACTGAAAGACCTACTCCGAACCCCATTAAGCAAACATTTTTATTTTCGGGAAACTTTCCCTTTTTTTTAAGATTGCTTAAGGCTATAGGAATAGTAGCTGATACAGTATTACCAAGGTTTTCAATATCTACATACCATTGGGCCTCGTTTATTTTTAGTTTTTTCTGTAATTTATTTAAAACCACAGCGCTAGCTTNATGGAATAAAAATAATTCTATGTCTTTTTGTAATAAACATGCTTTCTTAAGAAGCTCTTTAGTAGCAAGCGGAACAAGGTCTAGAGAAAACTTTAAAACTTCAGGGCCGTTCATATGAAGATTATTATAGCTGTCACTTTTTTTTACCATCAGATGTTTGCCACCAGATCCATCTGTTTTAAAAATAAAAGGGCCTATTTTTGATTTATTAGATTTTTCTACTATTGTTGCCGCTGCCGCATCACTAAATATAGGGCGACAAGTTCTATCATTTTGAGAAATATATTTAGAATAATGATCAGAGCAAATTATTAATATTCTTTCTGCCATATCATTATTTATCAATGAAGAAGCCAAAGATAAAGAGTAGACAAAACCTGAGCAACCTTGATTTATATCAAATGCCAATGAACTTTTAGTTATACCTAGTTTGTCTTGCAACAAACAAGCTCTAGTCGGAAGAGGATTTGTAGGGGACTGAGTAACATATAATATACCGTCTATTTCTTTATTATTATAGTTATCAATACAAGTTTTTGCGGCCTTAAAGCTCAAGTCTTCAGGCGTTTCATTTTTATCTAATAAATGTCTATTTTTAATACCAGTTTTTAAGAATAGTTTGTCAAAGTTCCAATCTGGATTTTCTTTACAGATCTCTTGCAAACTTTCTTTTTTATTTCCTAAAAGATAATGAATTGATGCTATTCTGGTCATTTTTATATTAAATTTATAAAAATTGTAACATAATATAATAATAAATTAAAAAAACTTTAAGAATATGCAAAGCCTAACAATAGTTTTTAATGAAAATCAAATTTTTTTTTCTATAACTTTATCACTTGTATTTACTATTCTAGCATTTAAAATTTTATTACCTATCTTTGTTTCTATGAAGTTTTTAGACAATCCAACAGAAAGATCTAATCATCTGACGCCTATTTCCCTAGGTGGTGGTTTGGTGGTTGTCCCACTTATTATTTTAATTCCTTTTTCAGTAGGATACCATTGGAACATTATTCAAATTCTCACGTTATTAATTCTTTTTTTTATATCCTTGTTGGATGACTTTAAAAATGTAAAGGCATCACTTAGATTAGCTATACATTTTTTTAGTATAACAATATATGTACACTTTTATTTAATTGATCAAATAACTTTTTTTCAAGAAATTGAAAGAAGTTATTTAATATTTTTGACTTATTTTTTTTTAATTTTAACTATTTCATGGTTTATAAATGCATTTAATTTTATGGATGGAATAGATGGGATAACATCAGTAAATATAGTATATTTAACTAGTTCTCTAATTTTATTAAATTATTATTTAGGTTTAAATAGCTCTACACTGCACTATACTATAATAGGGGTGACATTAGGCTTTCTTTTTTTTAATTGGAGTCCAGCAAATATATTTTTAGGAGACTCTGGTAGCATCCCACTAGGTTTTTTAATGATCACTTTGCTTTTAGACTTGGCTTTAAAAGGGTATTGGGTAGCAGCTTTAATTTTACCGATGTATTATATTTTAGATACTTCTCTTACTCTAATAGTAAGAGCCTATAATAGAGAAAATTTTATGCAAGCGCATAGTCAGCATTTTTATCAAAAGGCTGTTAGAAGTGGAAAAACGCATAAGCAAGTTTGTTATAGCATCATTGTTTTATCTTTTGGTTTATTTCTATTTGCGTTATCATCAGTTATAGAAAAAAATAAAGTTTTATTTTTAATATTAGCCCTAGCTTGGTGTGTATTGTTTCTATTAAAATTTTCTAAAAAAAAAATAAAATGTCATGATTAATTTAATTAAAAAAAGATTTTTAATAGTATTACTAATAGACTTCTTTATAAGTGGGATTTCTATCAATTTGTCAGGCTTTATTAGACTAGGAAACTTTTATGCTACTAATTCTCAAGAAACTGTTATTGCTGCATTGGTAGTTCCTATTACTTTTTTTGTATTTAAAATTTACAAAACCTCTTGGAGATATTTTTCACTTTTAGATATGTGGAGTCTGATAAGAGTATGTTTAGTAGCTAACATATTTATTTTTATTTCTATATTCATTCTAAACAGACTTGAAATGACCCCTAGGCTGGTTATTATACTAAACTTTTTCTTTCTTTCTGCTTTGCTATGTGGAGCTAGAATCATTTATAGAAGCCTTTTTGAAAAATTTTTTTTAGATGCAAACATTAGAAACAAAGATAATATTCCTGTTTTGCTAGTAGGGTCAGAAGAAAATGCAGATGTTTTTATTAGAGGAACAGAAAGAAAAAATAGTCCATATAAAGTTTCAGGGATAATAAGTCAAAACAACTTGATAGATAAGAATTATTTAATTAGAGGAATCCCAGTTTTAGGAAATATAGATGGAATTAAAAGTGTAATTAATAAGTTATCCAAAAAAAATAAGTTACCGCAAAGATTAGTAGTTGTTTCTAATAATATAAAAAGCAAAGAAATGTCAGAGCTAATGAAGATTGCTGAAAATAATGGCATGAAGCTTGGAAGGGCCCCATCCCCTAATGAAATATTGGATGGCAACAATAATTCCCTTATACGGGAGGTTAGTTTAGAGGATCTATTAGGAAGAAGACAAAATAGATTAAATACTAATTTTATTTCAAAACTTATTACTGATAATGTGGTTTTAATTACAGGAGCAGGCGGTAGCATAGGAAGCAGACTATCAAAAAAAATATCTACGCTAAGACCTAAGAAAATAGTTTTAGTTGATGTGAGTGAAAACTCTATTTATCATTTAAAGGCAAAATTTAAAAAAGAAAATAATAAAAATATTGTATACGTATGTTCCAATATAAGAAATAAATCTGAAATGGAAAAACTTTTTTCTAAACATAAGCCAAATATTATTTTTCATGCTGCTGCTTTAAAGCATGTAACAATATGTGAGGAAAATATTACTGAAGCAATTAGAACTAATGTACTCGCCACCTCAATGCTAGCAAATCTGGCAGAAAAGCATTCTAGTAAATGCTTTGTTTTAATTTCAACTGATAAAGCAGTAGAGCCATCTAGCGTAATGGGGTTTACTAAAAAGCTTGCAGAAATAGTCATAAAATCGAAAGACACAATTGACTCTAAAAGCACAAGGTTTGTCGTCGTGAGATTTGGTAACGTGTTAGGGTCTACAGGTTCAGTAGTGCCACTTTTTAAAAAACAATTAAGTGATGGCGGTCCACTTACGGTAACTGATAAAAAAGCTACTAGGTTTTTTATGACTATAGAAGAGGCTGTTGACTTAGTGGTGCACGCCACAGCAGAAAGTAATTTTAAAAAAGAAACGCCAGAAGGATGTATTAATGTTTTAAATATGGGGGCATCGGTTAAAATAGATGATTTAGCTAGGCAAATAATAAGGCTATCTGGAATGACTCCAGATAAAGATATAAAAATTAACTACATAGGATTAAGTAAAGGAGAAAAATTAAATGAGAAATTGTACGGAGACGACGAGGAAAGAATCAGCAAAGGAACAGAAGGATATTTTTTAGTGAATAGTAAAAATATTAATAATTTAAATGTAGAAAAATTATCAGAAAGACTAATAATGCTATGCGATAAAGAGCATTCTAATCTTCATGAGAAACTATTTAAAATTTTGGAGTGAGTGTGAAAAGTATTTTAAAAATAAATAGATGTTTAATTTCTGTATCAGATAAAACCAATATAATAAAATTTGCAGAAACCATTAGTAAAAATAAAATAGAGATTGTATCTACAGGTAACACATATAGAGTTCTCTATAAAAATGGAATTAAGGCTACAAAGGTAGAAAAAATTTCAGGTTTTCCAGAAGTTCTTGAAGGTAGGGTAAAAACTTTGCATCCAAAAATTTTTGGGGGTATTTTAGCAGATCCTCTAAGACCCAACCATAAAAGGGACATGATTAACCATAATCTTAAGAAATTTGATTTAGTGGTAGTAAATCTTTATCCATTTGAGGCCATTACTTCTCAAACCTCGGATTTAAAAAAATGCATTGAAAACATTGATGTAGGAGGACCTTCAATGATCAGAGCGGCTGCAAAAAATTATTCCTCAACTGCAATAATAGTTGATATCCAAGACTATAATGAGGTACTAGAAGAGATTATTAACCTAAAAGGTATATCTCTAGATTTGAGAAAAAAGCTGGCTGGAAAAGCCTTTGCAAGAACAATGAAATATGATGCAAAGATAACTGGATGGATGAATGAAAATTTAATTCAAAATAAAAATAATGATTTACTTATTTATGGAGAGAAGATTAATAACTTAAGATATGGAGAAAACCCTCACCAAAAATCAACTTTGTACTCTACTAATAATAATAGGAAATTATTTTACGAACAGTTAAATGGGAAAGAATTATCATATAATAATTTAAATGATTTAAAGTTAGGTTTAAAATTATCTTCAGAATTCAGTGAACCTGCATGTGTTATTATTAAACATGCTATCCCCAGCAGTGTGGCGATATCAAATGATATTTATTCTGCATGGAATAAAGCATTTAATGCTGACAGTCTAAGCGCATTTGGAGGCGTAGTTGTTCTAAATAAGTTAATAGATGAAAAACTAGCTAATAAATTAAATAAAATTTTTTTAGAAGTAATAGTAGCTCCCAGTTTTACAGCAAAAGCACTAACTATATTTTCAAAAAAACCTAATCTTAGAATTATTAAAATTAAAAATATTAAAAAACTAATAAATAGCTTTAAAAAAGATGTATTACTATTTTCAGATATTTTGCTTTCTCAAGATGTTGATAATGCAAAAACAGAAGAAAGAAAATTAAAGACTGTTACTAAAAAAAAGCCTACAAGAAAGGAAATAGAAGATTTAATATTTGCTTACAAGGTAGTTAAGTACGTTAGATCAAATGCTATTGTTATAGCAAAAAACAAAACCACCCTGGGGATAGGATCTGGCAATACTAGCAGGGTTGACTCAGTACAGTTCGCAATATTTAAAGCAAAAAGGGCAATAAAAGGAAATAAAAATGGTTTAAAGGGATCAGTGCTAGCATCTGATGCTTTTTTTCCATTTTCAGACAGCATAAAGTTGGCAGGTAAAGCTAAGGTGTCCGCAATTATTCAGCCAGGAGGATCTATAAGTGACACTAAAGTAATAGAAGATACAAATAAAGAAAAAATATCTATGGTATTCTCTGAAAGAAGATGTTTTAGTCATTAAATTTATCATTTGATAATAGAAATAATTTTCACTATTATTTTAAAAGAGGTAAATATGAACAGAAATTTTGGAACTGTAGTAACTATACTTTTAGTTATAAATATTTTTATAGGATGCTTTGTAGCTTTTTATATAGTTGGAAAATCAAATGTTTTTTTAGAAAATCAAAGAGTTATGGAAGCTCTTATTTTAGACTTAGACGAAGATATACATGAATTGCAAGAAAGACAAATCCTTATTGAGGCATTTGTCAAAGATATTGATGAAGATATTCATAGTTTGCAAAAGTAAAGTTATAAATTATTTTAATTTTTTAAAAAAACTTTTACCATAGGTCTTTCATCTTCAATAGAAATATTCATCATTTCAGTTAAATTGAGCAAAAAGGTCATTTTATCTTTTTGAGCTATTGAGATTTTTTTTCTATCACCATAGCAAAGCTCAAAAACTTTTTTGTTTACTCTCAATTTAAAACAAAAGTTAGTAATTTTAGCTTTTCCAGTATTTTTGACTACAAACCTAGTCATCCACTGACATGCATCATAAACATTACCTAGTCTTCGACAACTTGGCTTATTTCTTTTAAATACTTCAGGGTTGCTAATAGTAAAAGATTGATTTTCTGATTTTGCAGAAAATGTAAAAATCATTACTAAAGGTGTAACTAAAAGTAGAAACATTAATTTATTATAAAAAATTTTAATCATTTGCTGTCCTTTTAATATTTATTCCAAAGAAAAATGAACTAAATATTAAAAATAATAAGCTTATAGAGCTTAAAAGTAAAATATAAGATAAAAAAGAACCCATAAATTTGCCGTTATGTAATTCAGTAACTATTCTGTGGAGAGGAACACCCTTTCCTTGATGAATTTCTAAGTATACTTTCGCCAAGTTTTTCTCAACTTTACTATTAGTTACCAAAATAATTTCAGATTTATATCTGGTGGCTACCAATTTTTTATCTTTTATAATATACTGTTCGGAATTAGTATCAATTAGTATTTTGCCATCTTGATTTCTTCCTACATTTATAATTTTATCTTCTAAAAATATTTCTTCAACATTATATACATTAATTTCATTATTTTCTTCTGTTAAAAAGTAAAAATTAGTTTGTTTTTCTAAAAAAACAGCTAGAAAACCATTATTTTCCTGATATAGCGCATTAATTATTTTATTCTGAAAGTTATCAATAAAAACACCTTTAAAATAAAGACTATCTTCTAATAATAGTATTTCATCATTTTTACTTCCTAGCTTTCTGACGTCCTCAAAACTTAGCATATCATACTTTTTAAGCACGTAGGGGTTAGAAATAAACTTATTATTCAAGCCAAAGAAATCAGGATATAAAAGTAAAATACCAGTTACTGTTAAGTGCAAAATAAAAACACTAAAAATAAATCCTACATATTTATGAAAAAGTCTTAAAACTAGCTTAGTTTTAGCACTTATTTTCATTTGAAAAATTATCTAGCAGTAAGGCAGTCCTTGCCATTCTGTCCATAGAGTTAACCGACAAAGTGGCGCCAGATATATTATCTATTTTTCTAGTAAGATCCGTTTTATTGTTTATAGATATTTGAGAAAATTGAGACAAAAATGCAGCATATTTTATCTCGTATCCATGTTGCTCTCTGTAAATTAAAACATGTGCTGATTTAACTTTACAAGCTTCCACTACAAATGCTGCTGTTATAGGTTTATATTTTCCAATTGAATTTAATATCCAAACGGTTTGATCGTTTGAAGTCCAGTAAGTAAAAATTCTTTTTTTGTACTTGTGCCCCATAGGAACTTGAATTTTCCCTAATTGGTCCTTTTTGAGTATAATTTTTTTCTTATCTAATGGATTTGAGGTTTCCAATTTTTTTAAAAAATTCTCTTCCTCTAATGCAAGCTTAGAAAAGCTTTTATTTGGAAAAATAATAACTACTATTAATAATAAATAAAAATATACTCTCATACTTATAATATATACTTTTTAATAAAATAAAAAAGTGTCCTGCACATTAATAAATAAAAAAGTGTCCTGCACACTCACTACAGGACACTCTCAAACACAATTCTAATTAATTTTCTTTAAAAATCCGGGAGGAATTATTAAATCGGTTAGTTAGAATTGGTAACCTATACCTAAATTTATACCTGAAGTACCCTTTCCATTAGTATAATATTTTTGGTTTTCGTAATCCATCTTCAAAACAGCATTAGGAGATAACCAGTAATTTATCATATAATCATACTGTCTGATTTTATTACTAGAATTATCCTTCTCATCTGCTTTATCGTTCCAAGCTCCAGCTCTGAAAGCTATGCCAACAGAACTATCCATAGGTCCTCCTAAACCCCATCTGTAAGATGGCTCAATATAAGATCCCCAAACTTTAGATCTTCCGTTAGTAGCACAACTATGAACTGATGGACAGTCTAAATCCCATTGTGCTGCAAAAGCTCTAAAGCCAAATCCCTCAGAAGGAGACATATCAACGTGTCCACCTACTAAATTAGCTGGAATATTTCCTCCTGCTGGAGAATTATTAATATCGGTTTGATGGTTATGCCATAATCCTATTTCTGTTCCAGGAATACCGGTATATCTAACTCTTAAAGTGTAAGCTACGTTAGATCCATCTTGTTTAAAAACTTTACCTCTTCCATCTCTTATATCTCCGTCTCCATCAGTCTCCAGACCTGTATGACCAAAAGCTGTAAAGTCTAAACCTTCAGCTACAGCAGTGTTTACCATGATACCAGTTTCCCACCATGTATTAGCATTAGTCTCTTTTTCAACTACGTTCCTATCTACACCATAAAAGGTAGGTGGCTCATGTTTTTCATTTAAAATTCCTACAGGCATTAGAACAGTTCCGTATTTAATGAAAGTGTCATTAATTCCTAAATATGCTAGGTTTTGTTCTAAATAAACTTGTTCCATTTCTAGTTCACCCTCATCACCTTTAACGAAAGCATGCTCTATTTCTACTTCACTGGCAAAATTTAAATACTGATTAAATTCATGACCGATAAAAAGAACGTATCTATGAATATCAACTTCATTTGCTGGTGCAGTTGTAGATCTAGTTACACTTTCATCTACTGGCGTAGCACTATTAGACCAGTGTATTTCTCCATAACCACCTAATGATGTTCTTGTCCACCATCCAGCTTCACCACCTGATCCGCCACCTTCTTCAACAGCTTCTGCTAATGCATCTATTTGATCCTGCATATCAGCAATTTGTTTTTCTAAGTCTGCGTCAGCTCTTGCAAATGAACTGATCATATAAACTAAGAAAAGTAATTTGTATAATTGTTGCATAATATAATATCTCCTTAACAAATTTACACAGTTATAATTTAATATTTGTAAATATATGAGAATTATTCTCATTGTCAACAAAAATGAGAATAATTCTCAATTGATTATTTATATGTGATAATTTTACAACAATTAAAGATTCTTATCTTTTATATTTTTAGCTGTAATTATAATTGTAGTTAGCACAGGTGCTATAAAAACTATAACTGGAATACTAAAAAGCATGTTGCACATAATTCCATTTTTAATATTTGATATTAAACTAGGGTTTCTAATAGACAATTTGAAACAAATCAAATTAGAATATTCTTTACAGATTACAAAACTTGATAAAAGAAACTGAATAATAAGTATTAAGTAATTATTTGATATAAAAAAAAAATTTAAGAAAATAACAAATAAAAATATAAATGTAGTATAAAATAAAATTTTAATACTAACTAAAATCCCGCTAAAATATGAAAGACTTTCAAGTTTCATGCTTTTTTCTATGCTAAGTGACAAATATACGGCTTCAACTATTTCATCTAAAAAAAAGCTGACTATAATAGAAAACAGAGGAGGTATTAAAAATATTAACAAAGAAATAATTATAAAGTTCCAAAATGCTTTTACTAGATCATTATAAAAGCTTCCAAAAATAAAGTTAATCCAAGTCAGTGAGGGAGCTAGACTCCAAAAATAGTATAAAATTATACTTACTAACAATAATGAAGACAGAAAAGAAAGTACTAATATTTTTATAATACTTTTATTTTTTAAAATTGGTAAATAGTAAGAAATTATTTTTTTTATATCATTCATTACTTGGGTTTACAGGTAATAATGTTGATATATTTATTTGACTTTCTAAAGACTTAGCAAATTTAAGAAGCTTTGCTTCTTCATGAGGTTTCGCCATTATTTGTATGCCAATAGGAGCTCCATTTTCAGAAATGCTTGTAGGTATTGCTATAATAGGACAACTAACCAGTGAAAGGCAGCCACATATCATTAACCATGAAACGTAATTATCAAAGACTTTGTTATTAATTTGTTTAATCCATTTTGTTTCATGAGTAAATGGAACAACTGAAGAGCTAGGACAAACTAAAAAATCATAATTTTGAAAAAATTGACAAACATTTTGATAAAGTTTTGCTCTAATAGTATCAGCCTTAACCAGCTCTTTTATTTTGAGATTTTTTCCTTTATTTATATTCCAAATTATATCTTGTTTGATCTCATGATGGTCAGATAATAAAAAACCATATGTGGAATAAAACATATAGGCTCTTAATATTTGAAATGACTCCTCTGCTTCATTCATAGAAGGATAAGTATTATCTACAACATATCCTAGAGACTCAATAAGCTTAGATGTATTATTAATCATATTTTTTATCTCATTACTGCATGGAAAAAGTTCAAAGTCTGCAGTAATTCCAACTTTGTAAGAAGTATTTAAATCATCCAACTGTTTATAAAAACTTACATTACTATCTCTTTTGAAGGATAAAGGGTCTGTCAAATTATAATCAGCCATAGAATCTAAAAAAATAGATAAGTCATCTACATTTCTAGCCATAGGGCCATTTAAAGACAAACTATTGAATGGTAATTTAGATGGGCTTTGCGCGACTAATCCTGGAGTAGGCCTTAATCCAACTACCCCGTTCCAACTAGAAGGATTTCTTAAACTTCCACCTAAATCAGTTCCTGTAGAAAACCAAGCCATACCTGAAGCCAAAGCTGCAGCTGAACCTCCTGAGCTTCCTCCTGCAGAAAGTTTTAAGTTCCATGCGTTTTTAGTTGTTCCGAATACATCATTAAATGTATTAGATCCTGCCGCTAATTCTGGCGTATTAGTTTTACCTAAAATTACACCTCCATTTTTCTCTATATTAGAAATCAATATATCTGATTTTTTTGAAATATAGTTTTCATATAATTTAGAACCATAAGTTGTTTTTACTCCTTCAACTTCTGTTATATCCTTAACAAGTACTGGAAGGTTGCAAAGTATGGAATTTTCTTCAAATGCAGTTTCTTCAATGTTTTTCTTTGCTCTTTCAATACACAAAGTCACTATTGCATTTATAGAAGGATTTACCTGATTAATTCTATTTATACTTGAGTCTAAAATTTCTCTAGGACTAATCTCTTTTTTACGCAGCAAGGGTATTAGATCACTTGCATTTAATTTCCACAAACTATCAGTAGAATTACTCATATAAAAAGTTTATTCTATATAAGTAATTAAAAAAACAAAAAATGAGTCTCGAAAAAAATATAGATCTACTTGGAATTGGAAATGCAATTACTGATATCTTAATATCAGTAGATTATCAGTTTTTAGAGAAAATGAAATTTAATGCTGGGACGATGCATCTTGTTGATTTTAATAGCATAAACGAAATATTAGAAAAATTTAGAGATTTTAAAGTCTCTGCAGGAGGGTCGGTGGCGAATACGATTTCTTTAGCATCAAATTTAGGAAATAGATGTGCATTTTTAGGTAAGCGAAAAAATGATGATCGAGGAAAAATGTTTAGTAAAAGCATGAATGCTTCAAATATATTGTTGCCTAATAGAGAAGTAGAAATTGGTGATCCTTCATCAACTTGCTTGGTAATGATTACACCAAATGGCGAAAGAACAATGCTTACGTATCTTGGAGCATCTACAAGTCTTAGCCAAGATGATGTAGATTTAAAATTATTAGAAAATACAAAAATTGTGTATTTAGAGGGATACTTATTTGACTTACCAGAAGCAAAAAACCTTTTTAATATTATTGCTGATAAACAAGAAGAATACGATTTTGAGTTGGCACTCAGTCTATCTGATCCCTTTTGTGTAAAAAGACATAAAGAAGATTTTTTAAAACTATTAGAAAAAAAAATTAAAATTATATTCTCTAATCAGGAAGAAATAGAATCCTTATTTGATTGCGATATTGAGAATGCATTATTGAAATCCTCTAATAAAGCTTTAATTAGTATTTGCACACAAGGTGAAAAAGGTTCTACCTTATGCAAAAATGGAAAATTTATAAAAAGAAATGCTTATAAAATAAATGTTAAAGATACAACAGGAGCAGGCGATAGTTTTGCCGCTGGTTTTTTACATGGTTATATCAACAATTATTCTTTAAGCAAGTGTTCTGAGCTAGGAAACTATTGCGCGGCAGAAACAGTTAAGGTCATTGGAGCAAGGATTGACTCTAATATCAAAGAACTATTAGAAAAAAATAAAATACTTGAAAATTGATAGATACATTAAAACTTTGTCTTAAAAGAAACCTTATTATATTTTTTCCATTGGGCTTTTTTTCAGGTTTACCGTTGCTGCTGACTTCAGCTACACTTGGAACTTGGTTAGCAGATGTCGGAGTAAATAAGACCACTATTGGATTATTTGCTCTGGTAGGAATTCCATATTCTTTAAAGTTTCTTTGGGCTTCTTTTCTAGACACAAATATAAAATTAAGACTTTTAAAAAAGATGGGAAGAAGAAGAATATGGATTTTAATATTTCAAATATTAATTTGTGTAAATATATTTATAATGGCACATATCGATCCCGTTATTAATACTATGCAAATGGCAATATTTGCTATCACATTAGCATTCTTTTCTGCCTCCCAAGATATTGCTATTGACGCATGGAGAATAGAAATTAACGAAGAGAAGGAACTTGGTCTAGGCGCAGCCCTTTATGTTACTGGATACAGAATAGCATTATTAGCAGCTGGGGCTGGAGCATTAGTAATGGCAGATATTTATTCTTGGAAACTATCATTTATACTTTTGTCTTGTATATATCCATTAGGCATCATTTTAGTTTTGAGCATAAAAATTGAAGATAAAAGTAGCAATGTAAAAGTAATTGAAAAAAGTCTTAAAAACATTATTGAAGAAAGGGTATTGAAACCATTTTATGATTTTATTATAAAAAAGAATTGGATACTAATACTTGTCTTTATTGCATGTTTTAAGTGGGGGGATGCTCTACTAGGAGTATTATCTCAACCTTTTATGTTAGAAATAGGTTTTTCAAAAACTGAGATAGCTGCTATTTCGAAAGTCTACGGTTTAGGAGCTACTCTTATTGGATTATTTGTAGGAGGCTATTTTATTTCTAAATATGGAATTCTTTTAGCTCTATGGATTACAGCATTTCTACAACTTTTCTCAAATTTAGTTTTTATAATGTTAGCCTTAAAGGGGCATGATCTTTACATATTAATGTTTACCATCAGTATAGAAAATCTTTCTGGAGGAATGGGAACGGCTGCATTTATTGCATATTTATCAAGTTTATGCAATGTACAATTTTCGGCTTTTCAATATGCATTGTTATCTTCATTTATGTCATTTTCTAGAACATGGCTTGCTTCTCCTGCAGGCTGGATTATTGATAATTTAAATTGGAACGAATATTTCAATTTTTTTGGTATTTATCTAATTCAAAATTCATCATGGATTGGATTTTTTATAGTCACTGCTTTCTTTTCTATTCCTGCTATTATTTTATTACATTATATTCAAGTAAAGAAGAGATAGTATGTCTATAAAAATAAATTTTGATAACTCTTTTAGTAATCTACCAAATAAATTTTACTCTAAGATTTTTCCAGAAAAGACTAAAAATCCTCATTTAATTATTCTAAATAAAAACCTATGTGATGAACTAAACTTAGATTATAAAAATTTAACATCTTCTGAGGGGGTTAACTTTTTGTCGGGAAATTTAGTATTAAAAAACTCAGACCCCTTGGCAATGGTTTATGCAGGCCATCAATTTGGAAATTGGGTGCCTCAGTTAGGAGATGGAAGAGCGCTACTTTTAGGTGAGGTATTAGCAAAAAATAATGTGAGATATGACATACAGCTAAAGGGCTCTGGCAGAACACCATATTCAAGAGGAGGAGATGGCAAGGCATGGTTGGGTCCAGTTATTAGAGAGTATCTTGTAAGTGAGTATATGAATAATATAAATATTCCTACTACTAGAAGTTTATCGGCTATCTTAACTGGAGATAATGTATACAGAGAAAAAACATATCCAGGTGCTATTTTATGCAGAGTTGCCAGATCCCATATAAGAGTGGGAACTTTCCAATATTTTTATTCAAGGGAAGATACAAAGTCTTTAAAAATTTTAGCTGATTATTTTATAAAAAATCATTTTCCTAATTTAGAGAAAAAAGAAAATAAATATTTTGAACTATTTAAAAATGTTGTAGACGGGCAAATAGATTTGGTTGCAAAGTGGATGAAAGTTGGCTTTATACATGGAGTAATGAACACTGATAATACTTCTATAAGTTGCGAGACCATAGATTATGGACCTTGTGCTTTTATAGACAATTATAAAAGTGATAAAGTCTTTAGTTCTATTGATTCTATGGGAAGGTATTCTTATAAAAATCAACCAAATATTTTAATTTGGAATATGGCTTGTTTTGCTTCTACTTTATTGCCTTTATTAGAAGGGAAGAAAGAAAAAAATATAGATATTCTTCAAAAAGAAATTTCTAGTATTCCTGAAAAATATAAAAATAAATGGTTATTAGATTTTAGTAAAAAAATAGGACTAAAAAAAATATACCCAGAGAATGAAGTTTTAATTAATAGGTTTTTAGAAATATTAGAAAGTGAGAATTTAGATTTTACGAATTCTTTTAGAGGATTAATTAAAGAGGTAGAAAATAGCAATGAATTAATGTCTAAAACGGATACATTTAAAAGCTGGAAAAATGATTGGAAAAAGCTTTTTAAAAATAAAAGCAACAAAGAAGAAGTTTGTAAAACTATTACTTCAAATAACCCAGCTTTTATTATGCGCAATCACTTAGTAGAGCAAATTATACAAGAGTTATTGATTGATAAAAAAGATACATTAAATAAAGCTTTATTATGTATAGAGAAGCCGTTTGAAAAAATAAAAAATTACGAAAAAATGTATGTTAGTCCAACAAAAGAACAAGAGGTGCTAAAAACATTTTGTGGGACCTGAATAACTAAGTTAAAATTTCAGATCCGTCTTTTTTTGAATAGCAATTATACAAGATCGAGGCTTATTATTTCCGTTATCTGGAAAATTACTTCCTAACCTTTCCCCAGGGTGTTGAATACCTACAAAAAATTGTTTTGTAATCAGGAGCAAAGGTTAGTCCTGTAATTTTACATTCTTTTGGGCCAACCATAAATCTTTTAATTTTCCCTGTATTGGTATCGGCTATAAGCATTTGATTATTCCCCATTCCTTTTAAGTCTCCTGAGTTGGAATAGTTTCCATCAGTTTGGATCCATAATCTTCCATATTTATTATTTTTTCTTTTTATTTAAAAAGCTATTAGGATATTTTTTTGATTATTTCTTGATCTAATTCAGGTATTTGCTTAAATGATAAGATATTTAAAGAGTTAAATTTATGATGTTTTAAAAGCTTTTGCAGTTCCTTAGCTGATAAATCTAAATTTATCATATCTTTGGCATTTAAGTTTAGAAGCCTAACTATAACTTTTTTTTTCCCAAGTATTCTTAATGCATCGCACCTGTGATGTCCATTAATTATATATCCCTTTCTATCAATTGTAATAGGAGCTACTTTATTATCGATAACTCTGTTAATTTGCTTATGTAACTTTTTAAAAGTTCTCTTTTCCTGAATGCTTTTTATCTCTTTTATATCTGCTTTTCCCAAAAAGCCTACATTTTTAATCTGAGGTAATGGTTTTCCCTTAGTAATATTTATGTCAAAACTTTTATCTAGATACTCTTTTTTATTAATAATTTTATAATTATTTTTTTTTAAAAAATTAAATATTTTTAATTGAAGCTTTTCACTGGAAAAGAAACTTTTAATAGGATCTATATTGTCTATTTGAGCCACTTTAAATACCTACTTTGCTTTTAACTAAAAAAGAGGTTTTTGTCAATCAAGAGAATAGCCAGTTGATCTAACTGTTCTAATAATTTCTTTAGAATTTTCTATATTAATTGCTTTTCTAAGTCTTCTTATATGTACATCTACGGTTCTTATTTCTATATCAGATTCTAGGCTCCAGAACTTATCTAGAAGTTGCTCCCTAGAA